>VBCH01000219.1 GCA_005884455.1 Betaproteobacteria bacterium
CGAGGGCGGCGGGTCGGTGAAGTTCCTGCAGTGGGACGGCGCGAAGTGGAACACGATCACCGACTGGATCACCTCCGACCAGTCGATCGTGAGGCCCATGATCGAGGAGTCCGCTGCGAAATACGCCAAGGAGAAAGGCATCACACCGCGCGACTGTTCGAAGGAAGGTTGAGAGTTTCCCGTCCCCTCTCCCGCGAGCGAGGGAGAGGCGGTCGGAAATAATTTAACCCTCCTTCGAGCAGTCGCGCGGTGTGATGCCCTTCTCCTTGGCGTATTTCGCCGCGGACTCCTCGATCATGGGCCTTACGATCGACTGGTCGGAGGTGATCCAGTCGGTGATCGTGTTCCACTTCGCCCCGTCCCATTGGAGGAACTTCACCGATCCGCCCCCTTCATGGTCCATGCAGGACACTTTCAGCGCCTGCATAAAGCCGGTCGCGCCGAGCTGCTTCAGCTTCTTGTCGTCGATGTTCAGGTTCTCGAGGCCCCAGCGGATCTGGTCGCCGGTCATCGGCTTGCCCTTGCCGTATTTTTCCTGGGCCGTGCGGATCGCCTCGGTGGTGACGATGCCGAAGACCACGCCGCGATTGTAGTAGATGCTGCCGACGCGGCTCTTGTCCTCCATCTCGCCCTTGCCCTTCGCGTAGACGAACTTCTCGATCTCCTTGACCACCGGGTAGTTGCTCCCGGAAACGTTGAACGCCGCTGCGATGTAGCCCTTGGCCGCGTCGCCCGCCGGGATCACGTCTTCCTCGGCGCCGCTCCACCACACGCCCACGATCTTGGTGCGCGGGAAGCCGATCTTGGCGGCGGCCTTGAGCGCGGTCGGGTTCATCACGCCCCAGCCGCGCAGGATCACCCAGTCGGGCTTGATCTGGCGGACCTGCAGCCACTGCGCCTGCTGCTCGTTGCCCGGGTGCGCGACCGGGATGTGGCTCACTTCGAAGCCGTATTTCTTCGCCTGCGCATCGAGCACGGGGATCGTTTCCTTGCCGTAGGCCGAGTCGTGATAGATGTTCACGATCTTCTTGCCCTTCAGCTTGTCCATCCCGCCCTCCTTCATGCCGATGAACTTGATCTTGGCGGTGTTCTGGCTCCAGTAATTGGTGATGAGGGGGAACACCCACGGAAACACGCGCCCGTCGGAGGCATCGGTGCGGCCGTAACCGATCGACACGATTGGAATGTGGTCGGATGTCCCCTTGTCTATGAGCGAATAGGTGATGCCGGTCGAGAGCGGGTGCACGAGCGAAGCTCCGGTGGGGCCGCGTTTCTTCGTGCGCTCGTAGCATTCCACGCCGCGCGCGTTGTTGTACTCGGTTTCGCACTTCTCGTAGGTGAGCTTCACGCCGTTGATGCCGCCGTCGCGCGAATTGATCATGTTCATGTAGTCGATGAATCCCCCGAAGATGCCGGAGCCGCCGGCCGCGTAGGGGCCGACCCAGTAGCCGTTCATCGGGACGAACTGTTCGTTCTGCGAATAGGCCGTGCCTGCGAAGGCGAACACCGCCACACCCAGCAACGCGCTTAGTCTGAAATTCCGCAGCATTGGAACCCTCCTTTGGATGGTGATCTCCCTGTTTCGACAGGTTATCGGAATGAACAGCCGCGCCTAATATAGCCCAATTGTCGCAGATCGGAAAACCCAGCCCCTTCAGTGGGGGAAAGGCCAGAGCCGCAGCTTTTCCTTGGCGATTTGCCACAAGCGCGCAAGGCCCAGCGGCTCGACGACGAGGAAAAAGATGATGAGCGCGCCGAACAGGATCAGCGTCAGGTTGGACACCAGCCCCGCGGGAAGGGCGAAGCCGAAGGATCGCTCGATCGTGGCAGCCGAAAGGTCCATGAAGATCGGCAGGAGCACGATGAAGGCGGCGCCGAGGAACGAACCCAGGATGCTGCCGACGCCCCCGATGATGATCATGAAGAGGATCCTGAAGGAAAGTTCGAGCTCGAATCCCGCCGGTTCGACCGTGCCCAGATACGCGAACGCGTAGAGCGCGCCGGCCACCCCGCAGTAAAACGAACTGATGGCAAAGGCGAGGAGCTTGGTTTTCACCATCGGGATTCCGACGACCTCGGCGGCGACGTCCATGTCGCGCACTGCCATCCAGGCCCGGCCGATGGAGCTGCGCACCATGTTCTTCGCCGCCAGCGCCATCACGCTCACGATCGCGAGCACCAGCAGGTAGCGCTTCACCGGGGTGTCGACTGTGTAGCCGAAGACGACGAGCTTCTGAGCGGTGATCACGCCTGAGGAGCTGTAATTGGAGAGCCAGCCGAACTTGGTCAGCGCCCATACAACGAAGAATTGCGCCGCGAGGGTCGCGACCGCGAGATAGAAGCCCTTGATGCGCAGGCTCGGCAGGCCGAACACGATCCCGATCAGCGCCGCGACGATCCCGGCGAGAACGAAGGACAGCAGCATCGGCATTCCCGGCACCCGGAGCTCGAAGTTGTAGGCGGCGAAGGCGCCCACCGCCATGAACGCCGCCGTGCCCAGCGAAAGCTGCCCGGCGTAACCGGTGAGGATGTTCAGGCCCAGGGCGGCGAGCGAGAAGATGAGGAAGGGAATCAACACGCCGCTGAACCAGTAGTTGAAGTCGATCGCGCCGGCGATCGCGGGCGTCGCGGCGGCGAGCGGCACACCGACGAAGACGGCTGCTAGGAGGATTGCCATGGCGATCCGGTCCTGGCGGATCGGGAAGAGCTGCTGGTCCGCGGCGTAGGTGGTCTTGAACTGTCCGGCTTCGCGGTAGAGCATGACTCGTCAGACCCGGTCGATTCGCCGTTCGCCGAAAAGGCCCTCCGGGCGCACCAGGAGGAAAGCGAGCGCGAGCACGTAGGGGAACCAGGACTCGATGCCGCCGCCGACGTGCGGGCCGATGTAGACCTCGGCGAGTTTTTCCGACGCACCTACGATGAGCCCGCCGACAATCGCCCCGGCGATCGATTCGAACCCGCCCAGGATCAGCACGGGCAAGGCCTTCAGCGCGAGAAAGGTGAGCGCGAACTGCACGCCGTTGCGCGCACCCCATAGCAGCCCGGTCACGAGCGCGACGAATCCGGCGACCATCCACACGATCACCCAGATCCTCTGAAGCGAGATGCCGACTGCGAGGGCGGCCTGGTGGTCGTCGGCGACCGCGCGCAGCGCGCGCCCGGTTCGGGTCTTGTTGAAGAACACCGCGAGCACCGCCACCAGCGCAGCCGCGATCCCGGAGGCGACGAGATCGAATTTGCTGATGTTCATCCCGGTATTGCCGATCAGCCATTCAATCGGCTCGTCGGCGATGCCCAGGTCGAGCGCGTGGACATTCGCGCCCCAGGTGAGCTGCGCGATTCCCTCGATGAAGAAGGCCAGGCCTATGGTCGCCATGAAAAGCGTGATCTGAGGCTGATTGACGAGCGGGCGCAGCACCACGCGCTCGGTGAAAAACGCGAGCGCCACCATCGCGAGAAGGGCGAGCGCCACCGCGAGCCAGAACGGGGCGCCCATCGAGATGAATCCCACGGTCGTGAGGGCCGCGAAGAAGACCATTGCCCCTTGAGCGAAATTGAACACGCCCGAGGCCTTGTAGATGAGCACGAAGCCGAGCGCGACCAGCGAATACATCACCCCCGCAAGCAGCCCGCCGATCAGCACCTCGAAGAAGAATTGCATGCTAGTGCGCGACTCCCAGATACGCGTCGATTACGCCGCGGTCGTTGCGCACCTCGTCGGGCGTGCCGTCGGCGATCTTGCGGCCGTAGTCCAGGACGACCACCCGATCCGACAGGTCCATGACAACGCTCATGTCGTGCTCGATCAGCACGATGGAGGTGCCCATCTGGTCGTTGACGTCGAGCACGAAACGGCTCATGTCCTGCTTTTCCTCGAGGTTCATTCCGGCCATCGGCTCATCGAGCAGGAGCAGCTCGGGCTCGGCGGCCAGAGCTCGCGCGAGCTCCACGCGCTTTTGCAGGCCGTAAGGGAGCCGGCCCACGGGGGTCTTGCGGATGTGCTGGATCTCGAGAAAATCGATGACCGCCTCGGCTTTGGCGCGGTGCTCCAGCTCCTCGCGCTTCGCCGCACCCCAGTAGACTGCCTGCTGCAGGAAATTGGATTTCATCTTCAAGTTGCGCCCGGTCATGATGTTGTCGAGCACCGTCATGCCGCGAAAGAGGGCGATGTTCTGGAAGGTCCGGGCGATACCCTGCTGCGCGGCCTCGTGAGGATCCACGTTGCGGCGCTTGCGGCCCTTGAAGGCGACCGTCCCTTGCTGCGGGTGGTAGACGCCGTTGATGACGTTGAGCATCGACGACTTGCCGGCGCCGTTCGGGCCGATGATGGCGCGGATCTCGTGCTCCCGGACGTCGAAGGAAACGCCCTGGAGCGCAACCACCCCGCCGAAAGCGAGCGAGACGCCGTCGATCTCGAGGATCGGCCGCCCGATTTCCCTGCCTGCCGTCATGTCAGGCGAAAGGGAGATCAGGCCGCCTTCCTGGCCGCGGCGGCGCCGAAGGTCTTCGCCTCCACGATCCGCAGGTCGGCCGACACCGTTCCGCTGCGACCGTCCTCGAAACGCATCTGCGTCTCTACGAAACAGCTCGTCCTGTCGGAGTAGAGGGCGTCGACCAGCACCGCGTACTTGTCTGCGATGTGGCGGCGTCGCACCTTGCGCGTGCGCGTGAGCTCGCCGTCGTCGGCCTCGAGCTCCTTGTGCAGGACGAGGAAGCGCTGGATCTGCGAGTTGGCGAGCGTGGAGTCCTGAGCGAGATCGCGGTTCGCCTTCTCCACGCATTCACGGACGAGATCGAGCACCGCGGACTGCGAGGCGAGGTCCGCGTAGCCGGTATACGGCAGGTTGCGCCGCTCGGCCCAGTTGCCGATCGCGGCCATGTCGATGTTGATGAACGCGCAGACCTTGTCGCGCCCGTGGCCGAAGCACACTGCTTCCTTGATGTAGGGGAAGAACTTGAGCTTGTTCTCGAGATACTTCGGCGCGAACAAGGTGCCGTCGGCGAGCCTGCCCACGTCTTTCGCGCGGTCGATGATCTTCAAGTGACCCCCGGCATCGAAGTAACCCGCATCACCGGTGTGGAAGAAACCCTCCGCGTCGATTGCCTCGCGCGTCGCGTCGGGCCGCTTGTGGTATTCCTTCATGAGACCGGGGGAGCGCACCAGCACTTCGCCCGAGTCGGCGATGCGTACCTCGACCCCGGGCATGGGCGGCCCCACGGTTTCGAGCTTGACGTCGCCCGAAGCGTGCATGCACACCGTCACGCAGGTTTCGGTCATTCCGTAGAGCTGTTTCAGGTTGATGCCGATGGAGCGGTAGAAATCGAACAGGTCCGGACCGATCGCCTCACCGCCGGTGTATGCGACGCGAACGCGCGACATGCCCAGCACGTTCTTGAGCGGCCCGTATACGAGGATCTCGCCGAGCCGATACAGCAGCCGGTCCTTGAGCGGTATCCCGGACTTGCCTTCGAGGATTCCCATCCCCGCGCGCTTGGCGACGGCCATGAAACCGTGGAACATGCGGCGCTTGATCCAGCCCGCGTCCTCGATGCGGATCATCACCTGGGTCAGGATGCTCTCGTACACCCGCGGCGGCCCGAAGTAATAAGTCGGGCCGATTTCCCGCAGATCGGTCATCACGGTGTCGGGGGACTCGGGGCAGTTGAGACACAGCCCCGCGACGTGCATCTGCGCGTAGGAATAGAGAAAATCGCCGACCCAGGCCATGGGCAGGTAGCACAGGATTTCGTCCTTGTCGACGAAGCCGTCGAAGGCCACGAGCACCCGTGCCGTCTGGATCATGGCAGCGTGCGTCTGGGACACGCCTTTGGGGTGACCCGTCGTGCCCGACGTGTAGAGAATCACCGCGACATCGGAAGGCCGGCCCTTTTCGAGCTCGCCGGCGAAGAAGCCCGGACTGCGCCGCGCGAACTCCCGGCCGGCCGCCCGGAGATCCTCGAAGCCGGTGAGCTCCGTCTGCCGGTAATGGCGCAGCCCGCGCGGGTCGTCGAAGCAGATGTGCTTCAACCGCGGGCACTGCGGCAGGACTTCCAGCAGCTTGTCGACCTGCTCCTGGTCTTCGACGACCGCAAAGCCGACGTCGGCGTCCTGAAGCACGAAGGCCATTTCGACCGCCACGGCGTCCTGGTAGAGCGGAACGGGCACGCCGCCCAGGGCCTGCGCAGCCATCATGGCCCAGTACAGGCGCGGCCGGTTGTCGCCGATCACCGCCAGGCGGTCGCCGCGCTCGAATCCCAGCGCAGCGAGGCCGCAGGCGAGAATGCGGACCTCGTCCGCGACCTGAGCCCAGGTCCAGGTCTGCCAGATGCCCAGGTCCTTTTCGCGGAACGCCGGCCTGGCGGGCCGTAGCCTCGCCTGCTGCAACAGAAGGCGCGGAAAGGTGTCAGGTTGTTCCGTCACGGGTGCTCACTTTAGACCGGTTTTCAATTACACTCTCAGAGTTCTCTCGTGTCCAGGGAGCCATTGCGCGCCGATCGGGCCCTGACAGAGCGACAGCGGGAAGTTCGCGCGGTGCGGTAACTCGTTGGGGGGCAGCGCTTCATCCTGTGACGATCGCCAATGCATAAAATCCTGATCGTCGAGGATGTCGAAGCGGTCGCCGATCTACAGATTCTCAAGCTGATCCGCGCGGGCGCGGCGGTTGAAACGCGGCGCGTCGAGACGCCCCAGGATTTCACGCGGCAGCTGGAGCTCTACGCTCCCGATGCAATACTCTGCAGCGTCTCCGTGCCGCGGTTCAGCGCAGTCACTGCTTTGGCGATGGCGCAAAGCCTACGCCCCGGTACGCCGTTTATCTTCGTCTTCAAAACCGCCGACGAAGAAGCCGCTGTCGAAACGTTCACGAGCGAGGCGGGCGATCACGTTTTCAAGACGAACCCCAGCAATCTTCCGTGGACATTCGGACGCGCAATGAAGCAGGCCGAAGAACGCAAGACTGCGGACGGCCAGGGTCTCGCGATTGCGCGCATGACGCGCCTGTACGCCGACCAGATCCGCGAACTGGACCAACTGCACCATCAACACCTCGTCTTTCGCAAGCTGAGCCGCTATCTGAAGGCCGGCGTGACGCCGGCCGAAGTTTATGCGGCTGTCGAATGTTTCGGTCCTCAGCTGTTCCAGAGAACGAGCGGCAGGTTGTATCTCGTCCATTCTCCTGGAAAGCATTTGGAGAGCGTCGCGAGCTGGGGCGACAGGTCGCCGGGCGAGCAGACGTTCACAGTCCAGGATTGCTGGGCCTTGCGCCAGACGCAAGCTCACTCGGTCGGGGATCCGCGGACCGAGCTGCTCTGTGGACACGTGACCTCGGATTCGAACTTCGTCCCATCCTACCTTTGCGTACCGGTCCTCGCGCAGGGCGAGACGCTCGGATTGCTGCACTTGCGACGCGTGAAAGAGGCATCGACGTCGCCGGAAGACGGCGATTCGATAGAGTCCTGTTTGAATCTCGCGACGGCTGTGGCAGAAGAAACCGGGCTAGCGCTCGCCAACTTGAAAGTTCGCGATACCCTGCACGAGCAATCGATCCGTGATCCGCTCACCGGTTTGTACAACCGCCGCTTTCTGGAGGAATTCCTCCTGCGGGAGCTGGCGCGCGCGGATCGCAAGAAGCACGCTCTCTCCATAATCACTCTGGATATCGATCACTTCAAACGTATCAACGACACCTTGGGCCACGGCGCGGGTGATGTCGTCCTTCGGCGCGTAGGTCTCCTGTTGCAAGGGTACGTTCGCGAGAGCGATATCGCGTGCCGCGTCGGCGGGGAGGAATTCTCGCTGCTCCTCCCGGAGGCATCGATGCAAATCGCGGCACAGCGCGCCGAGAATATCCGCGGGGGCGTGCACGACTTGCGGCTGAAGTACGACGGCCACAATCTGGGCGCCATCACCATTTCGCTGGGCGTCGCAGCCTTTCCGGAGCATGGCACGACTCCGGACGCGGTCATCCGCGCTGCGGACCAGGCGTTGTATGACGCCAAGTCCCGGGGCCGCGACAGGGTGGCGTCGGCATGAGCGGTGCTCATCCGGACGTGCCGACCGCTCCTCCCTTAGACTTTCCCGAATCTCGGTTATAATCGCCGCTCCACACGCGCCTGTAGCTCGGCTAGGCGAGGGGGGGAGATGTAGCGGGCACACTGAACATCGTGCACCCGCGCCGCCGAGCACCAGACCACGGGTCAGGTGGGGTTATCGCGAATGTTCTATGGACATTCGCGCCGCCGCGGCTTGATTGTGCCGAACCCGGATCCACAATTTGGAAATCAAAGCGAACACCGAATCGCGAGAACGAGGACTGGCCGCAGTCGCGTGAACTCGCTGACGATCAACTGGAGAAAGTTCATGACCGCAAGAGCGCTCGTTGTCCTAATCACCCCCCTGCTGCTCGTCTCGGGCTGTGCCGCCACGATTCATGGCACGGTGCAACTCGTCGACAGTCGCCAGCAGCCGGTCCCGAACGAGAACCCGAAAGGGGCAGTGGTCAACATGATCAACACGACCGCCGCGGTCGATCAGGCTTCGAGCTCCGCGACGGTGGACGAGAAGGGCGAATTCGAGTCGCCCAAGGGCAGCATCAAACCCGGCATCTACAAAGTGGAGGCGAGCCGCATCGGCTACGAGACGCAGACCGAGACCGTCGAGATCGGCTCCTTCTTCGGCAAGAAGGTCGAGTTCAAGTTACCGAAGATCCAGGAGGCCAAGCGCAAGTCGATCAAAGGCTCGGCCACCGACGAAGACAAGATCATCAATCCCGGCGAGGTCAACATCCAGCCGCCCGCGATGTGAGCGGAGGCATCCGCCGCGCCTTTAGACCCGACGACGCCATAACCGAGGGATCACCATGGCCACAACCCACGCGCGTTTCCTTCCCATCCTGTTCGCCACCGCCTTGCTCGGCGCCTGCGGCGAGCGCCTCGACATCGAGGTCAAAGCGAGCATCGACGGCCAGCCCGCGTCACAGGCGAAGGTCATCGTAGATCGCGAGGAGCTCGGGGTCACCGACGCCCGAGGCCTGTTCACGCAGCGGCTGCGCAAGAAGGCCGGCACCGAAGTCGAAGTGACGGTGAGCAAGGAGGCGCCCGGCTACCGCATCGAGCCTTGGAAAACGGCCTTCCTCGTGAAGCTTCCGAAGGGCGATCAGATCGTCGCGTACCGCGTGGACGCCGATCTCAAGGCGACGCGCTACGTCACCGTGCGCGTGAGCGAAGGAAGTACGCCGGTGCCCGAGGCCAAGGTGACGGTGGGCGGCAAGGAAGAAGGTGTCACCGATGCCAAGGGCGAATTCGTGTACTCCTATCGGACGCAGCCGGCGAAGGGCGCCGAGATCGGCGTCGCCAAGACCGGCTTCAGCACCTACCGCGCGACACGTCAGCTCGAGCCCGGCCAGGTAGTCGAAGTCGCGCTCAACCGCCAGACCGTGGTGGCGATCAAGGCGATGACCGACGAGTACGGCCGCGTGAGCGGGGTGCCGGGCTTGAGCGTGAGCATAGACGGAAAGACCGTCGGCAAGACCGACGCGCAGGGCAGCTACACGTACGACTACCGCGGCGAGCCGGGCAAGAAGGCCGTGATCGCGCTCGCCGCGCCCGGTTACGTTCCCGCGACGTGGAAAACGACCGTGCGGCTCGAAGGCCAGCTCAACCTCCAGCACTACTTCTACCCGACCGCGCCCAGGCCGATCCGTATCGGCATCTACCGCGTCGTCGGCAACACGCCGGGCGTGGACCTGAAGGAGGTCGCGGCCCAGGCCGAGCAGGCGTTGACCACGCAGCTGTTCAAGTTCCCGGCGTTCCGCGAGGTGCCGGCGGAGAGGCTGCAGGCGGAGGTCAACCAGCGCAAGCTCAGCATCGAACGCATCACGACCAAGGGCTGGCAGGACAGCCCCTTGCGCGCGAGCGTGGACATGATCGTGCTCGGAAGCGTCGCCAAGGACGACGGCGGCTACCTGGTCGAGGTCAAATTCCACACCGCGAACGGCAAGATCATTTTCTCGGAGATCGCGCGTGCGCGCAGCGCCGGCGGGATCAACGGCGCGGTGCGCGACATCGCGAGCAACGTGATCGAGCGCTTCCCGCTCGAGGGCACGGTGGTCGGCAAGGAAGACGACCGCTACCGCATCAACATCGGGAAGAACTGGCGCATCGGCCGCGGTACCGAGTTCACCCTGACCGCGCCCACGTTCGCCGAGGGCGGCAAGGTGGCGGGTTATCGCGAGACCGGCAGGATCGAGGTCACGCGCGGCGAAGACGCGAGCTCGCTCGCCGAGGTCGCGACGCTCAAGCAGGGCGAGAAAGTGCAGATCGGCGATCGCGTGGTACGGCGCATCCCGCGCGAAGGCGGGGAAGGCGATGAACGCACCTACTTCCTGCTCACCGCGAAAGGCGGCGTCGGCACGGACGTCAATCCACTTCCCGGCACCAGCGTCTACTTGAACGGCGAGTGGGCAGGCGCCACCGGGACGAACGGTCAGGCGGAAGTTCCGCTGCGGCTCGGCCGCAACTATACGCTCACGCTGTATCGCCACGGCTACCAGCAGCTCACCGACAAGGTCAAAGTCGGCAAGAGCGGCGAAGCGCGCGAGTTCCTGCTCGCGGCCAACAATGTCCTGTTCAAGGTCGACTCCACGCCGTCTTCGGCGACCGTCTACATCGACGACGAGCAGATCGGCAAGACGCCGATCGCCGGCAAGCAGATTACTCTCGGCTTTCACAGCGTGCGCCTGACCTACGGCGAGGACTACCGCGACTTCTTCCAGGTGATGGAGTTCACCCAGAAGGAGGAGGACCGCACCGGCGAGCGCCGCATCGTGCTGCAAAAGGATCTCCTCAAGATCGGCGAGCGCGCGCGCCAGCAAGGCGACATCGACGGCGCTATCAAGGCCTACGCCTCCACCGAGCGCGAGCACCCGGACTACGCCGAAGCTCACCGGCGGCTGGGCGATATCTACCTCGACGAGAAAGAGGACTACGACCGCGCGATCGCCGAGTTCGAGGCGGTGCTGGCTCTGCCCGAGAACCAGCAGCTGATCTACAAGCAGTTCGCCGTCACCTTTACCAATCTCGGCCACGCGTACTGCGAGAAGGGCAATCGCCTGGTGGACGGCGATCGCACCGCCGCGTCCACGTACTTCGCCAAGGCCATCAAGGCGCTGCAGACCGCCAAGCAGAACACGCGCTTCTTCCCGAGCGCGGAGTACGACGAGGCGGTGCACGACACTTACTACTACACCGCGCTCTCGTACCACAAGCTGTATCTGATGACCAAGCAGCCGGCGGTGATGAACAGCGCGAGCCTCGCGTGGCGAGAGTACTTCGACTTCTTCCCGAAAAAGCTCGAGGGCAATCCGGCCTTCGTGCAGGCTCGCGAGGGGGCGCGCCGATACCGCGATCAGATCCAGGAACAGTAATCGCGCCGGCCCGAACGCGATGCACACCTGGCGCTTTTCGCTTGTCTTGCTCGTCGCGTCCGCATGGCCGGCAGTTGCCTTGCCAGCGGCCGCCGAGGAACGGCCGGCAGCGGGAGAACCGGCCGGGATCGAACCGGAATTCGTGCGGCCGCTCGTTCCCATCGCCCGGGGGCGCAACGACTCGAACCCGGTGTGGTCGCCCGCCGGAGACCTGGTCGCGTTCGAGCGCTCGCGCGGCGACAACAAGGAAATCGCGATCGTGCGCGTCAACGGCGAGGTCGTCCAGACCATTCAGCAACAGGCCCCGGTCGCGCCGGGCCAGAGCGCGTTCTTCTTCCCGGAGGTCGTGGAGCAGACGAGCTATAACTCCGGCATCAGCTGGTCGCCGAACGGCAAGCGGCTGGTGTTCATGAGCAACGGCGGCGAGGGCAACTACGACCTGTACCTGCGCGAGCCCGACGGCCGCATCGTGCGCATCACGACTCACAGGGAGAAGGACGGGCACGCGCACTGGTCGCCCGCGCGCGACCAGATCGCGTTCATCTCCGGCCGTAGCGGACAAGGCGACGTCTATCTGCTCGATGTCGCCACGAAAGCCACGACCCGCGTGACGCACGGGGAATGGCCCTACCTCTATCCGCAGTGGTCCCCGGACGGCAAGCGCCTCGCCGTCATCCAGGGAACCAACGAGAACCACGACGTCTACGTGCTGGAACCGGGGCGTATTCCGCCCGCGCCCCCGAAGGCGCTCAGCACCTGGCGTTACGATGATCTGCGGCCGGTGTGGTCGCCGGACGGCAAGCGCGTCGCGTTCTACACGAACTACAACCCCGCCGACGATCCCAAGACCTGGGCCATCGTGGTCGTCGCCGCAGACGGCTCGGACCCGACAGAGGGCGAGGGGCTGGCGGCGCGGGTGGTGGCGACCGACGTGGTCCCGGACGTCGAGCGCGGGCCGGCGTGGATGCCCGACAACCGCCGCATCGTGTACGTGCGCAACGAGCGGCAGGCCTACAACCCGATCTACATCGCCGACGTCGACACCCGCGCGAGCACGCTCGTACGCACGGGAACCAAGATGAACCACGACGTCACCTGCTCGTCGAGCGGCGTGATTGCGTTTCGTGCCCAGGTCGATCAGTGGGACCAGGTGTACCTCGCGAAGCTCAAGGACTGACGCCGTGAAGCGCCGCGCCCATCCCCCGTCGTTTGCCCCTTTGTTCGCGGTAGCGCTCGCGGTGGCCCTAGTCGCGAGCGCGCCGGTACATGGCGCCGACGACCCGGTGAGTGCGGCGATGAAGCTCTACGAGAAGCGCCGCTACGAGCAGGCGGCGCGCATGCTCGAAGACGCCCGCCTCGAAGCCGAGCGCCGGCCGCAGGCGCAACTCGTGCTCGGCATGATTTACCTGCGCAACGCCGACCTGCACGAGGCGCTCGGCCGCACCGCCGCGGCAGCCGAGATCGATTATCTCGACAAGCTGCTCAAAACGCGCACCGAAGACCGCAGCCGCTACGCGCGGCTGCACCTCGCCGAAGCCCTGCTCGCGCGCGGAAACTCGGCCGAAGCGCGGCGCCACTTCGAGCAGGTCCGCTCCGACCCGGGCATCGAGAAGCGCTACCAGGCGATCGCCGGCGTCGGCCTCGGGAGCGTCCTGTGGGCGCAGCGCGACGCAAACGGGGCGCGCGGCATGTGGGCCGGTACGGGCGGAGCGGCGGAGATCGCGCTGGCGCGAGCCGCGGCCCAGGGCGGCGCTCAGCTCGCGGCCGCAAAATCCCTGCAGCGCGTAGCCGACGAGGCGACCCGCGCACCCGAGCTGTCGCCGCGCTCGCGACGCTACCTCATCGAGATCTATACCGCGACCGGCGCGCCGGACAAGGCGCTCGCCGTGGCGCGCGCAGGCGACCTCGGAATGGCTTCCTACGTCGAGAGTTTCAAGGCGGTCAAGGGGACAGCCAAGAGCATCAACCTCTACGATCTCGCGCTGCTCACGGACCTGACGCGGCTTTATCGCGAGCTCGCGCGGCGTCAGCTCGAGCAGGCCGCCGCCGACGCGCGCATGAAACCGAGCGCGGAATACTATCTCGCCGAGGTATTGAACGACCTGGGTAGCCGCGACGAGGCCTCGACGTACGTGGAGGCCTTTCTCGCCCGAGCGCAGACGCCGGTCCAGTACCGCGAGCGCGCCCGGGTGCGCCAGGCCCTGATCGCACACCGCCAGGGCCGGCGCGTCGAAGCCGAGAGTGCGTGGACCGCGATGGCGGAGAGCGGCAGCGACCCCGAGGTATTGGCCGACATCGTGCTCGGCTGCGCCGAAGCCCAGGCCCAGTGCTCCAAGGTGCTCGCGCGCGTCGGCCAGGTGACCGAGGCGGGTGACGGGCGGCGCTATCAGCGGCTCAACTTTGCTCTCGGCAGTTACTACCTTCGCAAGAAGGACTACGCGCGCGCCATCTCCTACATGGAGGCCGGCCGCGACAAGAGCAACAAGAACAAGATCGAGGCCAACGACCCGGAAATGCTCGCCGGCTTGGCCGAGGCCTACTATCGGACCAAGAAATTCTCCGAAGGTCTCGAGATCTTCTTCGAGATGAGCAAGGAGTTTCCCGTGGTGCGCCAGATTCAGGAGGCGATGCAGGGTGTCTACTCCATGGAGCAGCGCAGCGCCGGCGACGTGAAGATACTTTGAGCAGCCGCAAGATGAATCGCAACTGTCGGAGTCAACGAGCGAGGAACTTATGAAACGGATCCTTACTATTACGGTACTGAGCTTGGGCGTCGCCATGGCATCGTGCTTTCCGGCGCATGCCGCGCCGAAGGGCGACGGGCGCCCCGACGGCGGCGTCCTCAACTACAGCGAGTACGGGCGGCCTGCGACGCTCGACCCGATCACGAGCAACGAGACGATTTCGCTGCGCATCACGGAGCTCGTGTTCAACGGCCTGGTCGGCATCGACGAGAAGCAGGAAATCGTGCCTGAGCTGGCCGAGCGCTGGGAGGCGTCCAAGGACGGCCGCGTATTCACGTTCTTCCTGCGCAAGGACGTGAAGTGGCACCCGCGCGAGGGCGAAGCCGCTAGGCCGTTTACCGCCGACGACGTGGTGTTCACCTACAACATCATGATGCACCCGAAGACCATCACGCCGCTCAAGGTGCGCTACGAGTTCATCGAGAAGGTCGAGAAGACCGGCGACTACACGGTGGTCATCACGCTCAAGCGCCCGATCCTGAACGCTCTCGCGAAGTTCAGCTTCAAGATCATCCCCAGGCACGGCCCGTCGAACCCGCAGTACCTGACGCGCGAGGACCGGTTCGCCCACAGCCCGATCGGCACCGGGCCGTACATGCTCCAGACAGTGACCGGTGACGGCGAGGTGGTGCTGGTCGCGAACCCGGACTACTTCAAGGGCCGCGCCCATATCGACAAGTTCATCGCCAGGCCCTTCGCCGACCAGAACATCATGGCCCAGGCGCTGATGTTCAACGCCATCGACATGATCGTTCTGGTCAACCCGCGCAACCTGCCCGAGGTCCAGGGCGACAAGCGCTTCGTGCTGCAACCGTACAACGCGTTGTCGTACTCGTTCTTCGGCTACAACGTGCGCAACCCCCTGCTCGCCGACCGGCGCTTGCGCCAGGCGATCACGGCTGCGGTCAACCGCCAGGAGATGCTCGACTCGTTCTTCAACGGCCAGGGCACGGTCATCTCAGGCCCGTTCGCGCCCGGCAGCTGGGCGTACAACCTCGACATCAAACCCTTGCCGTTCGCCCCGGAGCGGGCGCGCGCGTTGCTCACGGAGGCGGGCTTCAGGCCCGGCGCCGACGGGATCATGGAGAAGGACGGCAAGAAGCTCGTGCTCTCCCTCAAGGTGCCGATCGAGAAGGAGAGCGAAGCGGTCAAGCGAGTCGTGCTCGCGTTCCAGAATTATCTCAAGAGCGTCGGCATCGCGATCACCGTCGAGTTCAAGGAATGGCAGGCGTGGAAGGAGGACGTCTTCCTCGAGCACAACTTCGACATCATGTTTGCGTCCTGGGTGTTCGACGACTCGGCGGATATCTCGTCGCTGTTCCATTCGGCCGAGATCGGCGACTGGAAGAACAACTTCGGCGGCTACTCCAACCCCGAAGTGGATAGCCTGATCGTCGAGAGCAAGCTCACGCTCGATTTCGAGAAGCGCCGCACGATCAACCGCAAGCTTCACGCGATCCTCGCCGAGGAACAGCCTTACGCTTTTCTCTGGACGCTCACCAACTACAGCGCGTACCACAGGAAGGTGCGGCGCGTGCAGATCCACCCATACAAGTTCTTCTCGTTCGCCGACGAGTGGTTCATTCCGGCCAGCGAACAGAAGTGAACACACGGGGTGAGGGCCGGAGCCGGCACTCACCATGAAGCTCGCGGCGATCAGGCCCGTCAGCCGCGCGCTGGCGCGCGAGCTCGCGGTGACCGCGCTCTTGCTGCTCGGCGTGAGCGTGGTGGTGTTCGCCATCCTCTATCTCGCGCCCGGCGACCCTCTCAACGTTTTGCTCGAAGGCCAGTCGCCCCGATCGCAGCTCGCCCTCGGCATGCGCGAAGCGCTGGGCGTACCGCAGACGTGGTACGGCCAGTACGCGGCGTGGTTCGGCAAGATGCTGCAGGGCAACTTCGGCAACTCGATCCGAACCGGCCTGCCGGTGCTGCCCGAGCTCGCGCGGGTCGGCGTCTACACGCTCACCCTCACGCTCGGCTCGCTCGCGCTCACGCTCCTGATCGCGGTGCCGATCGCGGTGCACGCGGCCGCGCACGGCGGCACCGCCGGCAACACCGCCGCCACCCTGGCCGCGTACGTCCTCTCGGCAGTGCCGGTGTTCTGGTTCGGGTACATCGTGGTCTACGTCTTCATCCACCAGTTCGGCATGTTCCCGCTGATCTCGGGAACGGCGGCGAAGCAGGAGCACGCGTGGCTGTATTTCCTCGTGCCGATCTTCGTGCTCGGGATCGCAAGCGGCACGCTCTCGGAAATGATCCGCCACTTGCGCGAGGAACTGTCGCGGGTGCTGGCCGAGGACTACATCCGCACCGCGCGCGCCAAGGGCGCGCCCGTGTGGCGGCATGCGTTCAAGGAGGGTTTCCTGATCCCGGTGACCGAAATCATGAGCGCGAAGATCCCGTTCCTGCTCGGCGGCGCGGTGATCGTCGAGCAGGTGTTCAACTGGCCCGGCATGGGGCGCATGGCGTGGCAGGCGGCGCAGGATCGCGACTTCCCGGTCATTATGGGTATTGCCCTTGTGGCGGCTGCGTTCGTGCGCCTGGGCAACCTGTTGCAGCGCGTCGTCTTCACCGCGGTCAATCCGCGCGCGTCCAGGGAGTAGGTAAGGCGTATGCGCCGCTACGTCCAGACGCCCGGCCCCATCGGGGAGTTCTCCGAGCTGTCGCTGCGGCAGCGGGCGGGGCCGCTCGATCTCGTCTACGTGTCCTACGGCCTGCTGGTGGTGGTGGTGGTGGTGGCTTCGTACCTGCTCGGGGCGTTCGGCTGGCTGCCCCAGGATCCGCAAGCCATGGACGTCGGGCTGATCAACGCGGCGCCGTTCACCTCCGGGCACCCGCTCGGCACCGATTTCCTCGGGCGCGACCTGCAGGCGCGGCTGATCCTCGGCATCCAGGCGTACTTCCTGCCCGGACTGCTCGCAATCACGATCTCCGTCGTCGGCGGAAGCATTCTCGGCGTCCTGGCGGGCTACAGAGGCGGCTGGTTCGATACGATCATCACCTACTTCGACAACCTGCTCGACTCGTTCCCGCGCCTGGTGCTGATCCTGCTCGTGATCGCCGCATTCAAAGCCGACATCTACTACGTGATGGTCGTGGTCGGCATCACGGGCATGCCGGTGATCGCCAACCTGATCGCGGGCAAGATCGCATTTCTCCGGCAGAAGAGCTTTATCGAGGCCGCACATGCGTTGGGGTTGCCGGCGCATACGGTCATTCTCAAGCATATCCTGTGGCTGAATTGCCGCGCGCTGCTCGTTATCCAGGCCACACTCGGCATGGCCGAGGCGATTCTGGTCGAGACGAGCTTGAGCTACCTCGGCTTCGGCGTGCAGGAGCCCACGCCTTCGTGGGGCAACATGGTCCAGGCGGGCGCGAACTATTTCCTGCAGGGCAACTTCTGGCCCTCGACCGCGCCGGCCCTCGCCATCCTCGCGACCATCCTCGGATTCCAGCTGCTCGGCGATGGGCTCAACAATCTCCTCGAAGGCAAGCGGAGAAGGTGATGGACGCGCCTCTGCTCGCCATCGAGAACCTGCGCACTTATTTCTATTCACGGGCGAAACGCGCTTTTATCCGCTCGGTGGACGGCGTGAGTCTGGGTGTGACGCGCGGCGAAACGCTCGGCATCGTGGGCGAGAGCGGCAGCGGCAAGAGCGTCACCGCGCTTTCAGCCGCGGGCCTCGTCACCGCCGGGCCGGGCGTGATCAGCGGCCGCATCCACCTGAACTCGAACGGCGCGTCGCGCAACCTGCTCGACGGCTTGGAGAAATACGCGCGCGTCACGGAGCAGGATGGGCGCGTCGTGGCGGTGGAGAAGGACGAGCGCGGCTGGCGCAGGCGCTCGGAGACACTGATGGCGGGCGTGCGCGGCAAGGAGATCGCGATGATTTTCCAGAACCCGCGTTCGGCGCTGAATCCCTACTCCACGATCGGCAAACAACTCGTCGAGACCATCCGCCTGCACACGAACCTCAAGCGCGAAAGCGAAGCGAGGGAACGCGCGATCCACTGGCTCGATCGCGTGCGCATCGATTCGCCCAGGCTGCGCTTTGACAACTTCCCCTTCGGTATGTCCGGCGGCATGTGCCAGCGCGCCATGATCGCGATGGCGCTTTCTGCCGAACCCTCGCTCCTGATCGCGGATGAGCCGACCACCGGGCTCGACGCCACCATACAGTCCCGCATCGTGGACTTGCTGGCCGAGCTCAAGGCCGAGACCGGCATCACCACGCTGCTCATCAGCCACGACATCAGCGTGATCCAGCGCCTCTCGGATCGCATTGCGGTGATGTACGGCGGCACGGTGGTGGAGACCGGTCGTGCCGCGGAGGTGCTCGCGCCCGAGGCGAAGGTACGCCACCCGTATACCGCGGCGCTCCTCGCCTCGATCCCCAGCGCGGAGACGATACGCCGGAAAAGCTATCTGCAGGCGATAGAAGGCGAGGTGCTCGATACCATCGAGGTGCCGCGGGGTTGCCGTTTCTACGGTCGCTGCAACCGAGTCACCGAGGCGATCCGCGAAAACTGCGCCGGGCTCGAACCCCCGCTCGGCGAGGTCGCGCCCGGTCACAAGGTGCGCTGCTGGCTGTACCCGTCACCGGGAAAAGCATGAGCCGCACCATTCTCGAGGTCACCGACCTGCGCAAGGACTACAGGCAGCGTCGCGGACTCGTCTCGATGCTGACCGGTCAGGGGCGCGTGATTCCGGCGGTCGACGGCGTGAGCTTCTATCTCAGGGAAAACGAAACCGTCGGCCTGGTCGGGGAGTCCGGCTGCGGCAAGACCACGATCGGGCGCACGGTGCTGCGGCTGACCGACGCGAGCAGCGGGCGCATCGTGTTCGACGGGCGCGACATCACCACCTTGAGCCGCGCCGAGTTGCGCCCGCTGCGACGCGAGATGCAGATGATCTTTCAGGACCTCGACGCGGGGCTGAACCCGGAGATGCGCGTGCGCGACATCCTGCGCGAGGCTCTCACCGTGCACGAGCGCCCGAGCGACGCCGAAATCGCGGGCCGCGTCCGCGAGCTGCTGGAGCAAGTGAGTCTCAAGGACAGCAAGCTCGCAAACTTCCCCTCGGAACTTTCCGGCGGCGAGAAGCGCCGCGTCGGGATCGCGCGCGTGCTCGCAGTGCGCCCGCGCCTGATCGTCGCCGACGAGCCGACGAGCGCGCTCGACATCTCGATCCAGGCGCAGGTGGTGAACCTGCTGCGCGACCTGCAGAAAAACCTGGGGCTCACGTATCTGTTCATCTCGCACGACCTCCCGGTCGTGGAGCTGGTCAGCCAGAAGGTCGCGGTCATGTATCTGGGACGCATCGTCGAGATGGGCCTGGCGGAGAGGATCGCGCACCAGCCGCGCCATCCCTACACGGGCATCCTATGGTCGTCGCTCGCGGATAAGCAGACCACGGAGGTGACCCGGCGCGTGACCAACGTGGCCGTCGAGCGCGAACGCCGCACCTGGGGCGTGTTCGACTTCGAGCAGCCGACGAGCGGCTGCCGCTTCGCCCCGCGCTGCCCGCTGTACAAGGAAAAGGGCCGCCCCGCCATATGCACCGACCCCGCATCCGAGCCGCAGTTGAGAGACGTGGGGCACGGGCACGTAGTAGCGTGCCACTTCGCGTAGGGACCGACGGGATACTCTCTCCCACCCTACATATTACGGCGGTATTGGCCTCCCACCTCGAACAGCGCCGAGGTGATCTGGCCGAGGGAGCAGCAGCGCACCGCGTCCATCAGCACCGCGAAGACGTTCTCGTCATCGATCACCGCCTGTTGCAGGCGTTTCAGCATCGGAGCCGATTCGGCCTTGTGCCGCTCGTGAAACTCGGCTAGGCGCCTGAGCTGAGACTGCTTTTCCTTCTCGCTCGAGCGGATCAGCTCGAGCTTCTGCGGGACTGGATCTCCGCGGGGGTTGCGGAAGGTGTTGACCCCGATGATCGGATACGAGCCGTCGTGCTTCCTGTGCTCGTAGAGCATCGAATCTTCCTGGATCTTGCCGCGCTGGTAGCCGGTCTCCATCGCGCCGAGCACGCCGCCGCGCTCGGCGATCGCCTCGAACTCCTTCAGCACCGCCTCCTCGACGAGATCGGTCAGGGTCTCGACGATGAACGAGCCCTGGTTCGGATTCTCGTTCTTTCCCAGTCCCCATTCCCGGTTGATGACGAGCTGGATCGCCATGGCGCGGCGCACCGACTCCTCGGTAGGCGTAGTGATCGCCTCATCGTACGCGTTGGTGTGCAGCGAGTTAGTGTTGTCGTAGGTCGAGATCAGGGCTTGCAGCGTGGTGCGGATATCGTTGAACGCGATCTCCTGGGCGTGCAGCGAGCGCCCGGATGTCTGCGAATGGAACTTGAGCTTCTGGCTGCGCTCGTTCGCGCCGTACTTGTCGCGCATCGCTATCGCCCAGATGCGCCGCGCCACGCGCCCGAGCACGGCGTACTCGGGCTCCATTCCGTAGCTGAAGAAAAACGACAGGCTCGGCGCGAAATCGTCGATCTTCATGCCGCGGGCCAGGTACGCCTCGACGAAAGTGAAGCCGTTGGCGAGCGTAAACGCGAGCTGCGAGATCGGGTTCGCGCCGGCTTCTGCGATGTGATAGCCCGAGATCGATGCGGAGTAGAAATTGCGCACGTCGTGGCCGATGAAGTATTCCTGGATGTCGCCCATCACCTTGAGGGAGAACTCGGTCGAGAAGATGCAGGTGTTCTGCCCCTGGTCCTCCTTGAGGATGTCCGCCTGCACCGTGCCGCGAACGGCCGAAAGCGTCCGCGCCTTGATGTCCCCGTGCTCGGCGGCAGTCGGCTCGCGGGCATTGCTCCCTCTGAACTTGTCGATTTGCTGGTCGATGGCGCAGTTGAGGAACATCGCGAGGATCGTCGGCGCCGGCCCGTTGATCGTCATGCTGACGCTCGTCGCCGGATCGCACAGTTCGAAGCCCGAGTAGAGCACTTTCATGTCTTCCAGCGTGGCGATGGATACGCCCGAGTTGCCGACCTTGCCGTAGATGTCCGGGCGCAGGTCCGGGTCGAAGCCGTAGAGCGTCACCGAATCGAACGCGGTCGAGAGGCGTTTCGCCGGCATGTCTTTCGACAGCAGATGGAAGCGGTTGTTAGTGCGGAACGGATCGCCTTCACCCGCGAACATGCGCGTCGGATCCTCGTTCTCTCGCTTGAAGGAAAATACGCCTGCGGTGAAAGGGAAGGAACCCGGCAGGTTCTCGCGCATGCGCCATTTCAGGATCTCGCCATGGTCCTCGAAGCCGGGCAGGGCGACTTTCGGCACCTTGGTCCCCGAAAGGGAAATCGTGTTGAGCCGGGTGCGGATCTCCCGCTCGCGCACCCTGACCACCTGCTCGTCGCCGGCGTAGGTTTTCTTCGTTTCCGTCCAGTCCTCGATGAGCTCCCGGGAACGCGCGTCGAGCCTGGCGTCTTTCTCCTCGATGAGCGGATCCAGCGCCGCGGAGCCCTTGCCCGCCGCGGAGAGCATCGCTTTGGCTGCGAGCAGCTGCTGCCGCTCGCGCGCCACCCTCGATTGCTCGCCGGCGCGGGTGTGGTAGCCGCGCACGGTGTCCGCGACCTCGGCAAGGTAGCGGCTGCGCGAGGGCGGGACGATCGCGTTTCTCGCGGAGGAGGCGCGCGCCTTGACCGGGGGAAGCGAGCCCGGCTTGATCTTCAGACCGTGCTCGGCGAGCGCGGGCAGGATGCCCTGGTAGAGAGCGGTGACGCCGTCGTCGTTGAAGCGCGAGGCGATGGTGCCGTAGACCGGCATCTCCTCGGCGGAGCGGTCGAAAAGCCTGCGGTTGCGCTGGACCTGCTTGCGAACATCGCGCAGCGCGTCCTCGCCGCCTTTGCGGTCGAACTTGTTGATGGCGACGAAGTCCGCAAAATCGAGCATGTCGATTTTCTCGAGCTGGCTCGGCGCGCCGTACTCGGGCGTCATCACGTAGAGCGAAGCATCGACGAGCGGCACGATCGCCGCATCGCCCTGGCCGATACCGGAGGTCTCCACGAGCACGAGGTCGAATCCGGCGATCTTGCAGGCCGCAATCACCTCGGGAAGACTCTTGGAGATTTCGCTTTCAGCGCCGCGCGTGGCAAGCGAGCGCATGAACACGCGGCTTCCCGCGATGGCGTTCATGCGGATGCGGTCGCCGAGCAGCGCCCCGCCGGATTTCCGGCGCGAAGGATCGACGGCGAGGATCGCGATGCCGAGGCGGTCTTCCTGGTCGAGGCGGAGCCGGCGCACCAGCTCGTCGGCGAGCGAGGATTTTCCCGAGCCTCCGGTGCCCGTCACCCCGAGCACCGGCACGGAGAGCGCGTCGGCTTCCTTCTGGATCCGGTCGCGAAGCTTGTGGTCGATCGCGCCGTTCTCGAGCGCCGTGATCAGGCGCGCAAGCCCCCGGCGGTCGCCGCCTTTGACGCCGTTCAACTCCTTGGGCGCATGCCGCGACAAGTCCTGGTCGCAGCGCTCGAGCATGTCGTTGATCATGCCCTGCAGGCCCATCTTCTGGCCGTCCTCGGGCGTATAGATGCGCGCGACGCCGTAGGCCTGAAGCTCGCGAATCTCCTCGGCGACGATCACTCCTCCGCCGCCGCCGAACACCCTGATGTTCTCGCCTTCCCGCTCGCGCAGGAGATCGATCATGTACTTGAAGTATTCGACGTGGCCGCCCTGGTAGGAGGACACTGCGATGCCCTGGACGTCTTCCTGCAGCGCGGCGGTCACGACTTCGTCGGCCGAGCGGTTGTGCCCGAGATGGATCACTTCGGCGCCGCTCGCCTGCAGGATGCGGCGCATGATGTTGATAGCGGCGTCGTGGCCGTCGAAGAGCGACGCCGCCGTCACGAAGCGGATCTTGTTCTTCGTCTTGTATTCGGTGTGCCGGGAGGCACTCAGATCGGTCATGGCTGCCCCAACGCGTCCGGATCGGGCTGGAGAAACGGGAGGCTACTTTACGTTTACGTAAACGTCAAGCTGGTTCCATCCTCAGGCCACAGTCTATCCCTTCGCGCGACCGTGCATCCTGTCAGATCGCGGCGTGGCGCAGTCTCAACGCGTTGACGACGACCGATACCGAGCTTGCGCTCATCGCGGCGGCTGCGAACATCGGGTTCAGAAGCAGGCCGGTCCAGGGGAAGAGCACCCCCGCCGCAATCGGCACGCCGATAGCGTTGTAGACGAAAGCCAGGAACAAATTCTGGCGAATATTGCGCATCGTGGCGCGCGAGAGCCGCCGCGCGCGCACGATTCCGCGCAGGTCGCCCTTGACGAGGGTGATGCCCGAGCTCCGGATCGCCACATCGGCCCCGGTGCCCATGGCGATACCGACGTCGGCTTCGGCGAGCGCCGGGGCGTCGTTCACGCCGTCGCCCGCCATCGCCACCGTGCGACCCTCGGCGCGAAGCGCCCTGACTGCAGCGCCTTTTTCATGGGGCAGAACGTCGGCGCGCGTTTCGGCAATGCCGAGTTTCCTCGCCACCGCCTGGGCCGTGATCAGGTTGTCGCCGGTGAGCATCACGACACGAATGCCTTCGGCTGCAAGCGACTGCAATGCTTCTGGCGTGGAAGACTTGATGGGATCGGCAACGCCGATGATCCCGGCAACGCGCCCGCCTTCCACGAGGAACACCACGGTCTCGCCGTTGCCGCGCATCGCGTCCGCCCTATCCCTGAGGGCCTGCGGTACTTGGGCGAGCGAGTCGGCGAAACGCGCGTTGCCGAGCGCGGCGGTCCGGCCGTCGACTTTTCCCTCCACTCCCTTGCCCGTGACCGCATTGAAGCCCTCGACGCTCAGCAGCGCAATGCCCCGATCCCTGGCCCCTTGAAGGAGCGCCGCAGCGAGAGGATGCTCGCTGCCACGCTCGAGGCTCGCCGCAAGCTGCAACACATGTTCTTCGGTTGCTCCCTCGGCCGCGACAACCTTGGTGAGCCGGGGCTTGCCCTCCGTCAGCGTGCCGGTCTTGTCGACCACCAGCGTGTCGATCTTTTCCATGCGCTCGAGCGCCTCGGCGTTGCGTACAAGGACGCCGCCTTGAGCGCCTCGCCCGGTTCCGACCATGATCGACATCGGCGTCGCGAGCCCCAGGGCACAAGGGCAAGCGATGATCAGCACCGATACGGCGCTCACGAGCGCAAAGCTCATCGCGGGCGGCGGGCCGTAGATCGACCAGACAACGAATGCAACCAGGGCGATGCCAACGACCGCGGGAACAAAATAAGACGAAACCAGATCGGCGAGGTTCTGGATGGGAGCGCGCGTACGCTGCGCCTCGGCGACCATCTGCACGATTTGGGCGAGCAGCGTCTCCGCGCCGACGCGTTCCGCACGCATCACGAAGCTCCCCGTGCCGTTGATCGTGCCACCCGTGACTTTGTCTCCAGGATGCTTTTCCACCGGCATCGGCTCGCCCGTGATCAGGGATTCGTCCACGCTCGAGTGCCCTTCCAGAACCTCGCCGTCAACCGGCACCTTTTCGCCCGGGCGCACCCGCAGGCGATCCCCCCGCTGCACTTGATCGAGAAGCACTCCTTCATCACTGCCATCCGGGCGGATCCGGATCGCGGTATGGGGAGCGAGTTTGAGCAGCGCGCGAAGGGCGCTGCTCGTGTTTTCGCGCGCTCGCAACTGGAGCACTTCGCCGAGCAGCACCAGCACCGCGATCACCGCCGACGCCTCGAAGTAGAGACCGACTCCTCCGTGGGAATCGCGAAACGCCGGAGGAAATACTCCGGGTGCAAGCAATGCGACGGCGCTGTAGGCGAACGCCACGCCGATTCCGAGCGCAATCAGCGTGTACATGTTGAGGTTGCGCGACATCAGCGAATTCCAGCCGCGCACGAAGAAAGGCCACGCGGCCCAAAGAACCACCGGGACGCTCAGGATGAACTGAATCCAGCCGGAGAATTTTGGATTCGGCAACACCGCGTGCAGGCCGGGCAGGTGTTCAGCCATTGCCAAGCTAAAAACCGGAACCGTGAGCGCGAGTCCGATCCAGAACCGTCGCGCCATGTCGAGCAGCTCGGGGTAGGGCTGGTCGTCTGCGCTTGGCGCGACAGGCTCGAGCGCCATGCCGCATTTCGGGCAATTTCCGGGTCCGATCTGCCGGATCTCCGGGTGCATCGGGCAGGTATAGATCGCTTCCGGCGCGGTGCCGGGCAGCGAGGCGGGCTTCCCTGCCGCCTTGATGTACCGTTCGGGCTCGGCAGCGAACTTGTCGAGACAATGCCGGCTGCAGAAATACCAGAGTCGGCCGGCGTGCGAGTGCTTGTATTTGGCGGCCGAAGTATCCAGCGGCATGCCGCAAACCGGGTCGAGTGCAAATCCCGGGGAAGGCGGTGCTTCAGTCTCCGACACCGAGCCGCCTACTCCACGGTCACCGATTTGGCGAGATTCCTGGGCTTGTCCACGTCGTTGCCCCGCTCCAGCGCCGCGTGGTAGGCGAGCAGCTGCAGGGGCACGGTATGCAGGATCGGAGACAGAAGACCGGCGTGATCGGGCATTCGGATGACGTGGACGCCGTCGCCCGCGACCATGCGCGTGTCCTCGTCGGCGAGCACATGCAGCTCGCCTCCCCGGGCGCGCACTTCCTGAAGGTTCGATTTGAGTTTTTCCAGAAGCGCGTCCTTGGGCGCAATGGCGATCACCGGCATGTTCTCGTCCACGAGCGCGAGCGGTCCATGCTTGAGCTCGCCCGCGGCGTAGGCCTCGGCGTGAATGTAGGAGATCTCCTTGAGCTTGAGCGCGCCCTCCATCGCGATGGGGTAGTGGATGCCGCGTCCCAGGAACAGGGCGTGCTCAAGCTGGGCGAATTTCCGCGACCACATCTTCACCTGCGGCTCCACGTGCAGCACGCGCTCCAGCGCCCGCGGCAAATGCCGAAGCGAATGCAGCAGCTCCGCTTCGCGCGCCGCCGGCAACCTGCCTCGCATCTTGGCGAGGGTCATGGTGAGGAGCACCAGCGCGGCAAGTTGCGTGGTAAACGCCTTGGTCGAGGCCACACCGATCTCCGGCCCCGCGCGCGTGAGGAAGCGCAGATTGGACGCGCGTACCAGCGAGGACTCGGGCACGTTGCAGATCGAGAGAGCGTAGCGGTGCCCCAGTGACTTGGCGTACTGCAAGGCGGCGATGGTGTCCGCCGTCTCGCCGGACTGCGAAACGGTGATCACCAGCCCCTTCGGGTTCGGCACGGATTCCCGATAGCGGTATTCGCTCGCGATCTCGACGCTGCAGGGGACGCCGGCCAGCGCCTCGAGCCAATAGCGCGCGACCATCCCCGCGTGATAGCTCGTGCCGCAGGCGAGGATCAGCACCGAATCGACATCGCGGAAAATGCCCTCGGCCTCCGCGCCGAAGAGCTGCGGGGAGACGGACCGCGCGCCCGTCACCATCTCCAGGGTGTTCGCCACCGCCATGGGCTGCTCGAAGATCTCCTTCTGCATGTAGTGCCGGTAGTGCCCCAGTTCGACCGCGTCGGCGGTGAGCTGCGACATATGCACCGGGCGGCTTACCGCCTTGCCGCCCGAGTCGCTGATGCGCACCCCATCGAGCGTGAGTTCGGCGCAGTCGCCGTCTTCGAGGTAGACGACGCGCTGCGTGACCTGAATGAGCGCCGAAGTATCGGAGGCGGCGAAATTCTCGCCCTCGCCGAGGCCGAGCAAGAGCGGCGCCCCGTGGCGCGCGACCACCAGCCGCGAAGGATCGGATTCGCTCACTACCGCGATCGCGTAGGCGCCGACCAGCTCGACCACGCTCTTTCTCACGGCGTCGAACAAGGTCGCGCCCGACTGCAGGTTCGAGTGGACGAGGTGGGCGATGACCTCGGTATCGGTATCGGAGACGAACTCGTATCCCTTGGCGCGCAGGCGCCTTCGCATCTCTTCGTGGTTCTCGATGATGCCGTTGTGCACCACCGACACCCCGCCCGAGAGGTGCGGATGGGCATTTTTCTCCGACGGCACGCCGTGGGTGGCCCAGCGCGTATGCGCGATCCCGGTGACCCCGGCGAGGCCCTGCGAGCCGGCGAGCTTCTCAAGCTCCGCGACGCGACCCGTCGAGCGGACACGGCGCAACGTCGCCCGCGATCCGGCGGCCATCCCGTCGAGGACCGCGACCCCGGCGGAATCGTAGCCGCGATACTCGAGCCGCTTCAGTCCCTCGATGAGGACGGGAACGATGTTGCGTTTGGCTATCGCTCCAACTATTCCGCACATGCGGTTTGCCTTTCGATCACTTCTTCTTGACGGGCCGCTCCCAGCCCGGAACCGAAACCTGCTTCACGCGGGACAGGGTCAGCTCCCCCGCCGGGGCGTCTTGGGTGAGCGTGGTTCCCGCGCCGAGCGTCGCGCCGCGACCCACGCGCACCGGCGCGACGAGCTGGGTGTCCGAGCCTATAAAAACGTCGTCCTCGATGACGGTGCGGTGCTTGTTCGCTCCGTCGTAGTTGCACACGATCGTGCCGGCGCCGACATTGACGTTCCTGCCCACCTCGCTGTCGCCGATGTAGGTAAGGTGATTCGCCTTGGAACCTGCGCCTATGCTACTCGCCTTGACCTCCACGAAGTTGCCGATGTGCACGCCCTCGGCGAGGCGCGTGCGCGTGCCCGGACGGATGCGAGCGTAGGGGCCGATGCGGCAGTCCGCGCCGATGTCCGCGTCCTCGAGGTGGCAGAAGGGCTCGATCCGCGTGCCCGCGCCGACTTTCACGTCCTTCAGCACGCAATTCGCGCCGACCGAGACGCCGTCGCCGAGCTTGACCTCGCCTTCGAACACGCAGTTGACGTCGACCGCCACGTCGCGTCCGCAGGCGAGGCTTCCGCGCACGTCGCAGCGCGACGGATCGGCGAGCGCCACCCCCTGCTCGAGGAGCGAGGCGGCGAGTCTACGCTGGTAAATGCGCTCCAACTCGGCGAGCTCGGCGCGGCTGTTCACGCCGAGCGCCTCCCACGACGCGTCCGCCTGGATTGCGGTCACGGATACGCGCTCCTTCGCTGCGAGCGAGACGATATCGGTGAGGTAATATTCCTTCTGTGCGTTGTTGTTTTGCAGCTTCGCGAGCCACGACTTGAGCTTGTTCGTCGGTGCCACGACGATCCCGGTGTTGATCTCGCGGAGGGCGCGCTGCCGCGCGCTCGCGTCCTTTTCTTCTACAATTCCCACCACCTTTTTTCCGTTTCGTAGGATGCGCCCGTATCCGGTGGGACTCTCGAGCGTCGCGGTCAGAAGGCCCAGGCCCTTCCCGGCGGCCTCGACGAGCTGCCTCAGTGTCTCGGCGCGAATCAACGGGACATCGCCGTAGAGCACGAGGGTCGGCCAGCGCTCGTCCAAATGAGGGGCCGCCTGCATCACCGCGTGGCCGGTGCCAAGCTGAGGCTCCTGCATGACCCAGACGACGCCGTTCTCTTCAACGGCCTGGCGCACGAGCTCGCCGCCGTGGCCATAGACGACGCAGATGACCTTCGGCGAGAGTTGCTTCGCGGTATCGAAAACGTGCGCGAGCATCGCCCGGCCCGCCAGGCGATGCAACACCTTGGGCGTGCTCGAATGCATGCGCTTGCCCGGACCCGCGGCGAGAATGACGATATTCACAAAAAGCGGAAGGATCAGCCGGAGGAGCGATGTTAGCCTATCGCGGCAGCTCGGAGAACCCCATCAAGAACTCATCGACCGCGCGCGCGCACTGGCGGCCCTCCCGGATGGCCCACACGACGAGCGACTGGCCGCGGCGCATGTCGCCCGCGGCAAAGACCTTGGGAACCGAGGTGACGTAGCTGCCTTTCCCGTCGGTCGTCGCCTTGGCGTTGCCGCGCGGATCCCTCTCCACGCCAAACGCCTCGAGTACGGAAGGCACCGGCGAAACGAATCCCATCGCGAGGAGGACGAGATCGGCGGGCAGGATCGATTGGGATCCCGGAACTTCGCTCATCTTGCCGTCTTTCCACTCCAGGCGAATCGTTTTCAGGGATTTCACCTTTCCGTTCTCGCCAACGAACTCCTTGGTCGCGATCGACCAGTCGCGATTCACGCCCTCTTCGTGCGAAGACGAAGTGCGCAATCTCGTCGGCCAATAGGGCCAAACCGGATTCAATTCGGGATCCGGCGGCATAGGAAGCAGCTCGAACTGTGTCACCGATTTCGCGCCGTGGCGGTTCGAGGTGCCGACGCAGTCGGAGCCCGTGTCGCCTCCGCCGATCACGACGACATGCTTGTCCGTGGCCCAGAGTTCCCGCACGCCTTTGTCTCCGGCGACGCGCTTGTTTTGCAACGGCAGGAACTCCATCGCGAAATGCACGCCGTCGAGATCGCGCCCCCGGACGGGCAGCTCCCGCGGCTGCTCGGCGCCGCCGGAAAGCACCACGGCATGGAACTCGGCGATGACTTTCTCCGGCGCCACCGTTTCCGCCGCCCAGTCGGTGACGCCCTTTCCGGGACGAGACTTGCCGACGAAGACGCCGGTACGGAACGCCACGCCTTCCGCTTTCATTTGGTCGACCCGGCGGTCGATTAGCCACTTCTCCATCTTGAAATCGGGTATCCCATAGCGCAAAAGACCGCCGATGCGGTCGTTTTTTTCGAACACCGTGACGTCGTGCCCGGCGCGCGCGAGCTGCTGCGCGCAAGCGAGCCCCGCCGGGCCCGATCCCACCACCGCGACCGTCCTGCCGGTCTTGCGCGCGGGCGGCTGCGGCCTGACCCAGCCTTCCTCGAACGCCTTGTCGATGATCGCGTGCTCGATCGACTTGATCCCGACCGGGTCGTCGTTGATGCGCAGCACGCATGCTTCCTCGCATGGAGCCGGACAGATGCGACCGGTGAACTCGGGAAAATTGTTGGTGGAATGCAGCGTCTCGATGGCGCGCCGCCAGTCCTGCTTGTAGACGAGATCGTTGAAATCCGGAATGATGTTGTTGACCGGGCATCCGGTCATGCAGAACGGGGTGCCGCAGTCCATGCAGCGCGCGCCCTGGACCTTCGCATCCTGTTCGGTGAGGCGGAGGATGAACTCCCGATAGTGCTTTTTCCGCTCCTCGGGCTCCTGGTGCGCTTCCTCGAGCCGCTGGAACTCGAGAAATCCCGTGACTTTCCCCATCTACGCGGCCGCCTTGCGATTCGCCGCGGCGAGCTCGCCGAGAGCGCGCCGGTATTCCTTGGGGAAGATCTTCACGAAACGCGTGCGGTAGTCCGCCCATTTTTCGAGGATCTCCCTGGCGCGGCGGCTGTTCGTGAGCTTGGCGTGCCGCTCGACCATGCCCCTCAGGATCACCTCGTCGGCCTGACCCTTGTGCCAGAGCTCGCGCGACACCTTGCCCTGCTGCTCGGACTCGGCAAGGACAGGCTCCAGGTCCACCATCGCGGTGTTGCAGCGCTTCACGAATTCGCCGTCGAGGTCGAGCACATAGGCGGTGCCGCCGGACATTCCGGCGGCGAAGTTGCGTCCGGTGACGCCCAGGACGGCGACCGTCCCCCCGGTCATGTATTCGCAGCCGTGGTCTCCGACGCCTTCGACGACGGCGGTGGCGCCGGAGTTGCGCACGGCGAAACGCTCGCCGGCCACACCGCGAAAATACGCTTCCCCGGCGATCGCGCCGTAGAGAACGACGTTGCCCGTGATGATGTTTTCGGTCGGTTCGCCGCGGAACTTGGGCGATGGCGAAACGATGATGCGCCCGCCCGAGAGCCCCTTTCCGCAATAGTCGTTGGTATCGCCGATCAGGTCGAGGGTCACGCCCTTGGCGAGGAACGCCCCGAAGCTCTGGCCCGCGGACCCCGCGAACCGGGCGTGGATCGTGCCATCGGGCAACCCCTCGTGCCCGTAGCGCAGCGCGATCTCGTGCGAGAGCATCGTGCCGACGGTACGGTTGCCGTTCCGGATCGGCATGTCGATCGAAACCTTCTCACCGCGCTCGAGCGCGGGCCGCGCAAGCTCGATCAGCCGGTTGTCGAGGGCCTTCTCGAGGCCGTGATCCTGTTTTTCAGTGTTGTAGCGCGCGACGTCCGCGGGCATGTCGGGCATCTTGAAAATCCGCGAGAAATCGAGGCCTTTCGCCTTCCAGTGCTCGACGCCTTTCTTCATGTCGAGCAGTTCGGTCCGGCCGATCAGCTCGCTGAACCTGCGTACGCCGAGCTGGGCCATCAACTCCCTTGCCTCCTCGGCGACGAGGAAGAAGTAGTTCACGACGTACTCCGGCTTGCCGGAAAACTTCTTGCGGAGCACGGGGTCCTGAGTCGCGACGCCCACCGGACAGGTGTTCAGGTGGCATTTGCGCATCATGATGCAGCCGCTCACGACGAGCGGCGCGGTCGCGAACCCGAACTCGTCGGCGCCGAGGATCGCGCCGATCACCACATCGCGGCCGGTCTTGATCTGTCCATCCACTTGGACCGCGATCCGGCCGCGCAAGCGGTTGAGCACCAGGGTCTGCTGCGTCTCCGCGAGGCCCAGCTCCCAGGGCGTGCCCGCGTGCTTGATCGACGACCAGGGCGAGGCGCCCGTGCCGCCGTCGTGCCCGGAAATGGTGACGTGGTCGGACTTCGCCTTGGACACGCCTGCAGCCACGGTGCCGACGCCCACTTCCGAGACGAGCTTCACCGATATGGATGCGGAGGGATTCGCGTTCTTGAGATCGTGGATCAGCTGGGCGAGGTCCTCGATCGAGTAGATGTCGTGGTGCGGCGGAGGCGAAATCAGCTCCACTCCAGGAGTCGAGTAGCGGATCTCGGCGATGTAATCCGAGACCTTGCGCCCGGGCAGCTGCCCGCCCTCGCCGGGTTTTGCGCCCTGGGCGATCTTGATCTGAAGCTGCTCGGCGCTTGCGAGATATTCGGCGGTCACCCCGAAGCGCCCCGAGGCGACCTGCTTGATCTTGGACTTGAGCACGTCGCCCTCGCGCAACTCGATGTCGCGCGCGACGCGGTTCGCTCCGAGGCGCGAACGCAGCGTCTCGCCGGCCTTCACCGTCGCGTAGCGCTTGCGGTCCTCGCCACCCTCGCCGGTGTTCGACTTTCCGCCGATGCGGTTCATCGCCACGGCGAGAGTCGTGTGCGCTTCGACCGAGATCGACCCGTGCGACATGGCGCCCGTCGAAAAACGCTTCACTATCTCGGCTGCGGGCTCGACCTCTCCGATCGGAACGGGCTTCACGCGATCGAAGCGGAATTCGAACAGGCCGCGGAAGGTCATGTGACGCCGGGACTGATCGTTGATGATCGCCGCGTATTCCTTGTACGCCTGGGGCGAATTCTGCCGCGCGGAGTGCTGCAGCTTTGCGATCGCGTCGGGCGTCCACATATGCTCCTCGCCGCGCACGCGCCAAGCGTACTCGCCCCCCGCATCCAACATCGACTGCAGCACCGGGTCGATGTCATCGAACGCGGCCTTGTGTATGCGGATCGCTTCCTCGGCGACTTCGAACACGCCCATGCCTTCGATCGACGAAGTAGTCCCGGTGAAATACTTGTCCACAAGCGATCTTGCGAGGCCTACCGCCTCGAAGATCTGCGCGCCGGTGTAGGACATGTAGGTCGAGGTCCCCATCTTGGACATCACCTTCTTCAGACCCTTGCCGATCGCCTTTACGAAATTCTTGATCGCCTTTCTGCCGTCGAGGTCCGGGCCGAGCTCGCCCTTCGCCGCGAGATCGAGCAGCGACTCGAGAGCGAGATGCGGATGCACCGCCTCGGCGCCGTAGCCTCCGAGCAGGGCAAAGTGGTGCACCTCGCGCGCCGAGCCCGTTTCCACCACCAGACCCGCGCTCGTGCGCAGACCCTTCGCCACAAGGTGCTGATGGATCGCCGACAAGGCGAGGAGCGCAGGGATGGCCACGCGTTCCCGCTCCACCAGCCGGTCGGAAATCACGATGATCGAGTAACCCGCGCGCACCGCATCCTCGGCCTGCGCGCAAAGCGACGCGAGGCGCGCCTCGACCGCCTCCTTGCCCCACGCGAGGGGATAGGTGATGTCCAGCTCGAACGAGCGGAACTTGCCGCTGGTGTAGCGCTCGATGTGCCGGATTTTCTCCATTTCGAAGAAGTCGAGCACCGGCTGCGACACCTCCAGCCGGAGAGGCGGGTTCATCTCGTCGATGCCGAGCAGATTCGGCTTCGGTCCGATGAAAGACACCAGAGACGTCACCAGCTCCTCGCGGATCGGGTCGATCGGGGGGTTCGTGACTTGCGCGAACAGCTGTTTGAAGTAGTGGTACAGCGTCTTGTTCTTGTCCGACAGCACCGCAAGCGGCGAGTCGTTGCCCATCGAGCCGACGGGCTCCTCGCCGTTCATCGCCATCGGGGCCATGATGAACTTGATGTCTTCCTGCGTGTAGCCGAAGGCCTGCTGGCGATCGAGCATCCGCACCGCGCTCTTGAGCGGCGGGGTCTTCTCGGTTTCGACCTCGTCGAGCTTGACGCGGATGCGCTCGATCCAATCCGCGTAGGGCTTTGCGCCCGCGAGCGTGTTCTTGAGCTCCTCGTCGTCGATGATCCGGCCCTTCTCCAGATCGACGAGGAACATCTTGCCGGGCTGCAGGCGCCACTTCTTGACGATTCTCTCCTCGGGCACGGGCAGGCAGCCGCATTCCGAGCCCATGATCACGAGGTCGTCCGCAGTGACGATGTAGCGCGAGGGCCGCAGGCCGTTCCTGTCGAGCGTCGCCCCTATTTGGCGCCCGTCTGTAAACGCGATCGACGCGGGTCCGTCCCAAGGCTCCATCATCGCGGCATGATATTCGTAGAATGCGCGCCGGGTCGGGTCCATCAGCGTGTGGTTCTCCCAGGCCTCGGGGATCATCATCATCATCGCGTGCGCGACCGAATATCCTCCCATGACCAGGAGCTCGAGCGCGTTGTCGAACGAAGCGGAATCGGATTGCCCGTCATAGATCAGCGGCCAGATTTTCTCGAGGTCGCGGCCGAGAACCGGGCTCGAGATCGCGCCTTGGCGCGCGCGGATCCAGTTGACGTTGCCCCGCAAGGTGTTGATCTCGCCGTTGTGGCAGATCATGCGGAACGGGTGCGCGAGGTCCCACGAAGGGAAAGTGTTGGTCGAGAACCGCTGGTGCACGAGTGCGAGGGCGGACTCGACGCGGGCGTCCTGCAGGTCCTTGTAATACTGGCCGACCTGGTGCGCGAGCAGCATTCCCTTGTAGCACGCGGTGCGCGCCGACATCGAGGGAACGTAGAACTCCTTGCCGTGCGCGAGCTTGAGCGCCTGGATCGCGTGGCCCGAGCTCTTTCTGATGATGTAGAGCTTGCGCTCTAGCGCGTCGGTGACGGTCACCCCTTTGCCTCGCCCGATGAACACTTGCCGTATCACCGGCTCGATCCGTTTCGCCGGTTCCGCGAGGTCGCTGTTGTCCACGGGAACGTCCCGCCAGCCGAGCAGGACCTGACCCTCGTCCTTGATCGCGCGCTCGATCTCGTACTCGCAGGCAAAGCGCGAGGCCGGGTCACGCGGCAGAAAGACCATGCCGACACCGTATTGGCCCGCGGGCGGCAGTTTCAGACCCTGCCTTGCCATGACTTCGCGCAGGAACTTGTCGGGGATCTGGATGAGCAGGCCCGCCCCGTCCGAGAGCTTGGGATCCCAGCCTACGGCGCCCCGGTGGGTGAGATTGCGCAACACCGTGAGACCTTGCTCGACGATCGAATGCGATTTCTTGCCCTTGATATGGGCGACAAAGCCCACGCCGCAGGCATCATGCTCGTTGGCGGGGTGGTACAGACCCTGGGGCTCGTTCAGAATCACGCTGGGTTCGGACGAATGAGGTTTGCCGGCGGCGGAAATTCCCTTGTTCCGCACTTCTCGGGGCCGGGCTTTTGACTATACCTGCGTTTCCTTGCTGCCTCAAGTGCTTAGAGCAGCGCTGCGGGGCAGCAATCCGGGGTGCTGTCTCACTGAGACACTACCCAATCCAGGGCACAGTTAGCGCTCACTCAGGCAGCAAGCCGCGAAAGCGTGTGATCGATCGCGCCAGTGGGCACATCGGCGCGAAGCAGTGCCATACCCAGCCGTTCCAGCAGAACAAAATGGACCCGGCCCCCCTTTGTTTTCTTGTCGAGGCGCATCAGCTGCTGCAAGCGCGCGGGCGAAATCCCTCTTACGGCTGTAGGAAGCCCCGCGCGCTCGAACAGCGAACGGATGCGAGTGGAGTCGGCCTCCGAGAGATAGCCCAGCTGACGCGACAGGTCGACCGCCATGACCATCCCGGCCGCCACGGCTTCGCCGTGCAGCCAAGCGCCGTAGCCGAGGCCCGTTTCGATGGCGTGGCCGAACGTATGGCCGAAGTTGAGCAGCGCGCGCAACCCGCCCTCGCGCTCGTCCTGGCCGACGATCTCGGCCTTGATCGCGATCGAGCGCACCACCGCATGTTCCAGCGCCTCCGGATCGCGCGCCAGCAGGCGATCGAGATGCGCTTCGATCCAGCCGAAGAACGCCGCATCGCGGATCAAGCCGTGCTTGATCACTTCGGCGAGCCCCGAGCGTAGCTCGCGCTCGGAAAGGGTTTCCAGGGTTCGCATGTCGGCCACGACCACCCGAGGCTGATGGAAGGCGCCGATCATGTTTTTCCCGAGCGGGTGATTGATCGCGGTCTTGCCGCCGACCGACGAATCCACCTGGGCGAGCAGCGTGGTCGGGATCTGAACGAAGGGCACGCCGCGCTGATAGGTGGCGGCGGCAAATCCCGCCAGATCCCCGATCACACCGCCGCCCAGAGCGATGAGCGTGGTATCGCGTGCGCAGCGTTGCTCGAGCAGCGCATCGAAAATCCCATTCAGGGTGCGCCAGTCCTTGTGCTCCTCGCCCTCGGGAACGACGATGCGGACCACCTCCACCCCCTCACGGGCGAGCACACCGGTGACGCGGTCGAGATACAACGCCGCCACCGTGGGGTTGGTGACGACGGCCACTTTCCTTTGCACGAGGAAAGGAGCAATGAGATCGGCCCGATCGAGGAGTCCGGCACCGACGTGAATAGGGTAAGAGCGCTCCCCGAGCGCTACGCTGAGAGTTTGCATGCTTCGTCGAACCGGGCGAGGACCTGCGCGAGCAGCGGGCCGATGCCCTGGAGGCCGGTCTCGATCACGAGGTCCGCGATCTCCCGATAGAGCGGATCGCGCACGGCGTAAAGCGCCTCGAGCCGGTCGCGCGGGTCGCCACCCTGTAGCAGCGGTCTGGACTTGTCGGCGCGGGTTCGCTGCCACAGCACCGGCGGAAGGGCGTGAAGGTAGATGACGAAGCCGCGGGTCCTGAGATTGTCGCGGTTGCGGGGATCGAGCACCGCGCCGCCTCCGGTAGCGAGCACAACATCGTTCAGCGCCGTCAATTGTTCGATTACCTCGGACTCGCGCTTGCGAAACCCGGGCTCGCCCTCGATATCGAAGATCACGGCAACGCGCACCCCGGTCCGTGCCTCGATCTCGCGATCGGCATCGTAGAACGTCTTCCCCAGACGCTTGGCGAGCTGCCGGCCGACGGTGGTCTTGCCGGCGCCCATCATGCCCACCAGGAAAAGCTTGCGGTTTGTCTTCACGGGGATATTGTAGCAACCCGCCCGTATCGGGCCCGAAAGCAAAAGGCCGGCATAGCCGGCCCCTTGAGAGTCATGTGATTGTTGAGCGTCAGCGCTGGCTCAGGATGCGCTGCTCGACGATCCGCGGAGTGATGAACACCAGGAGTTCCGTCTTGTTGTCCGAGCGGGAGTTGTTGCGGAAAAGCCATCCGAGCAACGGCAGGTCTCCGAAGAACGGCACTTTGGTAATCGTGGTTTGCAGGGTCTGGGTGTAGATACCGCCGATCACGACCGTGCCGCCGTTTTCCACCAGCACCTGGGTCTGGACGTGCTTGGTGTCGATGGCGAAACCGGCGTTGGTGCTCTGGCCTACCGAGTCCTTGTTGATGTCCAGGTTCATGATGATGTTGCCGTCGGGTGTGATCTGCGGCTTAACCTTAAGCCTCAGGTTGGCCTTGCGGAACGAGATCGAGGTCGCGCCACTGGAGGTCGCCTGCTGGTAGGGGAGTTCAGTCCCTTGCTCGATGAGGGCCTCCTCGTTGTTCGCGGTCATCACCCGCGGGCTCGATATGATCTTGCCCTTGCCATCGGCTTCCAGAGCCGACAGCTCGAGCTGAAGGGCTCCGGTCAGCCGGTTCGTGATCAAAAGGGCGATGGAGCCCGCGGCCGCGGCGTTGCCGACCGGCGCTGCCGGCAAATTGACGCTCAAATTGTCTGGAGTCTTCGTCGATATGTTGCCCCCGCCTACAGGAAACAAGTTGGCAAAGTCGTTCAGCGTCCCGGTCTGGGTGACGGCGACGCCCGACTCATTGATGCCTACCGGGCTCGGACCCGTGCTGGAATTGCTCTGGCTGACCGGTCGGCCCACATTGCCCAGGCGCACGCCGAGATTCTTCGCAAACGTGTCGTTGGCTTCGACGATCCGCGCCTCGATGAGCACCTGATGCACCGGGACATCGACCTGGCCGAGGAGTTTCCGCACCTCCTCCAGCCGGACCGAGACGTCCTGAACGAACACCTGGTTGGTGCGAAGATCGACCGAGGCAGCGCCACGCTTGGAAAGAATGCGCTGCTGGGGATCGGCGAGGAGCTTCGCAAAAGCATCGGCCTTGGCGTAGTTGAGCTGGAAGGTTTCAGTCCGCAGAGGCTCCAGCTCGGTGATCTGCGCGGTGGATTCCAGGGCGAGCTTTTCCTTGGTCGCGAGCTCGTCGCGCGGTGCGATCCAGATCACGTTGCCGTTCTTGCGCATGTCCAGACCGCGGGTCTGAAGGATGATATCGAGGGCCTGGTCCCACGGCACGTCCTTCAGGCGCAGCGTGAGGTTCCCGCCTACGGTATCGCTGGTGATGATGTTCAGGTCGGTGAAGTCCGCAATGACGTTCAGCACGCTCCTCACTTCGACGTTCTGGAAGTTGAGCGACAACTTCTCGCCGGAATATCCGCTACGCGTGCCCTGCACCAATTTGTTGGGATCGTACTGGATCGGTTTCACCTCGAGCACGAATTGCGTGTCGGTCTGGTAGGCATTGTGCTCCCAGAGACCGCGCGGCTCGATCACCATGCGCGCGTTGTCGCCCTGGGGGAAAACGCTGAAGGTTTGCACCGGGGTTGCGAAGTCGACCACGTCGTAACGCTTGCGCAACACCTCGGAAACGCTCGTCTTGAGGAAATCGACGATTACCGTTTGTCCTTGCTGGCGGATATCCACGCCGGTCGATGTGTCCGAAAGCTCGACGACGATTCGCCCTTCGCCACCGCGTCCGCGTCGGAAATTGACGTCTTTCAGCGCGTGCTGAAGGTCCGGTCTGCCTTCCGCGAAACGCGCCGCTCCGCCGGTCGCCGCCTGCTGCGCGCCTCCCGTGGTGGCCAGGGTGATCAGCAGGCTGCTGCCGTCGATCTTGGACTCGTACGGAACCATGTTTCGCAAATTCAGCACCAGTCGCGTGCGCTCGCCCGCTTGCACCACGTTCATCGAGCGCAAGACCCCCTCGCCAATATCCTGACTGTTCCGTCCCAAGCCGTTGGTCGTATCGGGAAAGTCGAACGCGATCCGGGCCGGATTGGCGATCGTGAAGCTGCCCGGGGCCGATTCAATCGGGTTCTTCAAAGTCAAGCGTATCAGCACCTGGCCGCCGCTTTGAGTGACGTCGAAATTTTCGATGCTGTTTTGCTGCGCCGAGGCGACCGACACGAGCAGGAGCAGCCCGAGTGGGCAAATCGCCGCCTGAATAAATCTTCGCGCGAGGACATGGTTCATTATTTCCCTCCTCCGACTTCCTGCAACTGCAGGGTGCTCTGACGTTCGGTCCAGTCGCCCACCGCATCCTGAATGAGCTCACGCAGCTGGATCTGGCTCTCGGTAATCGTAGTGATAAGGCCGAAATTCTGGCCCATGTAGTTGCCGACTTTCACGCGGTACAGGCCCGTATCGGCCTTGACCAGCGCAAAATTCGCCTTCCTCTGCTGCAGCACCCCGACCATCTTCAGCGACTCGAGCGGATAGGCCTCGAGGGGTTCCTTCGGCCGGTTCAGATCGGGTTTGAGTCCGCCTCCGCCGCCGCTGCTCGCCGATTTCGTGACCAGCTCGATTTTCGCGCTGCTGAAGGGATCGGGTTGATCGAAAGCCTTGTAGGGCACCGGCTCGTAGGGTTTCACGACGGGCAAGGGGTCGATCCTCCCGCGCAGATCCTTGGTCTTGTCCTTCAGCTCGGACTTGAGGTCGCCGAATTCCTCGCCGCCGCACGCCGCGAGCAGCAACCCGAGCGCGATGGCGGCGATCGCTTTCATTTTCTGCCCGCCCCCGCCTTGACGCCCTTTGCCGCCCTGCTCTGGGCTGCCACTTCCTCTTCGTCCAGATAACGGAAGGTCTTCGCCGTGACGTCCATGACGAGCGAGCCGTCTTTTCCTCCCGTCAACCCGATATCGTTCAGGGTGACGATGCGCGAGAGCTGTCCGATATCGCTCGCGAACTGCCCCATATCGTGATAGCTGCCCGCAAGCTTCAGCGTGACCGGCAGCTCGGCGTAGAACTCGCGTTTGGTTTCTGCCGGAGCGGGCTTGAACAGCTCGAATTGCAGGCCGCGGCCGAGCCCAGCTTGGTTGATGTCCACGAGCAGCGCGTCCATTTGCGAGCGATTGGGAAGCTGCCTCAAAAGCGCGCCGAAGGAGCTGTCGATTTCGCGCAGCTGCTGGCGGTAAAGATCAAGATTGATGGCCTGCTGCTGCTTCGCGACGTATTCGTCCTTCAGCTTTGCTTCCTGTGCTCGCCCGGCCTCAAGCGAATCCATCTCTTCCTGCCAATCGAGGAAGTAACCCATTGTGATTATGCCGATCAGCACTCCGAGCAGGAGCATCGCCTTGGGTACCGGCGGCCATGCGCCCGGATCGCGCGTATTGAGATTCTTGAACTGTTCGAGAAATTTCCGCATCGGTCTCAGCCTTTGGCCGGAGCGGCCTTAGGTGCAGCCTTACCCGATTTGCCGGCTGCTTCGCTCTGGATCTGCTTTAGGCTCACGTTCATGATGAATTCGGAAACGCGCTTGTTGCTCAGGAGCACGGCCTTGATCTCGACGAGGTCGGGGTTCTCCAGGTAAGGCGACGCCGCGAAATTGCGCATCAGGGTTGAGACTCGCGCGTTGGATTGTGCGTAGCCCGTCATGTTGATTTTCAAGCCGGTCTGCTTGATCGCCTTGAGGTAGACGCCGTCGGGCACCTGCTGAACCAGCTCCTGCAACATATAAACGGCTTGGGCTCGGTCTGCTTGCAGGCGCTCGATGATCTGCTTGCGCGCGAGCAAAGCCGCGATCTCGGTTTTAAGCTTCTTGATCTCCTCGATCTCCTTGTCGAGCCTTACGTTCTCCCTTTTCAGGAATTCATTGCGGTCGCTTTGCACCGCGATGTATCCCGCAATTGTCAAGTGCACAGCGCCGACGATCAGAAGCCCGAGCACGGCCACCATCCCGCCCAGCACGCCAAGGTGCTGGCGCTGGGCCTTGCGGCGCGCCTCGCGCCACGGGAGCAGATTGATGCGAATCACGGGTCAAATCTCCGCATGGCCAGTCCGCAAGCGACCATCAGCGAGGGCGCGTCCGCGACCAGTTTCTTCAGCGAGACGCGCGGCGAAATCGCCATGCTCGCGAAAGGGTTGGCAACCAGAGCGTTGATCTGGGTGCGGCTCTGCACCATCTCGTCGAGTCCCGGGATCACCGCTGAGCCTCCGGTGAGCAAAACGTGCTCAACCGAGGTGTACTGGGTCGACGTGAAGAAGAACTGCACTGCCCGCTGGATTTCCAGCGCCGCATTCTCCATAAAGGGGCGCAGTACTTCCGTCTCGTAATTCTCCGGCAGCCCTCCGGAGCGCTTGGCCGCTTCGGCTTCCTCCAGGCTCATGCCGTACACACGCATGATGTCCTGCGTGAGCTGGCTCCCGCCGAACGCCTGCTCGCGCGTGTACACGGTCTGCTCATTGCGCAGCACCGTGATGTTCATGACGTTCGCGCCCAAATCGACCAGAGCGATATTCTGGTCTTTGCCGTTGTCGGGGAATTGTTGCTGGATCAGCTCGAACGATGATTGGATCGCGTAGGCCTCGACATCCATGACTATGGCTTTGAGTCCCGAAGCTTCGGCCACCGCGACGCGGTCTTCCACCTTTTCCTTGCGTGAGGCGGCGATCAGCACCTCGACCTCTTCCGGTCCCGACGGAGAGGATCCCACGACCTGAAAGTCCAGGTTGACCTCCTCGAGCGCAAACGGGATGTACTGATTGGCCTCGGTTTCGACTTGAACCTCGAGCTCTTCGTCGCGCAGTCCCGCCGGGACGATGATCTTCTTCGTGATCACCGCGGCGGTGGGCAAGGCCAAGGCGACGTTTTTTGTGCGTGTCGCCATTCTCTTCCAGCCGCGCTGCACGGCATCGACCACGGCATCGAGGTTAGTGATGTTGCCGTCGAGGACCGCGTCCTTCGGCAACGCCTCGATGGCGTAACGCTCGACGCGCGGATTTCCCCTGCCCGCATCGGCGAGCTCTACTAGCTTCACCGAGGACGAGGAGATATCCATCCCGAACAGCGGCGGCGCTTTCGGCTTGAAAATATCGATATTCAAATTCAGCTGCAACCGGGATTTCCCCTTCAGGTATGGCCGGTTAGGCGCGATTAGTATAATTTACGTTAAATGCTAGCAACAACCCCCCACCCTGTAAAGTAAATTATTCACGCGCGATATTAGTAGCTTAGGGTGAACCTGCCGCTGTTTCAGCTATCTATAATGGGCGACCTTTTTCCGGGTATCCCCTGAATGTGGCTTCGATGGTTCGCCTTCCCGGTGTTGGCGCTGGCCGGGTTGGCAGTGCTGGGTTTGGCGCTGGTCGGTTTCGTCATCCTTCTGGCGTACCCCAACCTGCCCTCCATCGAGGCGCTCACCGAATACCAACCGAAAATCCCCTTGCGCGTCTATACGGCCGACGGCGTCCTGATCGGCGAGTTCGGCGAAGAGCGCCGTTCGGTGGTCAGCATCGAGGAGGTTCCTGCTCTGATGAAACAGGCCATCCTCGCGGCCGAGGATGAGCGCTTTTACCAGCATACCGGGGTCGACTACCACGGCGTGCTACGGGCAGCCTACTCCAACTTGGTGACCGGCGGCAAGACTCAAGGGGCTTCGACGATCACGATGCAGGTCGCGCGAAACTTTTTCCTCTCCCGGGAAAAAACGCTGACCCGCAAATTGTACGAGGCGCTGCTGGCGTTCAAGATCGAAAATAGTCTCGGCAAAGATCAGATCCTGGAGATCTACATCAACCAGATCTATCTCGGCCAGAGGGCCTACGGGTTCGGCGCAGCGGCACAAGTCTACTTCGGGAAGACTCTGTCGCAGCTCAATCCGGCCGAGATCGCGATGCTCGCCGGCTTGCCCAAGGCTCCTTCCTCATTTAACCCCGTCATCAATCCCAAACGCGCCAAGCAACGCCAGCTCTATGTGCTGCGGCGCATGCACGAGCTGGCCTTGCTCGACGACGAGCTATACGAGGAGGCCCAAAAGACTCCGATCAGTGTCAGGCGCGAAGCGGTCACCGAATACGAGATTCACGCCGAGTTCGTCGCCGAGATGGTCCGTCAGCTGCTCTATGAACGCTATCCGGAGGATGTCTACTCGCGCGGGTTTCGCGTCTATACGACGATCACGCGTGCTGACCAGGAAGCAGCCTATGCGGCCGTTCGCCAGGGCCTGCTCGAATACGACCGGCGCCACGGCTATCGCGGCCCGGAGGGATTCGTCGATCTCAAGGATGCGCAGGAGGAGGACTACGAGGAGACTTTGCAAGACCATCCCGACAGCGATGACCTCCTGGCGGCACTCGTCCTGGAAGCGACGCCGAAACGGGTGACGGCCTATCGGCGCGGAGGAGAGACCGTGACCGTGTCCGGAGAGGGCCTCAAGTTCGCCGAGCGCATGCTCGATTCCCGCACACCACCGACCCGCAGGATCCGGCGTGGCGCTTTGATTCGCATCCAGAAGGACGACCATGACAATTGGCAGATTGTTCAGCTCCCGGAGGCCGAGGGCGCATTTATCTCGGTCAACCCGCAGGACGGTGCGGTGCGATCGCTCGTCGGCGGCTTCGATTTCAACCGGAGCCAGTACAACCACGTGACCCAGGCCTGGCGCCAGCCGGGTTCGGGTTTCAAACCTTTCATCTATTCGTCCGCGCTGGAAAAGGGTTTTACGCCGGCCACCGTGATCAATGACGCCCCGGTAGTGGTCGACGCGGCACTCACGGGAGGGCAGGTATGGGAGCCCAAGAACTATGACGGCAGGTACGAAGGGCCCATGAGCATGCGCATGGCGCTCGCGAAGTCGAAGAACATGGTGTCGATACGCATCCTGCAGACGATCGGTCCGCAGTACGCCCAGGATTACATCACCCGATTCGGCTTCGATGCCGATCGCCACCCGCCCTACCTCACCATGGCGCTCGGGGCAGGCTCAGCCACGCCCCTTCAGATGGCCCGCGCCTTTTCGGTATTTGCCACCGGCGGATATCGCACCGAGCCGTACGTGATTCAGAAGGTCGTCGACGACCGTGGCAACGTTCTCGCGCAGGCGCAGCCGGCTCACGCCGGGGACGAATCGCTGCGGGTCATTGACACCCGCAACGCCTTCATCATGGACAGCATGATGCACGATGTCATGCGCTACGGAACCGGGGCCCGCGCCATGGTCCTCGGGCGCCAGGATCTCGCCGGCAAGAGCGGCACCACCAACGACTACATCGATGCCTGGTTCAGCGGCTATCAGCCGACCCTGGTCGGCATCGCATGGGTAGGCTTCGATCAGCCGAAAAAACTGGGCCCCGGGGAGACCGGGTCGGTCACGGCGCTGCCGATCTGGATGAGCTACATGGCCAAGGCGCTGAAGGGCACGCCGGAAATGGTCCAGCGCAATCCCGAGGGCGTCGTCATGGCCAAGGTCAACGAAAACGGCCTTCAATCGCCCGATGGAAGGCCAGAATTCTTTTTTCGCGAAAACGTCCCGCCGGAACAGGGTCCGATCGATCCGGGAGTGCGGACCACGGAGGACGCGAGGAATCAGTTGTTCTGATTCGATCGGCAAGCTCCGCGGACGCATCTCGCCGCGGCCTACCTAGCGCAACACGACCGCCCGCTTCGATTGCTCGCTCATCAGCTTCGACAGAGCCGCGAGCAGCTCGGCGCCGTCACGGGTGTCGACCCAGTCCGACCCATTCCAGAGGAAATGGTAGCCTCCCGACCTTGCTGCGACCCAGATCTGACGCGCTGCAGAGTGGCGATTGACGACAATGCGGCTGCCGTCGGCAAATTCGAGCTCCAATACGCCAGAGTCCCTCGGCTCGCAGTCGCAATCGGCCCCGCTTTCCTCCACGGCCCGCGCAATCCGCTCCAGCATCGCATCGGCCAGGCTGTCGAATTCGCTCGGGGTCATCGCCGTGCTAAACTCGTTTGCACAAATTACCTATCAGCATCGCCATGCGCCGCGCCGTTGGCCTCATCGTCGTTTTCCTCGTCCTCTCGGCCTGCGGCAACAAGGCAGCGCTCTATCTTCCCCCGCCGGAGCGAGATCCGAAGCAGGATAGCAAACCCGCTCCGCGCCAGTGAATTTTTTTTCGTACCGGGACGACACGCTGTGCGCGGAGAGCGTGCCTCTCGTCGAGATCGCGGAGCGCTTCGGCACGCCGAGCTACGTCTATTCGCGCGCCGCGCTGGAGCTCGCATACCACGAGTTCGATCAGGCTTGCTCAGGGCACGAAGTCCTCATCTGCTATTCGGTCAAGGCCAACTCCAATCTCGCGGTACTGAACGTTCTCGCACGGTTGGGTTCGGGCTTCGATATTGTTTCCGGCGGCGAGCTCGCACGGGTCCTCGCCGCGGGAGGCAGCGCAGCCAAGACTGTTTTTTCCGGCGTGGGCAAGACCGAGGCCGAGATGCGCGGCGCGCTTGAGGCCGGAGTTCTGTGCTTCAATGTCGAGTCCGAAGGAGAACTGGCTCGGCTCGCCGCGGTTGCGCGGAGCATGGGCAAGATCGCGCCCGTGTCCTTGCGAATCAACCCCGACGTCGATCCCAAGACGCACCCCTACGTCGCCACCGGCTTGCGTGAAAGCAAATTCGGAATCCCCTACGACGCAGCGCTCCCGCTTTACCGCAAGGCGGTGAAGCTGCCGGAACTTCGAGTCACCGGAATCGATGTCCATATCGGCTCGCAGATTACCGACGTCGAGCCGTTCGTCGCCGCGCTTGAAAAAGTACTCGAGTTTGTCGATGTTCTGGACGCCACAGGAGTGCATCTGGAACATCTCGATCTGGGCGGAGGGCTCGGCATCCGTTATCGCGACGAAGCGCCCCCGGCGGCGAAAGATTACCTGGAGGGCCTGTTCCGTCGCCTTGGCAAGCGCGACGTGCGAATCCTGTTCGAGCCCGGCCGTTCCCTTGTCGGAAACACCGGGCTCCTGCTCACTCGCGTCGAATATCTCAAGCAAGGGGGGGCAAAGAACTTCGTGGTGACCGACGCGGCGATGAACGACCTGCTGCGCCCGGCACTCTACGATGCCTGGCACGAGGTCCTACCGGTAGCGCGGCGTAACGGCCCGGCACAGCGTTACGACATCGTGGGTCCGGTCTGCGAATCGGCGGATTTTCTCGCCCGGGGACGCGCGCTCACGGTCGCAGCCGCGGACCTTCTCGCGATCATGTCGGCGGGCGCTTACGGCATGACGATGAGCTCGAATTACAATTCCCGGCCGCGTCCTGCCGAGGTGATGGTCGACGGGAAAACAGCTCACCTCGTTCGGGATCGGGAAAGTGTTGAGAACCTCTTTGCATCGGAGCGCCTTTTGCCGTAAATTTAAGCGTTTGCCGACCAGGCAGCGAGCGACACCGGCAGGGGACCGGGGTCCGCGGTAGCTGATGGAATACGCGGCTTTTTCACGTCGTTAGCAAATCCATGGATTCTTCGTTGCGATCGCACGTCGCGGCACCTTCGGCCAAGCGCCTGGTCGTTTTCGGCGGCGTCGGTTTGCTCGTCGTCGCGGTCGTGCTGTTCGCCTATTTCGGCACCGAGATACGCGCGAACGAGCGCAAGGCATCCAAGGGACCTTCGGCGATTCCCGTCTCGGTTGCGCCGGTCCTGCAGGAGGTCGTGCCTTTGCGGCTCCTAGCCATCGGTAACGTCGAGGCCTACGCCACCGTGTCGGTCAAGGCACGTGTCGACGGACAGATCGTGGAAGTCGGCTTCAAGGAAGGCGAGGAAGTCCCACGAGGTCGCGTGCTCTTCAAGATCGACCCGCGCCCCTACGAGGCGGCACTGCGTCAGGCCGAAGCCAATTTCCTGCGCGACACCTCGCAGAAGAACCAAGCCCGCTCACAGGAACGCCGCTACCAGGAACTACTTGCGAAAAACTTCGTGTCGAAGGAAGCCTACGCGCAAATCGGCACCAACGCCGACACCGCAGAGGCCGTGGCCCAGGGGAGCCGCGCCGCACTCGACAACGCGAGGCTCAATCTGGAGTACTGCACGATTCGCTCTCCGATCGACGGCTACCCCGGAAAGATCCAGATTCAGATGGGAAACCTCGTCAAAGCGAACGACACGCTTCCCCTGGTGGTGATCAACCAAGTCCACCCGATCTACGTGAACTTCTCCGTGCCAGAGCAGCAGCTCCGCGCCGTTCGCGGCTACATGTCGTCGGGGCCGCTCTCGGTCGATGCGCTGGCCCCGGGCTCGGATCAACCCGCAGCTTCCGGAACGCTGGTCTTCGTCGATAACGCCGTCGATCCGAGCACCGGGACCATCAAGTTGCGGGCTCAGTTCCAAAACGGCGAGAACGCGCTCTGGCCCGGCCAGTTCGTCAACGTGAGGATCAAGCTCTACGACCAGAACGACGCCTTGGTGGTGCCATCCAAATCGGTGCAAACCGGTCCCAATGGCCAATACGTCTTCGTGGTCAAGCCCGACATGACCACGGAGTTGCGCATCGTCACGGTCCAGCGGACCGAAGGGGACCGCGCGATCATCGGGAGCGGTCTGGAAAAAGGCGAACGGGTGGTCACACAGGGCCAGCTGCGCCTCAGTGCCGGAGCGAAGGTCGAAGTCAAGTCTTAAAGTTCTCCGCCATGAATCTATCGGAACTCTTCGTCCGCCGTCCCGTCATGACCGTGCTGGTCATGGCCGGAATTCTGATTTTCGGACTGGCGAGCTACCGCTTGCTACCGGTTTCGTCGCTGCCCAACGTCGATTTCCCCACCATCCAGGTCTCGGCGCAGCTCCCGGGTGCGAGCCCGGAGACCATGGCCGCCGCGGTGGCGACACCCCTCGAGAAGCAGTTCTCGACGATCGCCGGCATCGACCAGATGACTTCGCTCTCGGGCCAGGGCATTTCCACCGTCACCATCCAGTTCTCGCTCGACCGCGATATCGATGCCGCGGCGCAGGACGTGAATTCGGCGATCGCCGCCGCGACAAAGCAGCTGCCGCCGACCATGTCGACGCCCCCCTCGTTCCGAAAGGTGAATCCGGCCGATGCGCCGATTTTCTTCCTGACTCTCACCTCCGATACCCTGCCGCTTTCCACCGTCAACGAGTACGCGGAAACCTTTCTCGCGCAGCGCATTTCGACGATTTCCGGAGTGGCCCAGGTCCAGGTGCAGGGCCAGCAGAAATACGCGGTGCGCGTGCAGGTCGACCCCAATGCGCTCGCCGCGCGCGGTGTCGGCATCAACGAGGTCGAGCAGGCAGTCGCCAATGCCAACGTCAATCTGCCCACCGGAACCCTCTACGGCAAGGACCGAATGTTCGCCATACAGGCGACGGGCCAGCTCTACGACGCCGCCGCCTTCAGGCCCGTCATCGTTACCTACCGGAACGGTGCGCCGGTCCGCCTGAGCGAGCTCGGACGCGTCGTAGACAGCGTGGAAAACGACAAGCTCGCCGCGTGGTTCAAAGATCAGCGCGGCATCATCCTTGCAATCTACCGGCAGCCGGGCACCAATACCATCGAGGTCGTGGACGCCGTCAAAAAACTGTTGCCGACTTTCCGCGCCGAGGTCCCCGCGGGGGTCAGCATCAACGTGATGTACGACCGGTCGACCACCATCCGCGAATCGGTCGAGGACGTGAGGTTTTCACTGATCCTGGCGCTCGCCCTCGTGGTGATGGTGATCTTCATGTTCCTCCGCAACATTCCGGCCACCGTCATTCCGGCCGTGGCGCTCCCGATGTCGATCATCGGCACGTTCTCGCTCATGTACCTGTTCGGCTACAGCCTGGACAACATCTCGCTGATGGCGCTGACCTTGTGCGTAGGCTTCGTGGTGGACGACGCGATCGTCATGCTGGAGAACATCTCACGCCATATCGAGATGGGGAAGAGCCCACTTCAGGCGACGTTCGACGGCTCGAAGGAAGTCGCCTTCACGATCCTCTCGATGACGATCTCGCTCGCCGCCGTATTTATTCCAGTGCTTTTCATGGGCGGCATCCTCGGACGACTGCTGCACGAATTCGCCGTCACCATCATCGTCGCGGTGCTGATTTCGGGATTTGTCTCGCTCACGCTGACGCCGATGATGTGCAGTCGCATCCTCAAGCCCGAGGCCGACGTCAAGCACGGCAGCTTGTTCCTCGCGAGCGAGCGGGCGTTCGACGCGGTGAGGGACGCCTACGGATCGAGCCTGAAATGGGTGCTCGAGCGCCAGAGGCTCGTCATAGCGGTGTTTCTCGGCGTAGTCGTCGCGACCGGAGCGCTATACGCGAAAATGCCGAAGGGCTTCCTGCCGAGCGAGGACGCCGGGCAGCTCTTCTGCTTCATAGAAGCGCCCCAGGACATCTCGTTCGACGCCATGGTAACGTACCAGCGCTCCGTTTTGGAGATCCTGCGTTCCGATCCCAACATCGAAGCGGTGACCGGGTTCATGGGCGCAACTTCGTTCAACCCTTCCCTCAACGTCGGCCGCGCCACGATGACCTTGAAGCCACGCTCCCAGCGCAAGTCGGCGGACGAGATCGTGCGCGGCCTGCGCCCGAAGCTCTCCAATATTATGGGCGTCAAGGTTTTCATCCAGAACGTCCCCGCCATCCGAATCGGCGGCCAGCTCACCAAGAGTCAATACCAGTACGTAGTCCAAGGCGCGAGCACCGAAGAGCTGTACCGCTGGGTGCCGATCATCGAGGACAAGCTCAAGACGCTGCCGGGATTGCTCGACGTCTCGAGCGATCTGCAAATCGCGCGGCCGCAGGTCAACGTCGAGATCGACCGCGAGAAGGCCTCGGCGCTCGGCGTGAGCCCCCAGCAGATCGAAGCGGCGCTCGCCAACGCCTACGGCTCGCGCCAGGTTTCGAACATCTATACCGCGACGAACCAGTACTGGGTGATCCTGGAGCTCGAGCCTAGGTATCAGCGCGATCCCGCGGCGTTGTCGATGCTTTACGTACGCTCCTCGAGCGGCGCGCTGGTGCCCCTCAACGCGGTGGCGAAGCTCACTTACGGCGTCGGCCCCATGAGCGTGAGCCACCTCGGGCAGTTACCTTCCGTCACGATTTCGTTCGATCTGCAGCAAGACGTGGCTCTCTCTCAGGCCATTGCACTGATCCAGAAGGCGGCGGAGGAGCTACAGGTGCCGCCCACCCTGAACACGAGATTCACGGGCACGGCGCAGGCGTTTCAGGCTTCGCTCCAGGGCATGGGCATCCTGCTGGTGCTCTCCATTCTTGTGATCTACCTGGTGCTCGGAATCCTGTATGAGAGCTTCATCCACCCGCTCACGATTCTCTCCGGCTTGCCGACCGCGGGACTCGGAGCGCTGATTACTTTGTCGGCCTTTAACATCGAGCTCAACATGTACGCATTCGTCGGCATCATCATGCTGGTGGGCATCGTCAAGAAGAACGCGATCATGATGATCGACTTCGCGATCGAGGCGCAGCGCAAGGAGGGCAAGCCCGCTGCCGAGGCCATTTACCAGGCCTGCGTGATCCGCTTCCGGCCGATCATGATGACGACGTTCGCCGCCCTGATGGGGAGCCTGCCGATTGCGCTCTCTTTCGGCGCGGGCGGAGACGCACGCCGTCCGCTGGGACTCGCGGTGGTGGGCGGGCTTTTGCTGTCGCAGTTCCTGACCCTCTACATCACGCCCGTGATCTACCTCTACTTCGAGCGCCTCCAGGAGTGGATGTCGCAGCGGCGCGAAACGCGCCAGATGGCAAAGTTGCGCGCCGCCGACTAGGCGATCAAATCGACGAGCCGATCCGGACCGCCCTCGGCGATCAGGGATTGAGCTGCTTGTAGACGACGCCTGCGACGTTGAGTAGTTGTTCCCTTTTTATCTCGCCGGAAAGCGCGTACCCGAAATTGCCGTCGACCCAGTAGAAGACCGACACGCGATCCTCCTGGCTGAAGCGGAAAGCGGTATCGCGCGGTTCCCCCCTTTGTCGGGAGACGTAGAGCGTGAGGCGCTGGCCGCGCGCATCCTGATACATGAACTGCGCGACCGGCCCCTGCGGTCCTGAGAGCAGTCGCCCGCCCACGAGTTCGTAGCCAAGCGGCGCGAGTTTTGGCGCTTTCAGCGTAGTGCCGAGGCGCTTCGACAGCCACCCCACCAAGTGTTCTTCCTCGTTGGCGGTCACTTCCACCGGATGGCGCACTTCGGGCGAATACACCGCGTGCGCGGTCGCCGCCAAGCGTGGGAGCGACGCCGGCAGCATCTGCGGGGTGATGAACATCCCACGAACCAGCCAGCCGAGCCCGATTCCAAGCGCGAATATCGCAGCAGCCGCGAAGTACCGCCGCCACGCGTGCGAGCGCACCGCAAGCAGCGCCGCCGGCACAGGTTCATCGAGCACCGGGTTGTAGAGCGAACGGAGCAGGGCGTTTTGCTCGGCGTACGCGCGCAGCCGCTCCGCGTCCTCCGGGTGAGCAACGAGCCAGGCCTCGACCTCTGCCCGAGCGCCTTCGGAAAGCGCGCCGTCGATGTAGGTGTGCAATTCCGCCTCGGTAACCGGCTTCACTTCACGACTTTCAGAGGCATCACGGTCTGACCGCCGAGCAGCTGGCGCATGCGCTCGCGCGCCCGCGACAGTCGCGACATGACTGTGCCTATGGGGATGTCCAGAGCACCGCTGACCTCCTCATAAGTCAGCTGCTCCACCGCCACCAGCAGCACGACCTCCCGCTGCTCCGGCGACAGAGAGCGCAGCACACGGTCCACATCCTGCAGCTCGAGCTGCTCGCTCTGGGTCGCGCGAACCGACACCGCGGGCACTTCTTCCATCGCCTGCTCGATTTCGTAGCGGCGGCGCCTTGCCTGATTTACGAACACGTTATGCATGATCGTGAACAGCCACGCCCTCAGATCGCTTCCCGGACGCCACAGGTAGAACTTGTTCCAGGCGCGCTCCAGGGTGTCTTGAACCAAGTCGTCCGCGACGTAGCGGTCGCCGACGAGCGCGCGCGCGTAGCGCCGCAGCCGGGGGATGTGCTCGATGATGAGGCGACGATCCATCTCCAGGGCATTCTAGCGTGCCGCTGGTTTTTTCGGGAACGCTTCGCTCGCCGGGAACCGCGGGGCAACGCCACCCTAGCCAAGCAAGGGATGCCGACTTTGCCCACTACCCTCCCCAAAAAAAGAGAACCTGCGATACAAACGCGCGGCTTGGCGCATTTATTCCGCAGGTTACCGGCCGCCCCGTGGAATTCTGCCGGGCGCGACCTGGGTAAACACGAGACCAGCCCCCGCTATTCCCAGTTCGGGCGGCGTTCGGGAGGCGCGTTTTCGGAGGGCGGGAAATGAACGGGCGTGGCTTTGCCACCCTCGACTCAGGTCATCGCAACGCGAGGATTACCCGCGGAGGCCGGTGATGTAATCTGCCACCGCGCGGATTTCAGGATCGCTCATCCTTGCAGCGATTGCTTGCATCATCTTGTTCGCGTCGTTCCTGCGTTCACCCGAGCGAAACGCTTTCAGCTGCGCTTCGGTGTATTCGGCGTACTGTCCCGCGAGACGCGGGTATTGCGCAGGTAAACCGGCCCCGTTCGCGCCGTGGCATCCAGCACACGCAGGAAGGCCCTTGGTCATGTCGCCGCTCCGCCAGATTTTTCGACCGAGCGCGAGCGCATCCTGGGTTTTCACCGCGCCCGGCGTGGCTCGTTGCGCGGCGTAATAAGCCGCCACATCGCGCATGTCCGCGGTGGAGAGGCCTGCAACCATGCCGCCCATGATCGGGTTTTCCCGCTCGGCCCTCTTTCCGCCCGCGGGCTTGAAGTTGGCGAGTTGCTTCTGCAGGTATTCGGGCACCTGGCTGGCGAGCTTCGGATTGGCGGGGGTCGGGCTGTTGCCGTCGGCACCGTGGCAAGCCGCGCAAACCTTGTTGGCGATGCTTTGGCCCTTGGCGGAGTCGGGTTTCGCCGCGGGTTCCGCGGCGGCGAGCGGGCCGGCGCAAACTGCTAGGCTCAAAAGCGCCAACGCTCGTTTCATTCCTTTTTCCCTCCGCGAGCCTTCGCTCAAAAGGCTGATATTCTAGCAAAACCGGTTGCCCCGACCCACATGTCACTCTTCCGCAGTGCTCTCTTCTTCAAAAGCGTTGCCTCGCTTGCGGACGCTCCGGCGAGCGTCGCTGAAATCGCCTTCGTCGGTCGATCGAACACGGGCAAATCAAGCGCCCTCAACGCGCTTGCCGGGAGCCAGTTGGCATTCGTGAGCAAGACCCCGGGACGCACTCGGCTCATCAATTTCTACGCGTTGGGCTCGGAGCGATTCATCGTTGATCTACCCGGCTACGGCTACGCCCGGGTTCCCGAGGCGACACGGGCGTCCTGGGAAAAACTGCTGGGCGGGTATCTCCAGACGCGCGCGCCTTTGTGCGGCCTGGCCCTGGTAATGGACGTGCGCCACCCGCTGACCGAGCTCGATCAACGCATGCTCGGATGGTTTTGTCTCACGGGAAAACCGGTGCACGTGCTGCTCACCAAAGCGGATAAACTCTCTCGGGAGGCCGCCCAGAAGGTCTTGCGCAGGGTCGAAGGAGAAATCGGCGCGTTCGCGCCCAATGCCTCGGTGCAGTTGTTCTCGAGCCTCAAGAAATCCGGACTTGAGGAAGCTGCAGCGGTGCTGCTCCGGTGGCTGGACGCGAGCGCGCCAAGGGCCGTCAGCGTGGCCCTTGGCCGAGAGCCAAATGAAAACCCCCGGCAAAACCGGGGGTGGAGAAATAAAAGCCCCCGGGCCAAAAGGGGAAATCAGCCCGGGGCAAAATGCCTTAAGGTTTAAGGCATCCCGCTCAGGGAGGAGAAGCGGGAGACGACCGAAGTCGCCTACAGCATGGGAGTCCTCGCGAGGAGAAAGGTTCCCGTAGCGGGTCTACTAGAATATAACAGACTGATCCGCCTGGAAAAAAGGAGCAATCATGCAGGTCTACGGCAGCTTTCCCGCGGTGCGCATGCGCCGGATGCGGCGCGACGAGTTCTCGCGCCGCTTGATGCGCGAGCACGTGCTCAGCCCCGATGATCTGATCTACCCGGTCTTCGTGATCGAGGGCAAGGGCCGGACCCAAGCCGTTCCATCCATGCCCGGGGTGTCCCGTTACACGGCCGACAAGCTCACCGCGGTGGCCGAGCGATGTCTCAAGCTCGATGTGCCGGTGATGGCGCTCTTCCCGGCCATCGAACCGTCGCTCAAAACGCCCGACGGCAAGGAAGCAACGAATCCCGACGGACTGATCCCGCGCGTCGTCGGAGCGCTGAAAAAACGCTTTCCCGAGCTCGGAATCATGACCGATGTCGCGCTCGATCCCTATACCGATCACGGCCAGGATGGACTGATCGATTCCCGCGGCTACATCCTCAACGACGACACGCTCGCCGTGCTCGAGGAGCAGGCGCTCGTTCAAGCGGCGGCGGGGGTGGACATCGTCGCTCCTTCGGACATGATGGACGGCCGCATCGGCCGCATTCGGACCGCGCTGGAGGAGAAAGAATTCATCCATACGCGCATCATGGCTTATTCGGCGAAGTACGCTTCGGGATTCTACGGACCCTTCCGGGATGCGGTCGGGTCGGCGGCAAGCCTAGGCAAGGGCAATAAGTTCACCTACCAGATGGACCCGGCCAACAGTGACGAGGCGCTTTGGGAAGTGGGGCTGGATCTGCAAGAAGGTGCGGACATGGTCATGGTGAAGCCGGGCATGCCCTATCTCGATATCGTGCGCCGGGTCAAAGACGAATTCAAAGCACCGACCTACGTCTATCAGGTCAGCGGCGAGTACGCGATGCTGAAAGCGGCATTCAAGAACGGATGGCTCACCGAGAAGCAGTGCGTGATGGAAGCGCTCGTTGCATTCAAGCGCGCGGGCGCCGACGGCATCCTGACCTACTTCGCGCTCGATGCGGCGGGATGGTTGAAGGAAAAGCGCTAGTCCCCTAGCGCAAATGCCAGATCGAGCGACCTGATGAATTTCTCCGGCGACTGGTAGCCGATCACGCGCAGGCCTTCGATTTCCCGGCCGCCCGCGTCGAAGAAGACGATCCCCGGCGGCCCGAACAGCCGGTAGCGCTTCAGAAGCGCCTTGTCCTCCGCGCTATTGGCAGTGACGTCTGCGCGCAGGAGCGTCATCTCGCCCAAACGCGCGTGAACTTGCGGGTCGCTGAAAGTGAAACGCTCCATTTCCTTGCACGACACGCACCAGTCCGCGTAGAAATCGAGCATCACCGCTTTGTCGGCCGTCTTCAGACGCGCATCCAGATCGGCGAGCGTCTTGACTGTCTCGAAGCGCAACGGCGCCTCCGGCGATTGGGCGAAAAGCCCGGCAAGAGGTCGCACGGGATCACGCGCCCCCGACAGCGCACCGACGCCTTGCGCGGCTCCGGCGAGCAGCGCGAGGACGCCGACCGCCTTCGATAACCGCCTCCATCCGCTGGCGCCTTGGGGAATGGGCTCGAGCGCGCCCAAGAACACTCCCGATCCGACCAGCACTCCCGCCCACAGCAGCATCTGCACGGCCGCCGGAATCACGGGGGTTACGATCCAGATCGCAACCGCGAGGAGGAGCACTCCGAAAAACTGCCGGACCGCATGCATCCATGGGCCGGACCTCGGCAGGAGCGCGCCCTCGGACACCCCTACAAGGACCAGCGGCACGCCCATTCCGATCGCCATCGAGAACAGCGCCGTTCCGCCGAGCAAGGCGTCGCGCGTCTGGCCGATATAGAGCAGAGCGCCGGCAAGGGGCGCGGCGACGCAGGGAGAGACGATCGCAGCCGAGAGCGCTCCCATCAGCACCACTGCGCCCCAGTCCCCACCCCCAAGCCGGTTGCTCGCCGCGGTGAGACGCGCCTGCCAACTGGAAGGCAAACGCAGTTCGTAGAAACCGAACATGGACAACGCAAGTCCCACGAAGACGGCCGCGAACGCTCCCAGCACCCAGGTGTTCTGGAGAGCCGCGGTGAGCAGGTTCCCGGAAAACGCCGCGGCTATACCGATGGCGGTGTAAGTCACCGCCATGCCGAGGACGTAGGCGAGGGAGACGAGTGCGGCGCGCCGGCGCGTCACCTTGCGGCCTTCGCCCACGATGATTCCGGACAGGATCGGGATCATCGGCAGGACACAAGGGGTGAACGTGAGCAGGAGCCCGGCGCCGAAAAACACCGCGATGACCAGCCAGAGCCGGCCGGATTCCAGAACGCCCGCGAAGCGAACGTCGTCGCTCGCCGCGGTCACGCGTTCCGGCGAAGAGGCAAACGGTTCGCTTTCCCGGAGGATCGACGAACGCGACCCGCCCAGCGAAGCAAGGCGAAGGTCGGCGCTTTGCACCTGCGGAACATAGCACACGCCCAAATCGGCACAGCCTTGCGAGGTGACCTGGAGCTTCAGGCGCTCGGCGCCGGCCGCCTCGACCGGCAGGCGTATGCGCACTTCCTTGCGGTAGGTCTCCTGTTTGCCGAAGAACTTGTCCTCGTGGATCTGCCCCTTCGGAAACTGGGGCTGGCCCAGCGCCACCGAAGCAGGCTCAGCTGCAAAGCGGAAACGGTCGCGGTAGAGGTAGTAGCCGTCGGCTATTCCATAGCGAACTTCCACGGTCCGCGCATCGAGAGCACGGGCGGAAAAACGGAACGCCTTGTCCGGCTCGAGCAGATCGTCGGCCCCCGCCGCGCACGCCGGCGGCAGCGCAGCCAGCAGCAACAGCAAGGTGAGCAGAAGTCGGTGCATGAGCTAAGCCGGCCGCGTCTCGGAATCGACCCAATCGAGGTACGCCGGCAATCCCCCGGTCAATCGGACCGCGATGATCTCCGGAAGTTCGTAGGGGTGGCCCGAGCGGATCGCCGCCTCGAGCTCGGCGTAGCGGCCGGCGGTGGTCTTGATGAGCATCGGGAATTCCTCGGCGTCCTCGGTCTTGCCTTTCCAGCGATAGATCGAGCGGCACGGCGACAGGATATTGATGCACGCAGCGAGGTGCCTTTCGACAAGCTCGTGCGCGAGCTTCGCCGCGCTGCCGCGGTCGGGCAGATTGGTGATGACAAGATAGCCGTCCGCCGCATTCATGCAGGCTCCTTGATCGCGGGAACGCCGTCTCGCACAGTGGGATAGCGCAATCGCACGCCGAGCTCCGCCTTCATGCGCCGATTGGAAAGGCGTCTCGATTCGCTCATGAAAGAAAACAGTTCCGGCGCCAGCAGGCGTGCGGCTTCTTCCCGCGAGACGCGCGGGGGCCGAGCAAGACCGCTGCGATCGGCGACGAGGTCGAAAAATTCGCCCATCTTCATGGGGCCGTCGTCGCTCGCATTGTAGACACCGCGCGCGCTGGCCGATTCGAGAGCGGCGACGAGGATTCCGGCGAGATCGTCTGCATGGATGTGATTGGTGTACACGTCCTGCTCGGGCTTAAGCGCCGCAGTGCCACGCGCCAGTCGCTCGAGCGGCAGGCGGTCGTGGGCGTAGATTCCCGGCACGCGCAGGATCACGATCTCGACCTTGTTGCGCTCGCCCCAGTCACCGAGCGCCCGTTCGGCGTCCAGGCGGCGCAGGGCGCGTTCAGTCTGCGGGTTAGGTGGGCGGGTCTCGTCGACCCATTCGCCCGCACAATCGCCGTATACCCCGCTCGTGGAAAGGTACGCGAATCTCCGTGGTAACATGGCGCCGCGTCCGCGCGGTGCGAGCGCTGCAAGCAGACTGCGCATACGAATATCGAGCGTTCCGCCTGCGGAGGGCGGCGCGAGATGCACGATGCGGGCGGCGCGACCGACTAGCGGCGCGAGCGAGGCGGCATCGTCGAGATCACCCGCGATTTGCCCCACCCCGGCGGTATCGAGCACGGGATCGGGCGAGCGCACCAGAGCCGTCACGCGATAGCGACGCTGCAGTTCCGGCAAGGCGCGGCGCGCGACGTCACCGCAACCGATGATGAGCAGATTTTCCACGAACGGATTCTACCCCGCGCACCGATGACGCATCAGGTCACGATACGCAACACCGGCCACCGGTTTCCGGCGCAGGACGGCTCCACGATCCTGCAGTCGGCGCTCGATGCGGGCCTCGTGCTCCCTTACGGCTGCCGCGACGGCGCCTGCGGCAGCTGCAAGGGGAAGCTCGTCGATGGCAGGATCGACTACGGCCGTTACTCGGAAAAGGCGCTCACCGCGCAGGAGCGCGCGCAGGGCTACGCGCTCTTCTGCCAGGCGAAGCCCCTCTCTGACGTGGCGATCGAAGCGCGCGAAGTGCGCAAAGCAGGCGATATCCAGGTGAGGAAACTTCCCGCGCGCGTGCAGAAGCTGGAGCGCGCCGCGGACGACGCCATGATCGTCTATCTGAAGCTCCCCGCGAACGAGCGCCTGATGTACCTTCCCGGCCAATACATCGACATCCTCCTGAAGGACGGCACGCGGCGGAGCTTTTCCATGGCCAATGCGCCGCACGACGACGAGTTCGTGCAGCTGCACGTGCGCCACGTGCCGGGCGGCGCGTTCACCGACCACGTGTTCCAGACCATGAAGGAGCGCGACATCCTGCGCCTGGAAGGGCCGTTCGGCACGTTCTTCCTGCGCGACGAATCCGACAAGCCCATCGTGCTCGTCGCCTCGGGCACGGGATTCGCGCCGATCAAGGCGCTGATCGAGGCCGCATTCAAAAAAGGCGTCAAGCGTCCCATGAGGCTTTACTGGGGCGCGCGCCGCCCGAAGGATCTTTACCTGAACGGTTTGGCCGAGCGCTGGGTCGCCGAGCATTCGGGGTTTGAGTACGTGCCGGTGATTTCCGACGCCCTGCCGGAAGACAACTGGAGCGGCCGGACGGGATTCGTGCACCGCGCGGTGATGGACGACCTCTCAGACCTTTCCGGCCACCAGGTCTACGCCTGCGGGGTTCCGATCATGGTGGATTCCGCGCGGCGCGATTTCATCCAGAACTGCCGGTTGCCCGAAAACGAATTTTTCGCCGATTCCTTCACCACCGCCGCCGACAAGGCGCGCTAGCGCCGGACTACCCCGCCGCCTCGCCGAGATAGGCTTCGCGCACGCGCGGGTCGGCGAGCAGCTCGCGCGCTTCTCCCGAGAGCGTGATCTCCCCGCTTTCCATGACATAGCCGCGGTGCGCGAGCGCAAGCGCGCTTCGCGCGTTCTGCTCCACCAGCAGCACCGTGACGCCGGTGCGGTTGATGTCGCGGATCACCTGCAAGATCCTCTGCGCCGCGATCGGGGCGAGGCCCATGCTCGGCTCATCGAGCGCGAGGAGCTTCGGCCGGCTCATGAGGGCGCGGCCGATGGCGAGCATCTGTTGCTCGCCCCCGGACAACGTGCCCGCGGTCTGGCGGCAGCGCTCCGCGAGCCGTGGAAACAGCTCGAAAACGCGCGCGCGGTCGGAGGTGACCCCGGCGTCGGACCGGGCGTAAGCTCCCATCGCTAGATTCTCCTCGACGCTCAGTTGCGCGAACACCCCGCGTCCTTCGGGCACCATGACGAGCCCAGCCCGCGCGCGCGCAAACGCGGGGACTCCGGCGAGATCACGGCCGTCGAACCGGATCGACCCCGGAGCAGCCGGCGCAAGCCCGGAGACGGCGCGCAGAGTCGAGGACTTGCCCGCGCCGTTCGCGCCGATCAGGCAGACGAGCTCGCCCGCGGCGATTTCAAGATCGATTCCCTTCACCGCGCGGATTCCGCCGTAGCGGACTTCCAGGCCGCGAATTTCGAGCAGCTTCATGCGGACGGCGCCGTCGCGGCGCCGAGGTAGGCCTCGATCACCTTCGCATCGCGCTGCACTTCGGCCGGCACGCCCTCGGCGATGCGCTTGCCGTAATCGAGAACCAGCACGCGGTCGCATACGTTCATGACCACGCGCATGTCGTGCTCGATGAGGAGCAGCGTCGCGCCGTCCGCGCGAAGGCGCTCGAGCAGCGCCCGGAGCCCTTTGGTCTCCGAGGCATTCATTCCCGCCGCGGGTTCGTCCAGGGCGAGCAGGACGGGGTCGGTCGCGAGCGCGCGCGCGATTTCCAGGCGCCGCTGATCGCCGTACGCAAGGCTCCCGGCCGGATCGTTCGCCCGGGCGCGAATGCCGACGTAGTCGAGCAGCTCCGCCGCGCGCCGCTCGATTCCAGCTTCTTCGGCGCGCGTCGCCGGATCGCGCAGCACCGCGCCGAGGACGCCCGCGCGCGTGCGGACATGGCGGCCGATCATGACGTTTTCGAGAGCGGACAGGTTGGCGAAGAGCCGGATGTTCTGGAAAGTGCGGCCGATGCCGCGCGCCGCGATCCTGTCGGGCTTGAGCCCGGTGAGCTCCCTTCCGTCGAGGAGAAAGCGGCCGCGGTCAGCCGGGTAGAGCCCGGTGAGCAGGTTGAACAGCGTGGTCTTTCCGGCGCCGTTCGGACCTATCAGCCCGAAGATCTGGCCGCGCGAAATCGAAAAGCTCACGTCGATGAGTGCCTCGACGCCACCGAAGCGCTTGCTTACGTGTTCGGCCTCAAGCAGCACGCTCACGGCTTGCGCTCCGCGAGCTCGCGCTTGCGCACCGCGGACGGCCACAAGCCGCCGGGCCGCAGCGTCATGACGAGCACGAGGGCGAATCCGAAAATCAGCATGCGGATCACTTCCGGTTCGATGATCATCCGGCCGAAGAGCTGTTTTTGCGCCGGCTCGACCGTGAACCGCAGGATCTCCGGAACGAAGGAGAGCAGCACCGCGCCAAGGATCACGCCCCAGATGTTTCCCATGCCGCCGAGCACGACCATGGAAACCACCATGATGGATTCGACCAGCACGAAGCTCTCCGGGGAAACAAATCCCTGGATCGCGGAGAACATGCCGCCCGCAACGCCGCCGAAGGTCGCCCCCATGGCGAAGGCGAGCAGCTTCACGCGCGTGGTGTCGATGCCCATCGCGCGCGCGGCGATCTCGTCTTCGCGGATCGCCTCCCAGGCGCGGCCGATTCGCGAGTTCTGGAGCCGCACGTTGATGAAGATCACCGCGAGCAGCACCGCGAGCAGCAGGTAGTAGTACTTGATCGGCCCGCTGAAGACGAGGCCGAGGAAGCTGTCCGACTTGGAAAAATCGATCCCGCCCAGCCGGAACGGATCGATGCGCGCGATCCCCTGCGGGCCGTTGGTGATGTTGATGGGCTGGGACAGGTTATTCAGGAAGATCCGCACGATCTCGCCGAAGCCGAGCGTCACGATGGCGAGATAGTCGCCGCGCAGTTTGAGCGTTGGGGCTCCGATCAGCACTCCGAAGAGCGCCGCCACCGCGGCCCCGAGCGGCAGGATCGCCCAGAACGGCCAGTGGATGCCGAAGTGCGGCGAGGCGAGGAGCGCGTAGACGTAGGCGCCCACCGCGTAGAAGGCGACGTAACCGAGATCGAGCAGCCCGGCGAAGCCGACCACTATATTCAGGCCGAGCGACAGGAACACGAAGAGGATCGCGAGATTCGTGATCCGCACCCAGGCCGTGCCGACCGCCGCGAGAGCGAACGGCAGCGCGAGCAGCGCGAGCGCGACGATAGCCGCGCCGGCCCACGGCGCAGCGGCGTGCCGTTTCAAGCGTGCGATCGATTCAATCACGCCCTGTCCCCGACCCGCTCGCCGAGCAGCCCCGAAGGCCGCAACACCAGCACCGCGATCAGCACGATGAACGCGAACACGTCCTGGTAATTCGAACCGAACATGTTTCCGGTCAGGTCGCCTATATAGCCGGCGCCGAGCGCTTCCACCACGCCGAGCAGCACCCCGCCGAGCATCGCTCCCGGTATGTTGCCGATCCCGCCCAGCACCGCCGCGCAGAACGCTTTCAGGCCCAGCTGCGAGCCCATGGCGTAGTGAGCGATGCCGTAATAGCTCGCCACCATGACTCCGGCCACCGCCGCGAGGGCGGCGCCGATGACGAAAGTCAGGGCGATGATGCGGTTTGCGTCGATGCCCATGAGCCCCGCCACTTGCGGGTTATGCGCGGTCGCCCGCATCGCGGTGCCGAGCCGCGTTCGATATACGAGAGCGGCGAGTCCCGCCATCATCGCAAGCGAGATCGCCAGAATGGCGATCTGAACGCTGGTGATGGTGGCCCCGGCGAAGTGGTACGACTCCACCTTGATGATCTGCGGAAAGGCGAGCGGGTTGCGGCTCCAGATCATCATCGCCAGGTGCTGCAGGATGATCGACACGCCGATCGCGGTGATCAGGGGTGCAAGCCGCGGTGCGCCCCTCAAGGGTCGGTACGCCGCGCGCTCCATCGCGTAGCCGACCAGCATGCACACCGGGATCGCGCACCCGGCTGCGACGAGGACGATGGCGAGCGGCGGCAGGCCGGAGGGCGCGAGCGCGCCGATGACCGAGAACGCCACCATGGCGCCGATCATCACGACCTCGCCGTGGGCGAAGTTG
>VBCH01000168.1 GCA_005884455.1 Betaproteobacteria bacterium
CGAACGCGAAGTGATCCCTTTCGAGCATCAGGTAAAAGCGATGCCCGCTGCCGTGCTCCTGGGTGTTGGTCACGTCGCTGAAGCCGAGGTTCGCGTCGCTCAACTGGGATTTCTGTTTCCCGATCAGGAAAATGTCCACTTCTCCGGCAGGAGCGAGAACCCAGCGGTTGCCGAGATCAAAGCGCATCGTCACACCGAGCGGCGCGTACAGGTAGTTGGAATAACGCCGGTAACCCGCTGCGTTGGCCGAAGTGTAGCCCCTCGAATCGTTGTAGAGATAGCGATAGCCGAAACCGAGATAGGGCGATAAGGAGACGCCGTTCCCCGGAAAAAAGTCCAGACCGGCGACGCCTCGCGTCTCGATGATCAAGTCCGGAACGGAATCCTGGGTGCCCGAGCCCTGGTACTTGAGCGCGCCGTAGGACCCCCGGCTATCGACCTTGAAAAACACGCGATTCCAGCGCGGCGGGAACGTGTAGGCGCCGACAATGCCTCCTCGGTTGCCGATGAATTTCGCGAAGTCCGGCTCTTCGTAGTGATAGTGCGCGAGCTGTCCGCCCACCTCGAACCCGCGCCGGGTGGCGAGGGGGTCAGGCCCTGGCGACTTCTGCGCGATTGCCGCGGTGGAACTTGCAAGGAGCACCACGACCGCGAGGATTTTTCTCACGCAGCCATCCTTTGAGAGTCTCGTCCGATTCATGCTCATCTTCGCGGCTTGACCAGCCTTCGATACTGCGCCATGTGCCGGATCGCGTGCCTGGGCTTGCCCAGAGTCTTGCACAGGAGCGCGAGGTTGTAATGACAGTCCGCGAGGCGCGGATCGCGGTGCAGCGCCCTTTCGTAGGCTTCCATCGCCTCGCTCCTGCGGTCCAGGTCCTCCAGCAGAACGCCGAGGTTGTACAGCAGCAGGGGATCGCTGCCGCAGGCCGAGATCGCCTCGCGATAGACGCGTTCCGCATCGGCGAGGCGGCCGGCTTCGTGCAGGAGTCTTCCCAGGTTGATGCGGGCGCTCAAGTGCGTCGGGTCCGCGCCGAGTGCACGCCCGTAGGCTTCGCGCGCGGCCGCGGCATCGCGGCCCTCGAGCTTGCATCCGCGCTCGAACCAGTCTTCCGCGCTCGCCGCGGCACCGGCGTCGTTGTGCTCGACCACGCTCAGGGAGCCGTCGGCCGGATCGCCGTCGAACGCGAGCAGATACTGCCCCGATTCCGCCTGCCAGCGGCTCGCGCCCTCGGAAACGACCACGCGGTCGCCGACCGCGCCGATCGAGAGGCCCGAGAGCGGCATGGCGTCGGGGATGTGGCGGCGAAGCTCTCTCAGGGACTTCGTGATGCGCCTGGGCGGCACCTTCGCCGCCGCGAGCGCTTGCGCGGTTCGCAGGACGATCAGGTCCTGGAACGAAAACAGGTAGGACTTGCGCGGGCCGCGCGCGGGCGAGACGAAACCCGCGTTGACCAGGCTCCGGATCGTGCTGCGGGGCAGCCGAAGCAGCCGCTCGACGTCGCGCACGCCGTACTGGTGCATTGCAGCCTGATCGGCGGCGAGTGTTACTTCTTCGCGGCTTTCCGGGCGGCGGGCTCCGGCTGCTGGGCGCGCTTGGGCGCCTTGCGCGCTTCCTCGTCGGGCGCCTTAGCGGGTGCGGGAGTCTTTTTCTTGTCGAGACTTGCGCGCAGCGCTTCCATGAGATCGATGACCTCCGCGCCCCCTTGGGGCTCCTCGGCCATCGTGATCTCCTGGCCGTCGACCTTCTTTTGCACCGCGGTCTCGATCCGCGCGCGCACTTCGTCGGTGTAAGCGGCGGGATCGAACTTTTCAGAGGCCTGCTGCTCGATCAATTGCTGCGCGAGCTTGAGCTCGGCGTCCTTCACTTCCGTTTTCGGGATCTCGATCTCTTTGATCGAGCGCACCTCTCCGGCGTAGAGCAGCTGCTGCATGACGAGGCCGTCATCGACTGGCCGGATCATCACGATGTACTGCTTGCCGCGCGCCGCCCAGCGCCCGAGCGCGCAGCGGCCGGATTCGCGCAGCGCCCTGGCGAGCAGCGCGTAAGGCTTCGCGCCGCCCTTGTCCGGGGCGAGGTAGTAGGCTTTGTCGAAGTACACCGGGTCGATCGATTCGATCGGCACGAATTCCGCGATGTCTGCCGTGTGCGTGCCCGCTTCCTCGAGCGCCTTCAGCTCCTCGGGCGAGAACATCACGTACTGGTCCGTGGCGAATTCATAACCCTTGGCCATGTCCTCGCGCGCGACCGGGACCTCTTCCTTCACGCAGATGTACTGCTGCTTGAGCCGCGATCCGCAAGCCTTGTGCAGCAGATTGAACGAAATGGCGCGGCTCGCCTCGGTGGCGGAGAAGAGCTTCACCGGAATCGAGACCATTCCGAACGAAACCGTCAGCGTAGCGATCGATCGTGCAGCCATGGCTTTCTCTCCCGGAAGGGGAAGGTATTATAGTAAATAGTCAGCTTCGTTGCGCAAGATGCGGTTCATACGGGTTTTTTTGCAATTCTTCACGCTTTCGCGCGCTCGAGCGCCTTTTCCAGGCTCTGCTTGCTGGTGAGCGCGTCGCGCCATCGGTCCCCGGTCTGGGCGAGCCGCTCGGGGGCGTTGGTGATCCTGAAGTCGAGCGGGTGCGCGCCGGCGAGTTCCTCCCAGGTGAGCGGCATCGACACCGGCGCGCCGGGCGCACCCCGCGGGGAGTAGGCGACGTTCAGCGTCTTGCCGCGCACGTTCATGTTGTAGTCCATGAAGATCTTGCCGGTGCGCTTGGGAACGCTCCACTCCACCGTGACGTCTTTGGGGCGGAGGCGGACGAGGTGGCGCCCGACCATCTCGCTCACCTTGCGCGCGGCGTCGAAATCGAGCGTGCGCTCGACCGGCACGAAAACATGGAGCCCGGTCTTGCCCGAAGTCTTCACCACCGCTTCGAGGCTCATGCTCGCGAGCAGCTCGCGCAAGGCGAACGCGATCTCCTTTCCTTTCTCGAAGGCGACGGTGTTGAGCTCCGGCTCGTCGCCCGGCGCCTCTTTCCCCGAGTAGATGTAG
>VBCH01000025.1 GCA_005884455.1 Betaproteobacteria bacterium
GCGAAGGGGCCACGTCCATGTACTGGACGCGGTCGGCGGTCGCCAGCGTGAACTCGTTCCTGAAGCGACACGAAACCAGGCCATCGACGAGCTTGCCGTTCTTGTCGATTTGCGCATTCGCCTGCGCAATGACGAAGTTGCCTTCCTCGATCGCGGAGAGGAAATCGATCTCGTTGGTGATTTTTCCGCTCACGACTTTCCTGTACGGCGTCTCCAGGAACCCGTACCGGTTGGTGCGCGCGTAGAGCGCGAGAGAGTTGATCAGGCCGATGTTCGGGCCTTCGGGCGTTTCGATGGGGCAGACCCGGCCATAGTGAGTCGGGTGCACGTCGCGGACCTCGAAGCCCGCGCGCTCACGGGTCAGGCCCCCCGGCCCCAATGCCGACACGCGCCGCTTGTGCGTGATTTCCGAAAGCGGGTTCGTCTGGTCCATGAACTGCGACAGCTGGCTCGAGCCGAAAAACTCCTTGATCGCCGCCGAGATCGGCTTGGCGTTGATCAGGTCGTGGGGCATGAGATTTTCGGACTCCGCCTGCGAGAGGCGTTCCTTCACCGCGCGCTCGACGCGAACGAGGCCCGCGCGGAACTGGTTCTCGGCGAGCTCGCCCACCGAGCGCACGCGCCGGTTGCCGAGATGATCGATGTCGTCGATCTCCCCGCGCCCGTTGCGCAGCTCCACGAGGATCCCCACCACCGCGAGAATATCGTCGTTCGACAGCGTCCCCGGGCCTTCGGCTCCTTGCGGGCCGACGCGGGCGTAGAACCGGCGCAACCAGCCGGGTGTCTTTTCGTCGATTTTCTCCGGGTAGGCGCGGCGGTTGAACTTCATGCGGCCGACCGCGGAAAGGTCGTAGCGGTCCTCCGAGTAGAACAGTCCGTTGAACAGGGTTTCCACCGCATCTTCCGTGGGCGGCTCGCCCGGACGCATCATGCGGTAGATGGCTACCCGCGCAGCGCTTTGGTCGGCGGTTTCGTCGATCTTCAGCGTCTGCGAGATGTAACCGCCCTGGTCGAGGTCGTTGGTGTAAACGGTCTTGATCGTCTCGATACCCGCTTCGGCGAGCTTCGCAAGCAGCGGTTCGGTGATTTCGTCGTTGGCGTTGGCGACTATCTCGCCGGACTCCTTGTTGATGACGTTGTGCGCGAGCGTACGGCCGATCAGGAACTCATCCGGTACCGCCATGCGCTTCATTCCAGCGGCTTCCATGTCGCGGATGTGCTTGCCGGTGATGCGCTTGTCCTTCTGCACGATCGTCTTGCCCGCTTTGTCGACAAAGTCGAAGCGTGCGACTTCGCCGCGCAGGCGCTCGGGCACCAGTTCGAACTGGTTGCCGCTCTTGGCGAGCTGGAAGGTGTCGAAATCGTAGAACGCCGCGAGGATGGCCTCCGGGGTCATGCCGATCGCCTTGAGCAGGATCGTCACCGGCATCTTGCGGCGGCGGTCGACGCGGAAATAGAGATAGTCCTTGGGGTCGTATTCGAAGTCGAGCCACGAGCCGCGGTACGGGATGATGCGCGCGGAGAAGAGCAGCTTGCCCGACGAGTGCGTCTTGCCACGATCGTGCTCGAAGAACACCCCCGGGGAGCGGTGCAGCTGGCTGACGATCACGCGCTCGGTGCCGTTGATGATGAACGAGCCCGTGGTGGTCATCAGCGGAATCTCGCCCATGTACACTTCCTGCTCCTTGACCTCTTTCACCGTGGGCTTGGAGGCTTCCTTGTCCATGATGGTGAGGCGCACCTTGGCGCGCAGCGGACTCGCGTAGGTCAGCCCGCGCTGCTGGCATTCCTTGACGTCGAAGGGCGGCTCGCCGAGCGAGTAGCTGACGAATTCGAGCCGCGCGTTCCCCGAGTGGCTGGAGATGGGGAAGATCGAAGTGAAAGCCGCCTGCAGGCCCTCGTTCTTGCGCTTTTCCGCAAGGACTGCCGCCTGCAGGAAGGCCGCGTAGGACTCGAGCTGGGTCGCCAGCAGAAACGGCACGTTGAGCACGCTCGCGCGCTTGGCGAAGCTCTTGCGGATGCGTTTTTTCTCGGTAGATGAATAGGTTGCGGCGGTGGTCATGGACGCTCCGTCTCGAGGCCAGAGGGAAGGGGACAGGGGGCGGCGCGGAAAGTTCCGCCCCCTCTCACCTGCGCTCTGCGCGGTGAAAACTCCTGAACCCCGGAGATCACGGAGTGCACGGGGAAAGACCGAAACAACTCCCCGTGCCCTCTGTGCGCTCCGTGGTGCAAGATCGTTTGGGCCGTCGTTACTTGATCTCGGCCTTGGCGCCGGCGTCGATCAACTTCTTCAAAATCGCTTCCGACTCGGCTTTGGACACGGCCTCCTTCACGGGCTTGGGCGCGCCATCCACCAGGTCCTTGGCTTCCTTCAGACCGAGCCCGGTGACTTCGCGGACCGCCTTGATCACGTTGACCTTGTTTTCGCCAAACCCGGTGAGTACGACCGTGAACTCGGTCTGTTCTTCAACCGCCGCGGCAGCGCCACCGCCACCCGCCGGTGCGGCCGCTGCAACCGTCGCCGCCGCCGCGGACACGCCGAACTTGTCTTCAAGGTCCTTGATCAGCTGCGACAGCTCCAACACCGACATGTTGGATATCGCATCCAGAATCTCTGCTTTTGCTACGGACATTTCGTTTCTCCTGAATCAGTTTCGTTCCGGTAGGGTAGCCGCACTACTGCGCGCTAGCTGCCTGCCGCTTGTCGCGCACCGCCGCGAGGGTGCGCGCAAAGCGCGCCGGCACCTCGTTCAGCGTCCGCGCAAACTGTGCGATCGGCGCCTGCATCGTCGCCAGCAGCTTCGCGAGCAGCTCCTCGCGCGACGGCATCAGCGCGAGCGCAGTGACCTCCTTGGCGGAAATCACGGCGTTCGGCACGGCGCCGGCGCGGATGACGAGCTTCTCGTTCGCTTTGGCGAACTCGTTGAGCACCTTGGCGGTCGCCACCGGGTCGGGCGAGATGCCGTAGACGAGCGGTCCCTTCATGTGCTGGGACAGCCCGGCAAACGGCGTGCCTTCGACGGCGCGGCGCGCCAGGGTGTTCTTGAGGACGCGCAGGTACACGCCCGACTTGCGCGCTTTCGCGCGCAGCTCGGTCATGCGGCCCACTTCCAGACCACGGTACTCTGCGACAACGACCGTCTTCGCCTTCGCCAACTGCGCGGAGACTTCGGCGACCATCGCCTTCTTCTTGTCAAGATCGAGACCCAAGGTCTACCTCCAATTTGTCAAAAGCCGCCCGTCGTCTAGACTTGCGGCACCCACGGCGACCTTGCATTCAGGAAAATCCTGCATGGGGCTCGCCATCTGCGTAGGACGGAAGGATTGTTCAACTGCATTTCGTTCCCGCCGATTAAACCTCTCGGTTCCTACGGTCTTTGATAACCCACCGCACGCCGTGCGAGCCGTGCGATGGCCCAAAGTTCTGTCATCCATATCAATGCTGCGCCACCGCGCCGCCGCCAAAGCTCCCCACGTCCACCCGCACTCCCGGCCCCATGGTGGAAGAGACCGACACCTTGCGCAGGTAGACTCCCTTCACGTTGGAAGGCTTCGACTTGTTGACCGCGTCGACCAGCGCCACGAGGTTGTCGCGCAGCTGCTCCGGGGTGAAAGACGCACGCCCGATGGAGCATTGGACGACGCCCGACTTGTCGGCTCGATACTGCACCTGGCCGGCGCGCGCATTTTTTACGGCCGCCGCGACATCGGGCGTCACCGTCCCCACCTTGGGGTTGGGCATCAGCCCGCGAGGCCCCAGGATCTGACCCAGTTGCCCGACTACGCGCATCGTGTCGGGGCTCGCGATCACGACGTCAAAATCGAGCTTCCCGGCCTTGACGCTTTCGGCGAGATCCTCCATGCCGACGATGTCCGCGCCCGCGTCCTTCGCCGCCTTGGCCTTGTCGCCCTGTGCAAACACGGCGATCCGTATCTTCTTGCCCGTTCCGGCCGGCAGCACGACCGATCCGCGCACCGTCTGATCGGATTTCTTCGCGTCGATGCCGAGATTGATCGCCACGTCGACGGCCTCGTCGAACTTCGCGACCGCCGCCTGCTTGATGATCTTCAAGGCGTCGAGCACGGGGTAATTCCTGTTGTGCTCGCGCAGCTTCGCCCAGGTTTGCTTGCGTTTCGGGAGCTTGCTCATTTCACGCCTTCCACGGTCACGCCCATCGAGCGCGCGCTGCCCGCGATCGTGCGTACCGCCGCGTCGAGGTCGGCGGCGGTCAAGTCGGGCATCTTGGCTTTCGCGATCTCCTCGGCCTGGGCGCGCGTGATTTTCCCCACCTTGTCGGTGTGCGGGGTCTTGCTCCCCGACTCGATTCCTGCCGCCTTCTTGATAAGGACGGTCGCAGGCGGAGTCTTGATGATGAAGCTGAAGCTCTTGTCCTGGTAGGCGGTGATGACCACCGGCAGCATCAGGCCGGGCTCGGTTTTCTGCGTCTGCGCGTTGAACGCCTTGCAGAATTCCATGATGTTCAGGCCTCGCTGCCCGAGCGCCGGCCCGATGGGCGGGCTGGGATTGGCCTTGCCCGCCGGCACCTGCAGCTTGATGAATCCGACTACTTTCTTTGCCATCTCGCTCTCCTAGCGGGTCCATGCGAGCGCAAGTCCGCGCTCTCCCCGATCGCCTTCACGCCTTCTCCACCTGCCCGAACTCCAGCTCGACAGGCGTCGCCCGCCCGAAGATCGTCACCGACACGCGCAGCTTCGACTTGTCGTAATTCACGTCTTCGACCGTGCCGTGGAAATCGGTGAACGGGCCTTCCCTGACCCTTACGGCTTCGCCGATCTCGAACAGCACCTTGGGCTTTGGCTTTTCCACGCCCTCCTGCATCTGCTGGAGGATGTTCTTCACTTCCTTCTCGCTGATGGGCGGGGGCTTCCTGCCGTGCGCCCCGCCAACGAAACCGGTGACCTTGGGCGTATTCTTCACCAGATGCCAGGCATCGTCGGTCATGTCCATTTCCACGAGCACGTACCCGGGGAAGAACTTGCGCTCCGAGATGTTCTTCTGCCCGCCCTTCATCTCGACGACTTCCTCGGTCGGCACCAGGATCTTGCCGAATTTTTCCTGCATGCCGGCGCGCTGAATACGGTCCAGAAGCGTGCGCTGTACGGACTTCTCGAATCCGGAGTAGGCGTGCACCACGTACCAGCGCTTGGTTGCGTTAGCGGTCATAGCTACTTTTTCCATCCGAGAAGCACGTCGTACATCACGTATTCGAGGCTCTTGTCCGTGAGCCAGAGGAACACCGCCATCGCCACGACGAATGCGAACACCGCGCCCGTGGTCTGAAGCGATTCCTTGCGCGTCGGCCACACCACCTTTTTCGTTTCGACCACCGCTTCCTGGGCGAACACGAAGAAGCGCTTTCCCGGCTCGGTGGTCCATCCCACGACGGAGCCCGCGGCGATGCCCGCAAGCACGCTCGCCACGCGCAGCACCATCGGGCTTTCCGAGAGGAAATAAAAGCCCGCGATGCCCGCGATCAGCAGCAGCACCGCTATCGCAACCTTGATTTTGTCCGCCATCCGCCTCTAATCGAGCGGGACCGCAGTCCCGCTACCCGTCCGTTCCTTGGCAGGCCAAGAGGGAATCGAACCCCCAACCTTCGGTTTTGGAGACCGACGCTCTGCCAGTTGAGCTATTGGCCTGTGTCCCGCCTTCACTCAATAACCTTCGCGACGACGCCGGCGCCGACGGTCTTGCCGCCCTCGCGGATGGCAAACCTCAAGCCCTGCTCCATCGCAATGGGCGCAATCAGCGTCACCACCATCTTCACGTTGTCCCCCGGCATCACCATCTCGGTCCCCTTGGGCAGCTCGCAGCTGCCCGTCACGTCGGTGGTGCGGAAGTAAAACTGCGGCCGGTACCCCGGGAAGAACGGCGTGTGCCGTCCGCCTTCTTCCTTGGAGAGCACGTACACCTCGCACTCGAACTTGGTGTGCGGGGTGATCGAGCCCGGTTTGGAGAGCACCTGCCCGCGCTCCACTTCTTCCCGCTTGGTGCCCCTCAACAGCACCCCGATGTTGTCCCCCGCCTGCCCCTCATCCAGGAGCTTCCTGAACATCTCCACCCCCGTGCACACCGTCTTCAAGGTCGGCTTCAAGCCCACGATCTCCAGCTCCTCGCCCACCTTCACGATGCCGCGCTCAACCCGCCCGGTCACCACCGTGCCTCTACCCGAGATCGAGAACACGTCCTCCACCGGCATCAGGAACGGCCCGTCCACCGCGCGCTTGGGCATCGGGATGTAGCTGTCCAGAGCTTCGGCCAGCTTGTAGATCGACTTCACCCCCAGATCGGAATCTTCCCCTTCCAGCGCCTTGAGCGCCGAGCCGATGATGATCGGGGTCTTGTCCCCGGGAAACTCGTACTTCGACAACAGCTCCCTCACCTCCACCTCCACCAGCTCCAAGAGCTCCTTGTCATCCACCGTGTCGGCCTTGTTCAGGTACACCACGATGTAGGGCACCCCCACCTGCCGCGCCAACAGGATATGTTCGCGCGTCTGCGGCATCGGCCCGTCGGCCGCCGACACCACCAGAATCGCCCCGTCCATCTGCGCCGCACCCGTGATCATGTTCTTGATGTAGTCGGCATGCCCCGGGCAGTCCACGTGCGCGTAGTGGCGTTTCTCCGTCACGTACTCCACGTGCGCCGTGTTGATCGTGATCCCGCGCGCTTTTTCCTCCGGCGCCGCGTCGATCTGGTCGTAGTTCTTCGCCTCCCCGCCGTACTTCTTCGACAGCACGTGCGTCATCGCCGCCGTCAGCGTCGTCTTGCCGTGGTCCACGTGTCCGATCGTCCCCACGTTCACGTGCGGCTTGGTACGCTCAAATTTACCCTTGGACATGATGTGTTTCCTTCCTGCCGTTACACTGATCCTGTGGTGCCGTTGGTGCGGATTGAACGCACGACCTCTCCCTTACCAAGGGAGTGCTCTACCACTGAGCTACAACGGCGGCGTGCGCTTCGATAATCTTGCTTCGCAAGAAACCTGGAGCGGGTGAAGGGAATCGAACCCTCGTCGTAAGCTTGGAAGGCTTCTGCTCTACCATTGAGCTACACCCGCGCGCGTAACCCATTTTTTCGCGACCGAACCCTTCGTAAGCTGCTTGAGGCGACCGATGACCTGGTGGAGGAGGTTGGATTCGAACCAACGTAGGCGCAAGGCCAACAGATTTACAGTCTGCCCCCTTTAACCGCTCGGGCACCCCTCCGAACGAAATCGCCAATTATGCGTAGCTTCCAGGAGGTTGTCAACGCTCGCTGGCATGCATTTCGCTTCGGCGCCGAAATGGGAACCCCCGCACCATGACATTGGCATGACTCTGCGCCCAAAACTGGGCCTTGTCCTCGTTCCGGGCCTGCTCTGCGACCAGCTGATGTGGCGGCCTCAGCTCACCGCGCTTGCCGCAGTCGCGGATTGCTGGGTTGCCGATCATACCCGCTCAGAAACGATGGCCGGCGTTGCCGCCGACGTGCTTCGCGACGCACCCTTCGAGAAATTCGCTCTTGCGGGACTCTCGATGGGGGGCTACGTCGCGCTCGAGATGGTGCGTCAGGCGGCGCCCCGTGTCCTGAAGCTCGCGCTGCTCGACACCACCGCCCGGGCCGACACGCCCGAGCAAACCCGCAAGCGCAGGGATTTCATCTCACTTGCCGAGCGCGGGCGCTTCCTCGGAATCACCGGCGTCCTGCTCCCGTTGCTGATCCATCCGTCGCAGCTCAAGAACCGGGAGTTAGCGTCTACTATCAAGAGGATGGCCAAGAATACAGGCAGGGATGCCTTCATCCGCGAGGAGCGTGCGATCATCAGCCGAACCGACAGCCTGCCGCTGTTGTCGCGCATCGCCTGCCCGACGCTCATCATGTGCGGCAGGCAGGACGCGCTGATACCGCTGGCCCTCCACGAGGAGATGGCCGCGAGAATTTCCGGGTCCAGCCTCGAAATCGTGGAGGAGTGCGGTCATCTCTCCACGCTGGAACGCCCGGCGGAAACGAGCGCGGCGCTGGCGCGCTGGCTCGAACCCCGAGATCCTCCGTCCGGTCAAAATCAAGGCGGGTAAAATGAGAGGCATGCTCCGCCTCACCCACGAGCGACCCGACACAGGAACGCATGAACGCCCCCGCCCCCCATCACGAAGTAACCCTCGACGATAAATACGCGCTGCAGTCCGGGCGCGCCTTCATGACCGGTACGCAGGCGCTGGTGCGCCTGCCGATGCTGCAGCGTGTCCGCGACCTCGCCGCGGGCCTGAACACCGCCGGATTCATTTCCGGGTATCGCGGCTCGCCGGTCGGCGGATTCGACCAGGCGCTCTGGAGGGCGAAGAAGTTCCTCGACGCGCATCACGTCAAATTCCAGCCAGGCGTCAACGAAGACCTTGCCGCCACCTCGATCTGGGGCACGCAGCAGGTGAACCTGTACCCGGACGCGAAATACGACGGCGTGTTCGCGATGTGGTACGGCAAGGGGCCGGGCGTCGACCGCTGCGGCGATGTCTTCAAGCACGCGAACTCCGCGGGCACGTCCAAGCACGGCGGCGTGCTCGTGCTGGCGGGCGACGACCACGCGGCCAAGTCTTCCACCCTGGCGCACCAGAGCGAGCATATTTTCAAAGCCTGCTGCATCCCGGTGCTCAACGCGTCGAACGTCCAGGAATACCTCGACCTCGGCCTGCACGGGATCGCGATGTCGCGATTCTCGGGATGTTGGGTGGCATTCAAGTGCGTCACCGACGTGATCGAATCGGGCGCCGTGGTGGAAATCGATCCGCAACGCGTGAACATCGTGATGCCCCCGGACTTCGCGATGCCGCCGGGGGGTCTCAACATCCGCTGGCCCGACGCCTTCCTCGAGCAGGAGGCGAGGCTGCTCGACTACAAGGTGTACGCGGCGCTCGCGTACTGCCGCGCGAATAGGCTGGATCGAATCCTCTGGGACAGCCCGAAGGCCCGATTCGGCATCGTGACGACCGGCAAGTCCTTCGGCGATACGCTGCAGGCGCTCGCCGACCTCGGGATCGACGAGCGCGTTGCCGCGGACGCCGGCATCCGTCTCTACAAGGTGGCGATGTCCTGGCCGCTCGAGCCGCAGGGGGCGCGCCGCTTCGCCGAAGGGCTCGAAGAGATCCTCGTCGTCGAGGAAAAGCGCCAGGTCATCGAGTACCAGATCAAGGAAGAGCTCTACAACTGGCGCGAGGGGACGCGTGCGCCACGCGTGGTCGGCAAGTTCGACGACAACGGCGAGTGGTCGATCGCCGAAGGCAAGCCCGCCGGCAACTGGCTTCTCCCCGCTCACTACGAGCTGTCTGCCGCGCTGATCGCCAAGGCGCTCGCGAGCCGCTTCGCAAAGCTCGGCCTCGACCGCGCCATGGGCGAGCGCTACCGTGAGCGCCTTGCCTACCTCGAGTTCAAGGAGAAGGCGCTGGCGAGGCCGCGCGTGGTCGAGAGCAGACTGCCGTACTTCTGCTCGGGTTGCCCGCACAACACTTCGACCAGGGTTCCCGAGGGCAGCCGCGCCATGGCCGGCATCGGCTGCCACTTCATGGCGGTCTGGATGGACCGCAACACCTCGACGTTCACCCACATGGGCGCCGAAGGCGCCCCCTGGATCGGGCAGGCGCCGTTCACCGAATGCCCGCACGTGTTCGCCAACCTCGGCGACGGCACTTACTATCACTCGGGACTGCTCGCGATCCGCGCCGCCGTGGCAGCCGGCGTGAGCATGACGTACAAGATCCTTTACAACGACGCGGTCGCCATGACCGGCGGCCAGCCTTTCGACGGTCCGCTCGACCCGGGGATGATCTCGCGTCAGATCGCCGCCGAGGGCGTGAGCCCGATCGTCGCGGTCGTGGACGAGAAAGAACCGTTGCCGGCGGGACTGGCCTGGGCCCCCGGAACGACGATCCGGCCGCGCGAGGACCTCGACGCGGTGCAGCGCGAGCTGCGCGAGAAGAAAGGTGTTTCGGCGATCATCTACGTGCAGACCTGCGCCACCGAGAAGCGCCGGCGCAGAAAGCGCAAAGAGTTCCCCGACCCCGCCCGGCGCGTGGTCATCAACGAGATGGTCTGCGAAGGCTGCGGCGATTGCAGCGTCCAGTCGAATTGCCTTTCGGTCGAGCCTCTGGAGACCGAGTTCGGTCGCAAGCGCACGATCAACCAGTCCTCGTGCAACAAGGACTATTCCTGCCTGAAGGGATTCTGCCCGAGCTTCGTCACGGTCGAAGGCGGCACCCTGAAGAAGGGCAAGGCAGCGCTGCCCGAGGGGGAAGCGGAATTTGCAGCCCTACCGCAGCCAAGGCACGGCTCCCTCGATCGCCCGTTCGGCATCCTCGTGACGGGGATCGGCGGCATGGGGGTGATCACCATCGGCCAGATCGTCGCGATGGCTGCGCACCTCGAAGGCAAGGGTGCCACCGTGCTCGACATGAGCGGCCTCGCCCAGAAATTCGGCCCGGTGATGTCGCACGTGAGGATCGCGCCCTCGCCCGCGGAACTCCACTCCGTGCGCGTCGGCACCGGCGCCGCCGACCTCGTGCTCGGCTGCGATCTCGTCGTGACTTCGGGCTCCGAGGCTCTGTCGAAAATGAACGACAAGCGCACCAAGGTGCTCGTCAACGCGACCGTATCGCCGACCGCCGATTTCGTGAAGAACCCCGACTGGCAGCTTCCCGGCACTCGGCTCGAGGCCGACATCGTCGATGCGGCGGGAGCGAGGAACGTCGAATTAGTCCCGGCCGGAAAACTCGCGACCGCTCTTATGGGCGATGCGATCGCCACCAACATGTTCATGCTCGGCTACGCCTTCCAGCAGGGCCGCGTCCCGCTTGCCGAGGAGTCGCTCGTTCGCGCGATCGAGCTGAACGGGGTGGCGGTCGAATTCAACCGAAAAGCATTCATGTGGGGCCGTCGCGCCGCGGTCGACCTCGCGTCGGTGGAACGGATTGCGACGCCGGCTGAAGTCATTCCCATCTCGCAGGCGCTCTCGCGCAACCTCGACGAGCTGGTCGCGCGCCGGGTCGAGTTTCTCACGGCGTACCAGGATTCCGCGTACGCCGAGCGCTACCGCAAGCTCGTCGAGCGCGTGCGCGAAACCGAAGCGCTCAAGATCGGAGGCACGGCGCTCACCGAGGCAGTCGCCCGCTACTACTTCAAGCTCCTCGCTTACAAGGACGAATACGAAGTCGCGCGCCTGTACGCCGATCGTGCGTTCGCCCGGAAGATCGGAGCGATGTTCGAGGGAGGCTACAAGCTCAAGTTCCATCTCGCTCCCCCGGTTTTCAACAAGCCGGATCCGCGCACGGGCGAGGCGTCGAAGTCCCAGTTCGGTGCCTGGATGATGCCCGCGTTCAGGATCCTCGCGAAGCTGAAGGGCCTGCGCGGCACCGCGCTGGACGTCTTCGGCTACACCAAAGAGCGCAGGACGGAACGGCGGTTGATCGCGGAATACGAAATGACGGTGGCCGAGCTGCTCGATCGCCTGGACCGCGAGAACCTCAGGCTCGCGGTGGAACTCGCCGGCATTCCCGAGCACATCCGCGGCTTCGGCCACGTCAAGCGGCGCCATCTGGACGTGGCCAAGAAGAAGGAAGCCGCGCTGCTCGCCGCATTCCGCGCGTCGCGCCCTTCGGCGAGAGCCGCGTAGCGTGGCCCTCACCCGCGCCGACCTCGAGAACGACCTGCTGCGGGCGACGTTTCGCAGGTTCAATCCTGAGGTGCGGGTGCTCTCCGACGCGGAGCAGGAAGCCTCCCTCCGGGAGGTTCTCGACGGGCACGAGCCCGGCGCTGACGTATGGTTGTTCGGCTACGGCTCGCTCGTCTGGAACCCGATCGTCCATTACGAGGAGCGGCGCGTCGCGCGGCTGCACGGCTTTCACCGCAGCTTCTGCCTGTGGTCGCACGTCAACCGCGGCTCGCGGCAAAGGCCCGGCCTCGTGCTCGGCCTCGACTCGGGCGGCAGCTGCCGCGGCGTGACGTATCGCATCGCCGCTCACCACGCGGCGGACGAGCTGCGCCTCCTGTGGCGGCGTGAAATGGTGCTCGGCGCCTACGCGCCGCGCTGGGCGAGGGTCGATTCGGGCGGGGAGACGCTGCGGGCAGTGGCCTTTTTCGTCAACCGCTCGCATCCCAACTACGCCGGAAAGCTCCCCCTCGAGACCGTCATCAAAGCTCTGGTGAGCGCGCGCGGGCAGCTGGGCTCGCCGGCCGAATACCTGCTCGAGACGGTGCACGGATTGATCGAACACGGCGTGCGCGATCCGTACCTGCTCGAGCTCCGCAAGCGCGTGCTCGCCGTTCACCCCGAGCTCGCCGCCTCGCACGCGCGTTAGCTGACTCCGCGCCGGCGGAGTAGGCCGATGGACGTAGTTGCTAGATTGCCCGTCCGCGCCCAGACTATCGTGATACGCCGGTTCTCCCGGCGTACGAGAAGGGCAATTGGCCAAGATCGTAATCATCGAAGACGACCTTACGTTCCTCGACCTCTTGCGGGTGCATCTTGCGAGCGCGGGACACGACGTGCTTACGGCTGAGGACGCGGTGCTCGGTTTGCGCGCCGTTATCGACAACGCACCCGACTTGATCCTCCTCGACCTTTCGGTGCCCTATCTGGACGGATTCGAGATGATCGAGGCGCTGCATACCGATCCGGCGACCCGGAATATTCCGGTGATCGTGATCACCGGACGCGGCGACGACGAAACCTACACGCAGGCGCGCAAGCTCGGCGCCGCACAGTTGCTGACCAAGCCGGTCGCGCGCGACCTCTTGATGAAGGCGATCGACGGGCAGCTCAATTCCAACAAACAGCGTCCCGGGAAAACGTAAGCCCTACGTCTTCGCCTCCTCGCGGAGGGCGCGGCGCAGGATCTTCCCCACGTTCGTCTTGGGCAATTCCTTCCTGAATTCGATGTACTTGGGCCGCTTGTAACCGGTGAGGTTGGCCTCGCAGTGGGCTCGGATGTCGGCTTCCGTGAGCGATGCGTCCCTCTTCACGACGAAGAGCTTGGGAACTTCGCCGGAGTGCTCGTCGGGCACGCCGATGACCGCGCATTCGAGCACGCCCGGGAGCATCGCGACCACCGCCTCGATCTCATTCGGATACACGTTGAACCCGGACACCAGGAGCATGTCCTTCTTGCGGTCGACGATCCTAACGTAGCCTTTCTCGTCCATCTCGCCGATGTCTCCGGTGGCGAGGAACCCATCGGGGCCGAGTACCCTTGCGGTCTCAGCCGGGCTGTTCCAATAGCCTTTCATCACCTGGGGGCCGCGCACCCAGATCTCGCCGGGCGAGCCGGAGGGGGCGTCTTTCCCGTCGTCTCCCCTCAGCACCACCTCCGTCGAAGAGATCGGCAGTCCGATCGACCCGTTGTAGTCCTTGAGGTCCAGCGGATTGATGGTCACCGCGGGGGAAGTCTCCGACAGGCCGTAGGCCTCGATGAGCGTGCAGCCGGTCATTTTCTTCCAGCGGTCCGCGACCGCCTTCTGCACCGGCATGCCGCCGCCGAGGGCGACCTTCAGGCCGGAGAAATCGATCTTCGCGAACCCGGGATGGTTCATGAGCGCGTTGAAGAGCGTGTTCACCCCGGTGAACATGGTGAACTTGTGCTTCCGCAATTCCTTCACGAATCCGGGAATGTCGCGCGGATTGGTGATGAGGATGTTGCATCCGCCCGCCTTCATCATGAGCAGGCAGTTGGCGGTGAGCGAGAGGATGTGATAGAGCGGCAAGGCGGTGACGATCGCCTGGGGCTCGTCTTCGTCCACGAACGGTCTCAACCACGCTGCGGCCTGCTCGAGGTTGGCGAGGATGTTGCGGTGCAGGAGCACCGCGCCCTTGGATACCCCGGTCGTGCCTCCCGTGTACTGAAGGAACGCGATGTCGTCGTGAGCGACGGCGACGCGTTTGAGATCGAGCCGCTCCCCCTCCCGGATCATGGCGTTGAAGCGGATCGTGTCCGGGATCTCCCATCGGGGGACCAATTTTTTCACCCGGCGCACGACGAAGTTAACGATAGCCCCTTTCGCGCCGAGCAGGTCGCCGAGCGACGCGATCACCACGTGCTTCACGGGAGTCCTCGCGATCACCTGCTCGAGCACGTGCGCGAAGTTCTCCAGAATCACGATCGCCTCGGAACCCGAGTCCTTGAGCTGGTGCTCGAGCTCGCGCGCGGTATAGAGCGGATTGACGTTCACCACGACGTAGCCGGCGCGCAGGATGCCGAAGACGCACACGGGGTACTGCAGACAGTTCGGCATCATCACGGCGACCCGCGCACCCCGTGCGAGCCCCTTTCCCTGAAGCCACGCGCCGGAGGCCTGCGACAGGCGCTCGAGCTCCCCGAAGCTGATCGTCCTGCCCATGTTGGTGTAGGCCGGGCGGTCGTGGTATTTCGCGGTATTTCTTTCGAACAGCTCTCCGAGCGAGCGGTACTGGCTGTAGTCGACCTCCGCGGGAACGCCCGGCGGGTAGTGCTTGAGCCACATTCTGTCCATACCTCCCCCTTGTGCCGCGCCTTCTGCCGGGCGCCGGGTCGCCGGGGTCTGGGAGCGTGCCTCAGCCCCGAATCAGCCTTAGGTTATCGCATTGGCGCGGCGCACGCTCGCGATCATGCTGCTCACCAGCAAAAATTCCCGCCGGCTCTCCCGGCTCCCGGCCTGCCGGCGCAGCTCGTCGAAATTCCTTTTGCGCCCCTCTTCCGATTTCTCGTTGAGCCGCCTGAGGTTCTTGATCGAATGCTCCTGGACATATTCGAGGTTTACGGTGCGGCGCTGGCGCACGTAGAGATCGAGCAGCGATTCGTCGGCGTCTCCGCGGCACACTTTCCCGAGCTTTTCGGTGAGATTGAACGAGTCGTGTATCCCTCCGTTCAGCCCGAAGGCGCCCATGGGGTTGTTGAGGTGCGCGGCGTCGCCGGCGAGGAGGACGCGTCCCGCGCGGAAATCCTTAGCCACGCGCTGGTGCACCTTGTAGAGGCTCTTGTACTTGATCTGGTAGCGCTCCTTCCTCGGCAGGAAGCTCTGCATGCGCCTCTCGACCATTTCCTCGGAAAGCGTCACTGCGTCCTCCTCTTCTGGTGGGACGGGGAAGATCACCCTCCAGATCCCCGGCGGCCCGTCGTCAGGCATCTTGAAGAGCGCGGCCCATTCCTCCGGATCCGCGAGGTAGGCGTTCAGGGCGTAGCCGTGCGGCGCGTAGTCGTAAGTCGTGCTCGCCACGAGGAAGCGCTCGTCCCAGGTAAAGCCGTCGAACCCCACGTCGGTGCACTTGCGCACGGTGCTGCGGCCGCCGTCGGCGCCGACAAGCCAATCGGCCTCGAATATTTCCGCTCCGCCCGGCGTTGCTGCCGTGACCGTGACCCTGTCGGCGGTTTGCGAGATGTCGGTCACCTTGTGCGAGAAACACACCCGGGCGTTCGGATATTCCATGAGCTTCGAAAGAATGATCGGCGTGAGACGATGCTGCTCGAGGTGTAGTCGATAGGGATAAGGCGTAAGGTCGCCGATTTCGGTCACGTCCCACTCGACGATGACGCCTTCCCTGCGGTCGCGGATCTGCCAGCGCGGCACCTTGATCGCCGTCTTGTGCATCTCGTCGGTGATGCCGTAAGGCGCCATCAGCTCGAGCGAAGGCGGATGATAGGTGCCCGCGCGCAAATCGAGCGTAAGCGCCGGCTCGGCCTCAAGCACCAGCACTGAAACGTCCTGCTTCGCGAGCGCGAGCGCAGTCAGCAGCCCGACCGGCCCCGCGCCCGCAACGATCACCTGAGCGTTCTTTGCCATTCCCGATGGCGGGATTCTACGTCACGGCCGCTCGGCCGAGCGCACCCGGCGAGCGAGCGCGATGCAGGCGAACGTCCCCGCCGCCGAGAGGATCCCGATCATCCAGTAGCGGGTCAGCTCGCCCTCGGCCGAGCGGCCCACGACGACGCTGGCAACGAAGGAAGCCGCGCCGGCGGCGAGCTGCTGGATGGAGGAATTGAAGCTCATCACGCTGCCGCGCAGGCGCGGCTCGGCGCCCGAGGTGATCAGCGCCATCGCGGGCACCATGCGCGCCGAGGACGCAGCGAACATGAACATGGAAACGAGCACCGCAACGACGAGCGGCGAGCGCGGCAGGCTCGTCATCGCGAGCGCGGCGACGCCCGTGGCCGCGGCGGCCACGGCAAAGGCCGCCCGCCGGCCGACGCTGTCGCTCCAGCCGCCGACGAGGCGCGCAGTGAGGAGTGCAGCGATTCCGGCGACCAGATACACCAGCGGAAGTTGCGCTTCGCTCACGCCGACGTTCGTCACCAGGTACGGCGCGATAAACGGAAACACGAGGAACCCCGAGAACACCAGCAGGGCCGAGAACGCGAAAATCCTCAGATGGTTGGTCTCGCCGAACACGGCTCTGAGCTGGGCGAGCGCGTTGCGCTCTCCGCCCGCCGCGAGGTGGGCGCGCACCGGCGGGATGACGAACCACGCCGCCACCAGGATCGCCGAGCAAAGCGCGGCGAGGAACACGTAGGGCGCGCGCCAGGTGAAATGCAGCGCGAGGTAAAGGCTGATCGGCACGCCCAGGATCGAGGCGAGCGAGAAGGCCGACATCACGGCGCCGAAGGCCCGGCCGCGCCGGCTTTCCGGGACCACGTCCGCGACGATCGTGAAAATATTCGCGGCGACCACCCCGCCGAACGCGCCGGCCGCCGTGCGCGCGGCGAGCAGCGTCGCGTAGCTCGGAGCGAAGGCGCATGCCGCCATGGTCGCTGCAAAGCAGGCGTACAGCGCGAGCATCGCGGTTTTGCGGTCGAAGCGGTCGATCACGAGCGCCGAGAAGAAGCCCGACAAGCTCGCGGCCACGGCGTAGATCGAGACGAAGAAACCGAGCTGCGTTGGGGTGATGTTGAACGCCCGCATAAGCTGCGTACCGAGAGGCATCAGCACCATGAAATCGACCATCTGGCTGAACTGGATGCCCGAGAGCACGAGCAACAGCAGCCACTCTCGCGGCGCGGGCCGCCCCTCGGGGCTCATGTCTCAAGCCCCGCGAGCGGCGCGGCGGCGGATCGCCCAGGCCATGGCGATCGCTCCGGCGCCGAGGCTCACAAACGCCAGGCCCCAGGCGAACGGGCTCGAATTGCCGCCCGACAGATCGAGCACCGCCCCGAACACGAGCGGGGCGAGGAACCCCGCGCCGAAGCCGAGCATCGAATGCACCGCCATGGCCGCGCCGCGGATGCGCTCATCGATGCGCGTGACGAGACCCGCGGTCAACGCGGAGGAGTCGCCCATGATGAGGCACATGTGCAGCATGACCAGTCCCACGAGCGCATGCGACGGAAGCGCGGCAGCGAAACCGAGCGCGCAAGTGAGCACGCCCGAGGCGAGCATGGCCATCCAGATCAGCCGCTCGCGTCCGCGGCGCATCGCAAGCTCGTTGCCGCCGATGCTCGCCGCCGGAGCGATGAGGTTGGCGGCCGCCGCGACCGTCACCGCGGACCAGGCTGCGGGCGCGGCACCCCCGGCGATCTGCAATTGTTGCGCGAAAACGATAAAGGCGACGAGCCAGGAGCGCGAACCGAACAGCTCCCAGCAGTGCACGGCGTAGCCGAAGATGTAGGGCCGCACCTCGCGGCTCGCAAGCACCGGCCGGAAGTCGAGCATGCGCGTGCCGTGCAGCGGAGGCGGTTTCTTCGGGGGCAGCCCCAGAGCGACCATAAGGCCCGCGGCGAGCGGCCCGATCGCCCCCAGGCCGAACGCCCAGCGAAAGCCCATCGCGCCGGCGATCCAGCCCGAGAGCAGGATAGACAGGCTCGTGCCCAGGCCGAAAACCGCGGTATAGAAGGAGACCGCGCGGCTCTGCGCGCCCGTTCCCGAGACGTTGTCGGTGAGCGCGCGCAAGCCCGGCATGTAGGTGCCGGCGATCCCCGCCCCGGCGGCGAGCTGCAGGATCGAGGCCGAGAGGAGCGCGTTCGCGAACAGCGCCATCCCCGCAAGGGCGGCGGCGGCAACGACGCTCGAGACGAGATAAACGCGCCGGGCGTCGACGCGGTCGGTGAGGCTGGTGAGCAGCGGCACCGCAGCCATGTAGCCGGCGAAGAACGCGCCGCTGATGAAGCCCGCTTGCGAGTTGTTCAGGCCCCACTCGTGCTGCAGTTCCGGAAGGAGCGTCGCGTAGGTGGAGAAGCCCGCCATGCTCGTCACGTGCGCCACGCACATCCAGGCGATGACCCGCCACGGCTTCACCTGTGTCTGAACTTCGGCTTGCGTTTCTCCACGAACGCCGCCATGCCTTCCTTCTGGTCCTCGGTTGCGAACAGCGCGTGAAACAGGCGCCGCTCGAAGAGCATCCCCTCCGCGAGCGGCGACTCGTACGCACGGTTCACGGCTTCCTTCGCCATCATCACCGAAGGCAGCGAGAACTCCGCGATCTGCGCCGCCGCGGCGAGCGCCTCGTCGATCAGCCTGTCGGCGGCGACCACGCGCGAGACGAGGCCTGCGCGCTCGGCTTCGGCCGCGTCCATCATGCGTCCGGTGAGCACGAGGTCCATCGCCTTTGCCTTGCCCACCGCGCGCGGCAGGCGCTGCGTGCCGCCCGCGCCTGGGATGATGCCGAGCTTGATCTCCGGCTGGCCGAATTTCGCCGTGTCCGCCGCGATGATGATGTCGCACATCAAGGCGAGCTCGCAGCCGCCACCGAGCGCGTAGCCCGCGACCGCGGCGATTACGGGCTTGCGGATCGACCTCATCCGCTCCCAGTTGCGCGTGATGTACTCGCCCTTGTATACGTCCATGTAGCCCCAGTCCTTCATGGCGCCTATGTCGGCGCCCGCGGCGAAGGCCTTCTCGCTGCCGGTGACGACCATCGCGCCGATTCCTTCCTCCGCGTCGAATTTGGCGAGCGCGTCGCCGAGCTCGTTCATCAGGGCGTCGTTGAGCGCGTTCAGCGCCTTGGGGCGATTCAGCGTCGCGAGGCCGACGCGGCCGCGGGTCTCGACGAGGATCATTTCGTAGGCCATGCGGATTCCGGTTCCTATTCTAAGGTGATTTTCTGCTCGCGAATCACGCGGCCCCAGCGCTCCATCTCCGCGCGAATCCAGCGGTCGAAATCCGTCGGCGAGCCGGGCGCGGTTTCCAGCCCTAGCTCGGCGAAGCGCCTTTTCACCTCGGACTGCCCGAGGACCTGCGCGACCCCGGTGTTGAGGCGCGCGACGATCTCGCGCGGCGTCTTCGCTGGCGCGAGCAGCCCGACCCAGGCCTCGGATACGAACCCCGGGTAGGTCTCGCTCATCGCCGGAACGCCGGGGAGCACAGCGCTGCGCCGCGCCGAAGTCACCGCGAGCGCGGTCAGCCGCCCCGCTTTCAAGTGCGAGCTCACGCTCGGGACGGTCGCGAACATCGCGTCGACCTGGCCCGCGACCAGATCGCCGAGCGCGAGCCCGGCGCCCTTGTAGGGCACCATGGTGACGTCGATCGCCGCCTCGAGCCTGAGCAGCTCCATCAACAGCCGGGCGGGAGAGCCCGGGCCCACGGTGGCGAAGTTCACCGCGCCCGGCCTGGATTTGGCGAGCCTCACGAGCTCGTCGACCGTGCTCGACCCGACCTTGGTGCCGACCACGAGAACAAGTGGCCCACGCGCGAGCAGCGATATCGGAGCAAAGTCGGCGAGCGTGTCGTAGGGAAGGCTTGCGAACAGATACGGATTGTTGGCGTGGCTGTCGAACACCGCGAGCAGCGTGTAACCGTCTGGCGCGGACCTAGCCGCGGCCGCAGTCCCAATGGTTCCGCCTGCCCCGGGCCGGTTGTCGACGAGGAAAGCCTGTCCTAGCGCTTCGCCGAGGTTCGACGCGAGGAGCCGCGCGCAGATGTCCGCAAGGCCGCTCGTCGCGTTCGGGACGACGATCCGGACCGGCTTGCTCGGGTAGGGCTGCGCGCCCACCTCGCTCGCGCCCGCCGCTGCTAGAATCGCAAGCGCGAACAGCACTGCCGCCCCGGGGCGTCGTTTCATCCGCGCATTATGACCGCTGCAATCGAAAAGTTTGAGCGTCCAGTCCGCGAGCGCGTGAGCGCGGACGAGTGGCAGCTGCGCTGCGAGCTCGCCGCCGCCCACCGGCTGATCGCGCACTTCGTCTTCGTCGACATGACCTACAACCATATCTCGGTGCGCCTTCCGGGCGAGCCGGAGCATTTCCTGGTCAAGGCGGACAAGGTCTTCATGGAGCAGGTCACCGCCTCGAACCTCGTGAAATACGACCTCGACGGCCGTCAGGTGACGGACTCCGGCTACAAGGCGAGCCCCGCCGCGACCAACCTGCACGCCGCGGTGCTCAAGGCGCGCCCCGACATCGTCGCCGCGGTGCATACGCATTCCCCGGCGAACCTCGCCGTGTCCGCGCAGAAGGGGGGCCTGCGCCCCATCACGCAGCAGGCGATGCGCTTCTACAACCGCATCGCGTACTACCCGAACGTGGCGGACGACACTACGCCCGAGGGCACGGCGCAGCTCGCGCGCGCGCTCGGCGACAAATGGACCATGATCCTCGAGAACCACGGGGCGCTCGTGTGCGGCACTTCGCTCGCCGAGGCGTACATCTACCACCATTTCTTCGAGCTTGCCTGCCGCGCGCAGGTGGGAGCGCTCGCGGGCGGCGCCGAGCTCATCACGCCCTCGCCGGAAGTGTGCGAGGAGCGCGCGAAGAAATTCGGGCGCATCGGCCAGTACAACCACCAGAGCCGCGACTGGGTGGCGGGCATGGCGCTCGCAGGCAGGCTCTTCCCCGATCACAAGGAGTAGCCGTCATGGCAGCGAAAAGGAACGGCAGGTTCGACGTCGGCGGCGTGCTGCTCGCGCAGCCTTTCAAGATCCGGCGGCTCGGACACTTCGGCCTGAACGTCCCCGATCCCGCGGCCTGCCTCGATTTCTACTGCGAGGGGCTGGGCTTGCGCATCTCCGATCCGCTCGACGTCGCCGAGCACCATCCAAAGCGCGACGAGCTGAAGAAGCTCGGCGACACCAACATGTATTTCCTGCGCCACGGCACCGACCACCATTCCTTCGTCCTGTGCAACGGCATCATCTACAACGCCGCGGGCCGGGGGGGCGACATTCCGCCGGATGTCACCGTGAACCAGATGACCTGGCAGGTGGCGAGCCTCGGCGAGGTGTCGAACGCGGTCGACTGGTTCAACGCGAAAGGCGTGCGCATCAGCCGCGTCGGGCGCGATATGCCGGGCTCCAATTGGCATTGTTATCCCTATGATCCGGAGGGCCATCGCAACGAGATCTACTACGGCATGGAGCAGATCGGCTGGACGGGCCTCTCGAAGCCGCAGGCGATGCACGAGCGCGGATTCCGCGAGCGCCCGCCGCTTCCGCAGATACCGGAATACCAGGAGGTGGAGAAAAGCCGCGGGCAGGGCGTCGATTTCAATTCGGGCTTTCGCCATCCGGAAAAAATGCCGGCGAAGTACGACGTCGACGGCATCCTGCTGCCGCGGCCGTTCAAGGTCGTGCGCCACGGCCCGATCCGGCTTTTCTGCCGCGACCTGAAAAAAATGGAGGATTTCTACACCGGCATCATGGGCTTCACGCGCACCGAGGCCCTGACGTGGAAAGGCCACCGCTGTGTGTTTCTCCGCTGCAACACCGAGCACCATTCGCTCGCGCTCTATCCGATCTCGCTGCGGGAAAAACTCGGGCTCTCGCCGCACACCACCGTGATGAGCTTCGGCGTGCAGGTCGCGACCTACCGGCAGCTGCGCGCGGCGGTCGATTTCCTCAAGGGGCGCGGCGGGAAATTCATCGAGATCCCGAGTGCGCTCTCACCGGGGATCGACTACAGCGCCCATGTGCTCGACCCGGCCGGCCACGCGATCCAGCTCTATTACTACATGGAGCAGGTCGGCTGGAACGGGAGGCCGCGGCCCAAGAGGACGCGCGTCCCGGCGCGCGTCAGCCAGTGGCCCGACGCGGTCGAGCCGAAATCCGATACGTATACAGGCGAGCCCTACCTCGGGCCCTGGGGCTGACGCCCTAGAAGAACGCGTGCCACTGAAGGAAGAGCTCGGTCGCGTTCTGCGCGTTGTTCTGGGGAATGCCGTTGCCCTTGCGCGCGCCCAGGCGGAACTGCGTGAACTGGAACGGCACGTATTCCCACACCGCGCTGTAGCGCTCGCGCTGGTCCTCCTTCACATCGGCGTTGGGGTCGTAGTATTCGTAGGTGACCTTGAGGTTGTGGCCCCTGGCCGCCTCGTAGTTGCCTTCGACGAGCGTAGCCCATTGCTTCAACCTCCCGGTCGGGGTTCCGTCGTCGGTGATGTACACGCCCGAAGCGAGCCAGCTCACGCTGCCGGTGCGCAGCCCAGCGAAAACGCTCTGCATGCGGCGATCGGCCGCACCGTTGAAATTGGCGCTCGCGCTCAGGCCCACGCGCCAGACGGGCTGAACGTAGGCGAAGAGCGAGCTGATCAGCTTGCCGCGGTTGGTCTCCGTGCCTCCGCCGGCGCCGTTCGTGACGGAAACCTGGGCGGACCACGGCCCGAGCTCGAGGCCCCCTTCGACTCCATCGTCGGATGAATTGAAGTTCGTGCCCGTCACTTGGCGGATGAAGGCGGTGTCGTCCTCGATGCGCAGCCCGAACGGAACGAACATGCGGCCCGCCTTGACGTACGCACTCTTGTTCGCGAACCAGAGCATGGCGTAGGTCTCGCGGTTGGTCGCCGCGCCGGGCGAAACGCGCTCGTCGAGATAGATCGTCAGGCGCTCGGCGATCGGCTTCACCTCGAGATAGGCCTGCGCGTGCGGGGTGAAAGCGAAGGTGTCGGTGTCGTGCGGGACGGCGATGTATTGCATATTGGCCCGCAGGTCGCTGCCGACCGCGAATTGATCGTTGAGTTTTCCCGTCCACGACGCCGGTTCGGATGCGCCACCCGGAACGGTCTGACCCGTGCGTAGATCGAGGCGCTCCGCGGCCATGGCGGTCTGGCTGTAAATGCTGCCGAACTCGGTGCGCTTGCCGCCGCCCGTGGGATTGACGTGGCAGACCATGCACTTGTACCCGGTCCGCACCGCGAGATACGGCTCGGCGAGCGAGGCGGCGGGCGCGAGCAGCGCCGCGGCGAGCAGCAGCGCGATGACCGTTCCGGTTTTCACTGCGGCGCGCCGTCCAGAATCCACTGGCGGATCACGTTGACCGTCGCCGTCGTCAGGTAGGGCCCGCCGTCAGGCATGCGGTCGCCGAGAGTCTGCGTGCCTTGGAGCTTCTGGATGATGAAGCTCGCGTCGGGATCGCCCGGGACCACGCGGATCAGGTTCGGGTCGCGCGGGCTGGGGACGTTGATGAGATTGCCCGCGGAGAAACCCGGATCGAGCCGCAGCCCCTGCTGCGCCCCTGCCCCGCCGTGGCAGCCCGGGACGGCGCAGGTGACCGTAAAGACGTTGTCCTGGATGGAGGCGAGCGTCGGCTGGAGCCCGGAGGGCGGCGCGCCGCCGCCGGGAAGGGGTTGGCCGTTCTGGTCGAGCCCCTCGCCGCTGCCTGCTCCGCAAGCGGCGAGGGCAAGCGCCACGATCGCGATTCCACTGCGCACGCGCGCAGTTATCGTCCTAATAACCGGAGCCCGAGGATTGAAGCGCAGTTATGTTTCCGCGAATCTCGCCGGCCGCGCAGTTGGCGGCGGGAGCGCAGAAGTTATTAACATTGCTATGAACGTTGAAATAAAGATAATTCGCGAGGAAATTCGCCATGTTCGTTGAGCTCAGTGCGGTCGGTGCGGCCGGTGGCGATGTCACGGGCGGGTACGCGAGATTCGTTCCGGCGCCGTCCACGTTCGTTTGGAGATTGGGGAATCCGAGGATGACACCTCCGGTGCTCCCCGGCCCGGAGGGACTGGTGTGGATATGCGCTGCGTTCGCGTTGGCCACGGTGTGCGCAATATACGCGATCAGGACGGCACCGGTTGCCGCGTCCGCTACTACCGTACCGTGGCCCGTCGCGGGGGACGTGCTGGCGGGAACTTCCTGCAAGTTGTCGAGCGGCGTAGTGCCGGCGACGACGCCGCCTTGTATGTTGATCTGGCCGCGGATCTCGCCGAGGGGAAACATCGCCGTGTGAACGTTGAAGTAAAGAGTGCCGGCGAGCAGCTCGGCATAGTCCGCAGCACTGAGCGTAATATTATTCAGCAAAACGCCCGTGGCGTTAACGCCCGAGACGCTGTCAGGGGCAAGCTGCAATCCATAAGCAACATTGCCATTGGCGCGGTGAATGTGCGCGCCTGTCGCGTTACCGGTAAGGCCGGTAAAGGTGATGCCGCCGGTAATTGCCATCGTCGTCGGGTTGACCACCACCGCGCCGCGGCCGGTGCCTGTTGCCCCCGTGCCCGCCTGAGTCCCATCGAGAGACGCGGAGCGGATCACCGTCGCCGGCGCGCCGCCAGAACTCCCCCCGCCGCCGCCGCCGCAGGAAACGGCGATCCCGACCACGATTGCAGACACGATAAAGCCTATCAGGACGTTTCGGATGTTCATCATGAGGAATCTCCCTTCGTAGCGTGCCATGCCATCGGCATAGCGGGTTGTTTCTCGGCCTGACGTGTAAACAGAAACTCGGAGGGATTATTCCGCATCTTTTGCGATCGGTCCATTTACGTTTTGTTACAAGAGCGCTGTGAGGAGCGTGTTGTATTAGCGACGGCTTATAATCCCAAGCGGAACAAGCGTCCGTGCGCATCGTCAACAGCGTGAGCACCGCCAGCGGAGCGGTTACCGCGACGGCGATACTCCCGCCCTCCGGAGGAAGCCTGACCGCGGTCGCGGTCGCCCCCTAGTGCGCCTCACGCGCAATTCGGCGGCAGCCCGATCGGGTGCGCCTCTTCGGCGAACTTCGCGATCGTCAGGATCATCGGCTCCGAGAATCTCGGGCCGACGATCTGCAGGCCCACCGGCAGCCTGGCGGCGGTGAGGCCCGCGGGCACGCTCGCCGCGGGCAGCGCAGCGAGCGACACCAGGAACGTCGGGCCGATCCAGTCGATGTAGTGCTGCATCTTCCTGCCCTCGACCACCTCGGGATAGTTCTTCTCCACCGGAAACGGCGGAACCGGAGCGGTCGGGGTGAGGAGCGCGTCGTAGCGCTCGAATAGCGCGCGCCAGCGGTGCCAGATCTCCGCGCGCTTGCGCTCCGCGCGCGCGATCTCGCTCGAGGTGAGCGCGAGCCCCGCGCGGATGTTGCCGGCGAGGTTGTCGCCGAGCTCGCCGATGCGCTCCAGCCGGTCGAAATGATTGCCCACCATCGCTTCGCCGCGCAGCGCGAGAAACGCGTCGCGCCCGTCCGACAGGTTGAATTCGATTTCCTCGAGCGTCGCGCCGTCGGCGTCGCGCAGATCGCGCGCCGCGGTCCGGCAGATGCGCTCGATCTCCTCGTCCACGCCGATTGCGGCGATGTCGGGCGCGTAGGCGAGGCGCAGGCCCCTCAGGCTCCTCGCCTTCGCGACCGCCTCGCGCGCGCTCCTCCACGGCGCGGGAGCGGAGAGCGGCGACTTTCCGGAAAGCCCGGTCATCGCATCGAGAAGGAGGGCGCAGTCCTCGGCCGAGCGCGCCATCGGCCCGGCCACGCTCTGGTCGTGCCAGGGCATCGCCGCCGGGTGCTTGGGAACGAGTCCCGCGGTGGTGCGCAGGCCGAGCACGCCGCAGAAGGCCGCCGGCGTGCGCAGCGAGCCGGCGAAATCCGTACCCTCGGCGAGCGGCGCCATGCGCGCGGCGAGCGCTGCCGCTCCGCCCCCGGTCGAGCCCGAGGCCGAAAGCGCCGTATTCCAGGGGTTGCGCGTCGCGCCGAACACCTTGTTCACCGTGTTCGCCCCCGCGCCGAACTCAGGCGTGTTGGTCTTGCCGAGAACGATCGCGCCGGCCGCCTTGAGCCTGCGCACCACCTCCGCGTCCTCGGTGGGCACGTGATCGCGGTAGAGCGTCGAGCCGAAGGTCGTGCGTATGTCCGCGGTGAGCGTGAGGTCCTTGATCGCGACCGGAACGCCGTGCAGGGGCTTGAGCTTCGCGCGCTTCTTCACCGCCCGCTCCGCCTCGCGCGCCCAGGCGAGCGCCTTCTCGGCGGCGACGGTGCAGAAGGCGTTGACCGCGGGGTTGACCCTCTGGATCGCCGCGAGATGCGCCTCGACCACTTCGACCGGGCTCGCCTTTTTCGTGCGGACGAGCCGGGCGAGCTCGACCGCGGAGAGATGAGTCAGCTTGTGCGCCATTTGCAGGAACCCGCTTCCGCCGGAATGATATCTCTCCTACTCCACCTTCGCTCCCGAGCGGCGGATGATCTCGGCCCACTTTCCGCTCTCGGCGCGCACGAATTCGGCGAACTGTTCGGGCGTCATCGGGCGCGCCTCGACGCCGAGGTTCGCCATGCGGCGCGCGACCTCCGGGTGCGCGAGCGCCCGAGAGGCGCGGTCGTTCAACCTGTGGATGATCTCGCGCGAAGTGCCCGAGCGCGCGCCCAGGCCCAGCCACGGCGTCGCCTCGAACCCCGGCAGACCCGACTCAGCGAGCGTGGGAATCTCGGGCGCGGCATCGATCCGCTTCAGCTCCGCCACCGCGATCGCGCGCAAGCGGCCGTCGCGGACGTGCTGGAGCGCGGCGCTGGTGTTGACGAAGCTCATCACCACGCGGCCGGCGAGGAGGTCGGTCGTCGCCTGCGCGGCCGACCCCTTGTAGGGAACGTGCACGGCATCGACGCCCGCGAGCGACTTGAGCAATTCCATCGCGAGGTGCCCGGTCGAGGCGACCGCCTGCGAAGCATAGTGCGCGTGGGCGCCCTCGCCGCGCAGCCAGGCGAGCAGCTCGCGAAGATCTTTCGCCGGCACCGAGGGATGCACGACGAGGAGCAGGGGCGCGACGCCGAGCATCGCCACCGGCGCGACGTCGCTCGCCGGATTGAACGGCATGAAGCTCATCAGATGGGCGTTGATGGCGAACGGCCCCGGCGGCGCGACGAAGAGCATATGGCCGTCCGCGGGCGCCTTGACCACCAAATCGACGCCGATGTTGCCGTTCGCCCCCGGCCGGCTCTCCACCACGAACGGCGCGCCGAAGGTCTTGCTGAAGTCCTCGGCGAGCGCGCGCGAGAGAAAATCCACCGACCCTCCCGGCGGGCTCGTCGCGATGATGCGCACCGTGTGGCTCGGCCAGGAAGGCTGTGCGCGCGCCGCGAGCGGCAGCGCCGACGCGGCGATGAGCGTCAAAACGCTTAGCGCGCACCTCATCGAACGGGATTATCGCATCCGCGCGCGCCCGGTTCTTCCGCTCCGCGCGAGGCCCTTCCCCGCGGAGAGGGAAAGGGTGAGCAAACGAACTACGCCGCGAGGGCAGCGCCCCGGTCCAGTGGAAATCCGGCTTCCATCCAGTCCTGCTTGCCGCCCGGATAGATGGCGACGTTTTCGTAGCCGAGCTGCGCCAGGCGATGCGCCGCGACGTGCGAATTCTGGCAGCTGCGGCTCGCGCAATAGACGACGATCTCGGCGGCCCTGTCGGGCAGCACTTCGGGCGCGAGCCTGTCCACCTCGTCGTGCGGCAGATGCCGCGCCCCGGGCAGGTGCCAGTCGCGCCAGTATTTCTCCGGGAGGGCCTCGACGAGCACCGGCCGGGTCTTTCCGGCGAGCTTCCGGCGCAGCTCTTCTCGATCGATTTGCTTCAGCATGGTTCTCTCCTTGAAGGTTGGATTGCGTCACAGATAGTTGCAGATGCAACGATATGCTGCCACCAAATCATTGCAAATGCAACTACCTCTTGTCATAATTCGCCCTGCCCATGACCAAGGACAACGACCCCAAGAGCCACGCTTGGGCGGTGCTGCTGACAGCGCACGCGACGCTGATCGAGAGAATCGAGACCGCACTGGCGCAAGCCGGGCTTCCCCCGCTCGGCTGGTACGACGTGCTCTGGGAGCTGGAAAAGGCCGAGGGCGGAAGGCTGCGCATGCACGAACTCGCGCGCCGCGTCGTGCTCTCGCGCAGCAACCTCACTCGCCTCGCGGACAGGCTGGAGGACGCCAGGCTCATCGAGCGCGAGGACACTGCGCACGACCGCCGCGGCTACGACTGCGTCATCACCCGCGCGGGGCTCGCGATGCGGAGAAAGATGTGGCCGGTCTACAAAGCGGAAATCGAGCGGCTTTTCTCGCGGCACATCACCGTCGAAGAAGCGCGGACCATTGGCGACGCGCTCGGGCGCGCGGTGAAGGCGGCGCGGGGAAACTAGTCAGACTGGAGCGCGGTGAAGTGATCGTCCAAACAACCAAAGTTAGAGCTCGAACTAAGGATTTACGTAGGTATATCTGATTGTCACCGCATCAACGCAGTGTGTGCCAGCTGTCCCACCAAGCGTCACAACCATGTGGTAACTGAAATTCTGATTGTCAATCACCGGATTGGTGATTGTGTTTGTTGAGACCGCCGTGTGGCTGAGGGCCGAGGACGCAAGGGTAGCCATCGCGGATACGCTCCCGGTCGCCGGGAGACTGGTTCGGTTCAGGGCAAACGTCGAATTGTCCGCAGCCGCGTTACTTTTCCAGTAGTTGTACGTCACGCCAGTGATCGTAGCGCCATGAGGCAGATTGACGGGAGCGCGGAAAGTGGAAGTCCCCGCGCCGCTCCAAGCCAATGTATCCGGAAAGCAAGGAGCAAAACCGTTCCCCGTGTCGTGTATGAAGCCGCGGCCTTGAAACGACCAAAATGCGACTTTTGGAACTGCGTAAGTCAAGGTGGGCACAGTAAGGGTTCCGGACATCGTATCGCCCGTCTTGAGGACCCGATTCGCTTCGACGTTGATCAAGCGAGTGTCGGTGTCGTTGCCGGCATTCCGGATGATCGTGAAGTTGTTGTTCACGTCTGCAGCCGTAGCCGGCGTGCCGGGGACGAAGGTGGTGAGCCCCGAGATCGGACCCGCAACGGCGGGCATGGCAAATACCCCGACGGCGGCGGCTGTGATTGCCAGAAACCAAATGAATTTACTCATGGCGCGATTCTCCATTGAAATCTTCCCTTATTGCCACTTACCCTGATCCCAGATCATCGAATCCCAGTTACTGCTGGGTGGGGTAGTCGTCGGGCTACTGTCGCTGCTGGCCCCTCCGCCCCCCTTGTGGCAGGCGGCAAGGATCGCGGCGACAAGGATCCCTACTAACAGTTTGCAAAGCCTCGCTCCCATGATCTCTCCTCGTCACCTAGCCTATGGCTGACCATTAAAAATCCAGGTCAGGAAGGCGTCATAGTTAGTGAAGTTTCCACCGCCAAACCCCGTTTGGGGGAATGGCATACCCGTACACGCTGCGTTGCCCCCAGCGCCACTACCAAACGTCGGACAGAGCAACAGCAGGCTGGACTGGGTTCCATCGATGACCCCAGCAAGACGCGCGCGGAGGCCGGCATCGTTGACCCAAGATGGTGTGTTACCGCCTGACTGATGGCAACCGGTGCATTGGGCACCGCTACCCAGGGGGTTGCCGAGTATAGTCGCGACGTTCGCGAACAGGACGCTCGAACTAATCGTGACCGTCTTGGTCACCACGGCATTGGGCGGGAATCCGTTACTAACCGTCATCGTGACGCTGCAAGTTCCGACACTGGTGATGCTGAGCAGCTTGGTCGTCGAAGTGCTGGAGCCGGCCGGAATGCTGCAGCCGGCGCTTCCTGCACTCGCGGTCCAGGAGAAATTCAACGGCCCTGGCCCCGAAGCTGTGCCCTGAAGAGTCACGCCGGTGATGGTTCGAGCCGGCGCATTGGCGGGATTGCCGTTGACGGTGAAACCAAGCGCGGTGGACGTAATGGGGTTGAAGTCCGCTCCGCTGGGGTTGGATCCCGCGGCGGCCTGGACTGTAAACGTCTGACTGAAAACCACGGGCGGCTGCGAGACATTTTGCTCCGTCAACGATACCGAGAACGTGTTTCCAAGCGCAGGCTGCAATACGTTCAGCGTTGCTCCGGAGCACGAG
>VBCH01000169.1 GCA_005884455.1 Betaproteobacteria bacterium
TTATTTCGACATCGCGGGCCTGTGGAATATCGACAAGACCTTCAGCCTGCGCGGCGGCATCAACAACCTGTTCGACAAGGATCCGCCGATCGTTGGCAGCGGCACCGCGGATCCCAGCGTTTTCGGCAACGGCAATACGTTCCCCGGAACCTACGACGCGCTTGGCCGGCTGATCTTCCTGAACCTGACGATGAAGTTCTGATCGAAGGGTTCGTGTGGAAAAAAGGGGCGCAAGCCCCTTTTCTCTTTTCTGAGCTACCGCCCAAGCCGTGCAACGATTTTCGAGTAAGCTTCGCCCCCCGTATCAGCGATGAGCTACGCGGTACAGAAAGACTCCAGCAGGCGGTTGACCGGGCTGGTGGCGGTGGTCGCGTTTCACGTGGTGCTGGTCTACGCCCTCGTGCACGGCCTCGCGCGCAAGATCGTCGAGGTGGTTCGCCAACCGCTCGAGACGAAGATCATCGAGGAGATCAAGGCTCCGCCGCCCGACAAGCCGCCCCCGCCGCCGCCGCCCAAGCTGACGACGCCCCCGCCGCCGTACATTCCTCCGCCCGAGGTGACGGTGCAGGTCCCGGTGTCCGCGCCGACGATCAGCGCCGTCACGAGCGTGAAGCCGCCGGAAGAGTACCGGACGCCGGCGGTGGTAGACGCCAACACCTGCGAGAAACCGGCGTACCCGGCAGCGGCGCGGCGAGCGAACGAAACGGGGATCGTGCGCCTGACTTTCCTGATCGACGTGGACGGCAAGGTGCTGGCCAGCAAGGTCGAACGCACATCCGGCTCGCGGCGTCTCGACGAGGCCGCAAGGGCCGGCCTGAGCCTGTGCAAGTTCAAACCGGCCACGCTCAACGGCAGGCCCGAGCGCACGTGGGGGCGCATCGACTACGTATGGAAGCTCGAGTGACGCGGGCTCGCCGCGCAGCCGGAAGCTTTCCGCAATTTTTCAAATCGCTGTTTTCAGGATCGAGGAATATGAAACGCAAACCGTTGGGTGTCAAGAGCCTGTTGGCGGTCGTGGTGATTTCGATCGGCGCGGCGATCGTCAATTCGAGCGTGGTGATGGCGCAGGCTTCCAAGACGGAGAGCGCTCCTCCCCCTGCTCCTGCCCCTGCAACCGGGTCCCAACCGGCCCCTTCCGAGGCCAAGCCGGCCCCGCCCCCTGCGCCTCCGACAACCGAAGTCGTGGAGAACCCCTACGGCATCGAAGCGCTGTGGCGGCAGGGGGACTTCGTCGCCCGGGGCACGCTGATCATCCTCATGATCATGTCGGTCGGCTCCTGGTACATCGGCATCATCAAGGTGCTCGAGCAAAGAAGGATGCTGAAGGACGGGAAGCAAGCCGACGAGAAATTCTGGCACGCGCACTCCGTGCAGGAGGGTGTCGCGACGCTCAACGAGGACAGCGCGTTCCGGTTCGTCGCAGAGAAGAGCTCGCTCGCGGCCCAGCACCACGCCACCATGGCGACCAAGCAGCTCGATCTCAATACCTGGGTCGGCATGGCGCTGCAGCGGGCGATCGACCTCATCGGCAACCGCCTGCAGAGCGGCCTAGCGTTCCTCGCGACGGTGGGCTCGACCGCGCCCTTCGTCGGCTTGTTCGGAACCGTGTGGGGCATCTACCACGCGCTCACCGCGATCGGCATCGCCGGGCAGGCATCGATCGACAAGGTCGCAGGTCCCGTCGGCGAGGCGCTGATCATGACTGCGCTCGGTCTGGCGGTAGCCGTGCCCGCGGTGCTCGGCTACAACTGGCTGGTCCGCCGCAACCGAGTGGCCATGGAGCTCATCCGGCACTTCGGTGGAGGCGTTCACATGTCGCTGCTCGGGCGCGGCGGCCGCACGCGCAGGGACTCCGAATCATGAGCATGACCGTAAGCAACCCGGACGCCGAAGACGATCTCGTCGCGGATATCAACACGACCCCGCTCGTCGACGTGATGCTCGTATTGCTGATCATCTTCCTTATCACGATTCCCGTGGTGATACAGAGCGTGCCGGTTGAGCTGCCGAAGGAAAGAAATCAGCCGACCCAGACCAAGCCCGAGAACATCATCATCGCCGTCAACAAGGACGGCGACGTGTTCTGGAACAACCAGCTCATCGCGGAGGAAAAGATGCTGCTCGACCGGCTGAGGGAAGTCGCGGTGCGCCAGCCCCAGCCGGAAATACACATTCGCGGCGACAAGGAGGCGCGCTACGAATCCATCGGCAGGGTGGTGTTCGCGTGCCAGCGAATCGGGATCCTGAAGCTCGGTTTCATCACGGAGCCGCCGGCGCGGACCGGCGTGCGGGAGTGACACGCTCATGGCCATGAAAATC
>VBCH01000170.1 GCA_005884455.1 Betaproteobacteria bacterium
ACGTGCGTGTCCGCCTTTGCTTAGCTCTTTTTTGCTGGACGGCCTTGTTCGCCGCGCGCGCGCTCGCGCAGGAGCCGGGCGCAGGCGTGCAGACCGTGCGACCCGAGATCGGCAAGCCCATCCAGGCCGCGATCGAGCTGATCAAATCCAAGAAGGGCAAAGAGGCGCTCGCCAAGGTGCGCGAAGCGCAGGCCGTCGGCGACAGGACGCCGTACGAG
>VBCH01000171.1 GCA_005884455.1 Betaproteobacteria bacterium
CGGCATCGGCATGGGCACCGAAGGCATGAAGTATTCGCTCGTCTCGCGCGAGGTGATCGCCGATTCGATCGAGACCGCGGTGAACGGGCAGCTGATGGACGGCGTCCTCTGCGTCGGCGGTTGCGACAAGAACATGCCCGGGGCGATGATGGCGATGGCGCGAATCAACGTGCCCGGCATCTTCGTCTACGCCGGCACGATCAAGCCGGGATTCTGGAAGGGACAGAAGCTCACCATCGTCTCCCCCTTCGAGGCGGTGGGCGCGCTCGCCGCCGGGAAGATCTCGCAGGAGGATTTCGACGGCATCGAGAAGAACGCCTGCCCTTCGGTGGGCGCCTGCGGCGGGCAATACACCGCGAATACCATGTCTTCCTCGTTCGAAGCACTCGGCATGAGCCTCCTCGGGTCCTCGCAAATGGCCTCGCCCGATCCCGAGAAGGCGGACTCCGCGGGGGACTCGGCGAAGGTCCTCGTAGCCGCGATCCGGAAAAACATTCGCCCGCGCGACATCATCACGCGCAAATCGATCGAGAACGCGGTCGCGATGGTCATGGCCACGGGTGGCTCGACCAACGCGGTGCTGCACTACCTCGCGATCGCGTCCGCCGCCGGCGTGAAATGGAGCATCGACGACTTCGAGCGCCTCAGGCGTCGCGTGCCGGTCCTGTGCAACCTGAAGCCTTCGGGTCCGTACGTCGCCACGGATTTTCACGCCGCGGGCGGCGTGCCGCAGGTGCTGAAGATGCTGCTCGCGCACGGCCTCGCGCACGGCGAGTGCATGACGATCACCGGGCGCACGCTCACCGAAGAGCTCGCGAAGGTGCCCGAGGAGCCCAGGGCCGGCCAGGACGTCATCCGTCCCTGGAACAAGCCCGTGTATGCGCAAGGGCACCTCGCGATCCTGAAGGGCAATCTCGCCACGGAAGGCTGCGTCGCCAAGATCACAGGCCTCAAGCAGACCTCGATCACGGGGCCGGCGCGCGTGTTCGACTCGGAGCCGGCGGCGATGACCGCGATCCTCGCGAGGAAGATCAAGGCGGGTGACGTGATCGTGATCCGCTACGAGGGACCGAAAGGGGGCCCCGGGATGCAGGAGATGCTGGCGCCCACTTCCGCGCTTATCGGCCAGGGCCTCGGCGAATCGGTGGGCCTCGTCACGGATGGGCGCTTCTCGGGCGGCACCTGGGGAATGGTCGTGGGGCATGTCGCGCCGGAAGCCTACGTGGGCGGAACGATCGCGCTGGTGAAGGAAGGCGACTCGATCACGATCGACGCGAAGAAGCGGCTCATCCAGCTGAACGTCTCCGCGAAAGAGCTCGCAGCGCGAAAGAGAAAATGGAAGCAGCCCAAGCCGCGCTACACGCGCGGCCTCCTCGCGAAGTACATGAAGCTCGTGTCCACCGCGAGCAAAGGCGCCATCACGGATGGCGCCTGAACGAACGGGGGAACCCTACGGTTCCCCCGTTACCCCCTCCCCAACCGAACTCCATCGCGCCTCTAGTATCTGACGGGGCTATCCATAAAGCTCTGCGGCGGGCTGCGCCCGACCAGGGACTCGAGCAGGATCAGCTCGCTGTCGGTGTGGTTGGCGACGCTCGCCGGGACGATGGCCCGCGTGCGGCCGTCCGCGTAGATGAAGCGCGGCGATTCGTGGTGACGCGTGCTGTAGGACTCGCGCGCTCCGCCCATCGTCGCGGCGACCTCCGCCGTGCCGTAGCACAGGCAGAAGTAAGTGCGCTTGGGCTCGGCCTCGATGTAGGCGCCGGTGCCGCGGATGCCGATGCTCGCAGTCGCGGTCACCAGGCGCCGCTCGCCGCCTGAGCCGAAGACCCCGAGCAGCTTGCCGGTGACAAGTTGCACGGCGGTGACGAGCAAGCCGCTCCCGATCAGCTCCGCGCGGCTATCTCCGCGCATGAGAAACGCGTCCTGCCCGACAACGAAGGTGGCGGCTGCGCCGTCGCCGAGAACGATCGCATCGCCGGGGCGCACCAGGGATCCCGCCTCGGCGGGCTTGCCGTTGATCCTCATGTCTCCCTGAACGGTTCGCACGCCCTGCTTTGCGGACGATTGCGCATGCGCCAGACGAAGCGCCGCGGACATGCCGATTCCAGCGGCCAGCTTGAGCAGTGCGCGGCGCCGCGCGCGATCGAGTTCCATGCGAGGTCTCCCGGTATGTCGGCAGTAGTTTAAACTGGCGGACCACTCCTGCAGTCCTCAAGTCATGCCCAATCGCCTCGCCCGGGAAACCAGCCCCTATCTCCAGCAGCACGCGGGGAATCCCGTCGACTGGCACGCCTGGGGAGAGGAAGCGCTCAAACGGGCGCGCGAGGAGGACAAGCCGATCCTCCTCTCGGTCGGATACTCCGCCTGCCACTGGTGCCACGTGATGGCGCACGAGTCCTTCGAGGACCCGGCTGTGGCCGAGGTGATGAATCGCCTGTTCGTCAACGTCAAGGTCGACCGGGAGGAACGCCCGGATCTCGACCAGATCTATCAGCTCGCGCACCAGATGCTCGCCCAGCGGCCGGGCGGCTGGCCGCTGACCATGTTCCTCACGCCCGACGGCGCGCCCTTCTTCGGCGGCACGTACTTCCCGAAGGAGCCGCGCTACAACCTTCCGGGATTCCCGCAGCTTCTCGAGCGCGTCGAGCGGATCTACCGCGAGCACCGCGACGAGATCGGGCGCCAGAACGAGACAATTCTCGCCACTTTCGAAAGCATGCAGCCCGGCGTGCCCGCGCACCACTCGGAGCTGTCGGCGGAGCCGATAGCCGCGGCCCTGCGCAGCCTGAAGACGAGCTTCGACTCGCGCTACGGTGGGTTCGGCGGTGCCCCCAAATTCCCGCACCCGGCGGATTTCGAATTCTGCCTGCGGCGCTCTTCCGCGGCGGGCGACGGCGCTGCCGAGCGGGTCGCCACATTTACGCTCGAGCGCATGGCGCTCGGGGGCATCTACGACCAGATCGGGGGCGGGTTCTCGCGCTACAGCGTGGACGCGCAGTGGCAGATCCCGCATTTCGAGAAAATGCTCTACGACAACGGCCCGCTGCTGCGCCTGTATTCCGACGCGTGGACCGTGACGAGGAACCCGTTGTTCGCGCGCGTGGCCGATGAGACCGCGGGATGGGTGATGCGCGAGATGCAGTCTCCCGAAGGCGGTTACTACTCGTCGCTCGACGCCGACTCCGAGCACGAGGAGGGCAAGTTCTACGTGTGGGCGCCCGGGGAGGTGCAGGCGCTCGTTTCGCCGGACGAATACGCTGTGCTCGCGCCGCATTATGGACTGGACGGTCCTCCCAACTTCGAGAACGCGCACTGGCACCTGAACGTTGCGCGTCCCCTCGCCGCCGTCGCCGAGCTGCTCGGAAAGAGCGAGGACGAGTGCGCCCGCCTCCTCGACTCGGGAAGAAAGAAGCTCTTCGCCGCGCGGGAGAAGCGCGTGCGCCCGGGGCGCGACGAGAAAGTCCTGGTCAGCTGGAACGCGCTCATGATCGCGGGGATGGCGCGCGCGGCGGCGGTGTTCGGCCGCGACGACTGGCTCGCTTCGGCGAAACGGGCGCTCGGTTTCATCCGCGGTACGATGTGGAAGAACGGGCGGCTGTTCGCGACGTACAAGGACGGGCAGGCGCACCTCAACGCCTACCTGGACGACTATGCCTATCTCCTTGCCGCGCTCCTGGAGCTGCTGCAGGCGGAATTCGACCCGGGCATGCTCGCTTTTGCCGAGGACCTTGCCGAAGTGCTGCTCGAGCAGTTCGAGGACAAGGCGAACGGCGGGTTCTTCTTCACCAGCCACGATCACGAGCGGCTGATCCACCGCCCCAAGCCCGGCTACGACAACGCCACGCCATCGGGAAACGGCGTGGCCGCCTTCGCCCTGCAGCGCCTGCACTTTCTCACCGGCGAGTCGCGCTACGCGCTCGCCGCCGAGCGCACGCTCGCGCAGTTTCATTCCGCGCTGAGCGAGCAGCCCGCAGGGCACGCGACCCTGCTCACCGCGCTGGAGGAGCACCAGCGGCCGACGCGCACCGTGATTCTGCGCGGACCTCCGGTGGAGCTGCGGCGCTGGAGGAGCGCGCTCGCGCAGCGCTATCTGCCGCACACCATGGTGATCGCGGCCGGCACCGGGCTCCGCGACCTGCCGCCGGCACTCGACAAGCCTGCAGGAGCCGAGGTCAACGCCTGGGTGTGCGAGGGCGTTACCTGCCTTGCGCCCATCGATCGCCTGGAAGACCTGCTCGAACGGGTATCCAAGCCGCAGGAAATGCAGTAGCATTTGCGCAGAAATTTTTTACCTTCCCGGAGAATTCCATGAAACCCCTAGTGCTATCCGCAGCCGCCGCGTTCACTCTCGCGAGCGGCCCCCTGCTCGCCGCCGACGCGCAGGAGCTTTTGAAGGAAAAAGCCTGCTTGAGCTGCCATACGGTCGACAAGAAGCTGGTCGGCCCTGCGTACAAGGAAGTGGCGGCCAAGTACAAGTCCCGAAAGGACGCCGAGGCTTATCTCGCGAAGAAGATCAAGGAAGGCTCGACCGGCGTATGGGGCCCCATCCCGATGCCGCCGAACGGGACCGTCGGCGACGACGATGCGAAGACTCTGGCGAAATACATTCTGACGATCAAGTAAGCCAAACCCCGGCAAGCCGGCGTTGCCGGCTTGCCGCTCGCAACCGGAACCGCTTCGCGCCCGGCGCATGAAGCGCTGCGGAAAATTGACAGCCCCGTGGGCCGTCCGCATAATCAGCCGAGTTTTTGCATTGCGTCTTGAACCGGAGGCTGCCATGATCCGCTCCCATTTCGGCGTTATCGCGATTGCGGCCATGGTTGGCGTTACCAGCTGCGGCGAAGACAAGAAGGTACAGGCTCCAGCAAGCTTCACGATCGCGATCGGCAGCGTGGCTCCGCTGACCGGGGGCATCGCTCACCTCGGCAAGGACAACGAGAACGGGGCGCGGCTTGCGGTGGAGGAAGCCAACGCGGCGAAAATCAGGATCGGCGGCAAGGAAGCCGTGTTCCAATTCCTGGCAGAGGACGATCAGGAAGACGCCAAGGTCGGCAATACCGTGGCGCAAAAGCTGGTGGACGCGAAAGTCGCCGGCGTCGTCGGTCACCTCAATTCGGGCACCTCGATTCCGGCGTCCAACATCTATAGCGGCGCGAATATCCCGATGATAACCGGCTCCGCAACCAATCCTGAACTTACGGAGCGGGGTCTCAAGGGCGTTTTCCGCGTGGTCGGTCGCGACGACCAGCAGGGCCCGGCGGTCGCGAATTATTTGATCGCCAACGCCAAACCAAAGGTTGTCGCGATCATCGACGATGCGACGGCCTATGGCAAAGGTCTGGCAAACGAAGTCGAAAAGACGCTCAAGGCCGCCGGAGTGATAGTGCTGGCGCGAGAGCAGGGCACAAACAAGACGGTGGACTGGAAGGCGGTCCTCACGAAGCTGAAGGGCCGTAGCCCAGACGCCGTGTTCTACGGCGGAATGGATTCCACCGCCGGTCCCCTGCTCAAGCAGGGCAGGGAGCTCGGTGTCAAGGCGGTGTTCTCCTTCGGTGACGGTGCCTGCACCGACAAGATGGGTGAGTTCGCCGGAAGCGGCGCCGACGGCTTGTTGTGCTCGCAGGCGGG
>VBCH01000026.1 GCA_005884455.1 Betaproteobacteria bacterium
CGAGAGGCAGACGCCGTGCGCCTGTAACGCCGAATACTTTCACCTTGCCGCTTGTCACGCGCGCTAAGCCAGTGACGGCAGGCTCGAAGTAGAGCGATATGTGGCCGCCGAGTAGAGCGGGAATTGCGTCAGTCAACCCCTTGAAGGGCACGTGCACGATGTTCACGCCTGCAGCCAGTTTCAACATTTCGCCCTCGAGGTGACCGAACGAGCCAGTTCCGGGCGATCCATAGGTGAGCTTTCCCGGGTTCGCTTTCATGTATGCGATCAGCTCGGAGAGGTTGTTGGCTGGTAGCGACAGATTCCCAACCAGAATATTCGGTAGGAAGCACACCAGCGAAACAAGCTCGAAACCCTCGGGATCGAAGCTCAAACGCTTATGAAGAAACCGGGGGGCCATGAAGCTGGTGTTCGAGGCCATGAGAAACGTGTATCCGTCGGCAGGTGCGTGCGCAGCGGCCTCCGTGGCGATCAACCCCGATGCACCCGGCCTGTTGTCTACGATAAATGGCTGGCCCAGCATCGCGGAGAGTTTTTCGTTGATCGGTCGCGTAATCACGTCCAATGCGCCACCCGCGGGGAACACAAGGATCACGCGCACAGGCTTGCTCGGCCAAGCGCGCGCCACTTGCCCGTTCGCAGGTACGACACCGAAGATCGCAAACGCGCAAAACATTGCCGCCGCTATGTAGAACCCGTTTAAGCGGCTGTGGCTTTGTGACATAGAGTGTCCTCCCAACTCCATCAACACCTTACGCCTGTGAACGTGTTGAGGCAATTCCGCCTCGAGGGATGGGGGTCCGCGTCTGGCCGGTTGCTGCCACCCACTGAACCCAAGTGCGTATAAGAATACGCGGCAGGCAGCGTCATCATACGAGTGCTACGGCCAACTCGCGGAGGCACCGGTCTGGCCTTGACTGAGGCCCCGGGGACTTCAAATCCATGGATTCCCCGTTGCACGGGAATGACATTGGCGATCGTCGCTCGTAAAATGAATCGTCGGAATCGGATGAGGATAGCGAGGATGAGACAGCTCGGCGTGTTCGTGCTTGCAGCTTTTGCCCTGGGGTTCGCCTCCGCCGCACTCGCCCAGCCTTATCCAGCCAAGCCGATCAAGGTCGTCATCCCTTTCCCGCCCGGCAACACCATCGACATCATGACGCGCCTCGCCGGGCCGAAGATGACCGAGCGCATGGGACAGCAGATCATCGTCGAGAACCGCCCCGGGGCGAGCGGAATGCTGGGCCTCGAGTTCGTCGCGCGCGCGGCGCCCGATGGCTACACCATCGCCGCGGGTCAGGGCGGCAATCTGACCGTCCTGCCGCATACGAGCAAGAGCATCACCTACGATCCGCTGAAGGACTTCGCACCGATTGCGGTCTCGACCACGAACTACCTCGGGATCGTCGCCAACCCCGAGGTGCCGTTCAAGTCGGTCGCGGAAATGATCGCCTACGCGAAGGCCAACCCCGGCAAGCTGACGGTGGCCACGAACGGCGAGGGCGGCTTTCCCCATCTCGCGTTCGAGCATCTGCGCCTCATGGGAGGGTTCACTTTCACCCACATTCCGTACAAGGGTTCGGCGGCGATCGCAACCGACGTGATCGGAGGGCAGGTCCAGGCGGCGATCGACGGCATCACCGGTCTCACGCCACATGTCCGCTCGGGCCGCCTGCGCCTGCTCGCGATCACGAACAGGACGCGTGTTCCGCTCTGGCCCGACACGCCCGCGGCGGCCGAGACGGTTGGCGGCTACGAATCGGGGGGCTGGTTCGGCTATGTCGCGCCGGCAGGAACGGCGCGCGCGATCATTCTCAAGCTGAACGACGAGATCAACCGCGCGATGAAGCTGCCCGACGTGAGCGACAAGCTCGTGACTGCCGGGCTGATCATCGTCGCCGAATCACCGGAATACTTTGGCGAGGTCATCCGCAGCGATTACACCAAGTACGGCAAGCTCGTGCGCGACATCGGATTTCAACCGCAGTGACGGGCGTCCGGATCTCTTGCTGAACGCCCGGGTCCTTTGCGCGCTCCTCGCGCTTTCGCCGGCGCAAGCCGCTCTTGCCTGGGGCCCGGAGGGACATCGCATGGTGGGCGAAATCGCCGCCCGCTACACCGGGCCGAAGGCCAATGCAGGGATCCTGGAGCTCCTCAGGAACGACCGCCTCGCCGACGGCCAGTCCTCCGGCCGGCGCACTCTCGGCGAAGTCGCGAACTGGGCCGACGAAATCAAGGATTTCGAGTGGGGAAAGCGGCGCGGTTCCTGGCATTACGACGACGTTCCGCTGTGCGAGGCAGAGGAGTACTCGAAGTACTGCAAGAACGGCCGATGCGCTTCCGCGCAGCTCGCCCGTCAAATCGAAATCCTCGGCAACGAGCGGGCGAGGCCCGGGCAGCGCAACGAGGCCCTCAAGTGGGTCGTGCATCTGGTGGGCGACCTCCACCAACCCCTGCACGCCGCCAACCGCAGCGACCGCGGCGGGAACCGCGTGCAGGTGTCCTTCTTCGGGGAACGCGACACCCCCCCCTACGGCACTCTGACCCTGCACGCCGTCTGGGACCTGAGCATGGTGCGCAGGCTGATCACGGATCGCGGCGGCGAGCGCGCCATCGTTTCTGCGCCGATCACGGACGGGGACAGGATCGCGTGGGAAAAGAGCTCGATTTCCGATTGGACAGCCGAGAGCCACCGGATCGCGAGAGACGCCGTCTATCCGCTGCTACCGGTGGCGGCCTCGTGCTCGACCAAGATCGTGGAGGTGGTCGCGATCGACCGGGCCTACTACGTGAAGGCGGCCCCACTGATCGAGGTCCAGATCAGAAGGGCCGGCGTTCGGCTCGCGCGGGTGCTGAACGAAACGCTGGGCCGCTGACGCCGCGAAACTCAACCGAGGGAGACAAGGATGGCAGATTCGACGCTGTTGGAACAATACAAGGCTCTGATCGGCGACGTGGGAAACATCGGCACGCGCTACGCGACGGCGAACGGATTCTACCTTTCCATCGTCTCGGCGCTGCTCGGCGTGGTCGCGTTTACCGAGTCGGGGAAGCCTCTTGCCCAGGTCGATGTGGTTCTCGTCCTGACCGTCGCGGTTTTCGCCATCGTCGTCTGCCACGTCTGGATGAAGACCCTGGCTTTTTACCGCGGGCTTTTCGGCGTGAAGCTGCAATTGCTCGGCGAGATGGAGAAGGAGCTGGCGTTCCCCGCTTTCTCGCGAGAGCACGAGCTCATGAAGGAACGCGGCGTCCGCCCGCTGATCGACAACGAGATATGGGTTCCGCGCGTCCTCTGGGTGTTCTTTGCGGTGATCGCCGCAACGGCACTGGCGTTGATTTTCGTGGATGGCTGAGCGGCGGGCTCAGTCCTGGAGCGGGATTTTCGCGTCCCGAATCACCTTCGCGTAGGTCGCAAGATCGAGCTTGTACTTTTCCGCGAACTGCTCGGGCGTACTTCCGACCGGCTCGTATCCCCAGGCGGACCAGCGCTCGCGCATGTCCTGCGCCAGGATCGCCTGTGCAATGTCGCGCTGGATCCGGATCACGATGTCGCGCGGCGAGCCCGCGGGCGCAAACACGCCGAGCCAGCCCGTGAACTCGAATGGAACGCCCGCCTCGGTCAGGGTCGGCACCTCCGGCAGGGTTGCCGAGCGCGCCGTGCCGCTCACTCCCAGGGCGCGCAGACGGCCGGACCTGATGTGAGACAGGACGCCGGCGAGCGGCATGAAAGCGAGCTGCACCTCTCCGGCGAGAAGCGCCTGGTTGAGCGGCGCGTCGCCCTTGTAGGGGACGTGCAGCATGTCGGTGCCAGTCATGCTCTTGAGAAGCTCGCCCAGAAGGTGCGGCGGCGCGCCGATGCCGGTGGAACCGTAGTTGATCGCGCCGGGCCTGGACTTCGCGAGCGCGATCAGCTCCTTGACCGATGCGGCGGGAATTTGCGGATTGGTCACGAGCACCACGAAGGAGGAGGTGAGCTGCGTCACCGGCGCGAAATCCCTCGCCGCGTCGAACGGAAGTTTCCTGTAGAGGCCGGGGCTGATCGCGAAGCCGTGTGTCGTGATGAGCAAGGTGTAGCCGTCTCCAGGGGCCTTGGCGACATGGTCGGCCGCGATGTTCCCGCCCGCGCCGGGGCGGTTGTCCACGAGCATCGGCTGCTTCCAGCTCTCCACGAGCTTTTGCCCGAGCGCCCGCGCGACGGTATCCACGGCGCCGCCCGCGGCGAACGGGACTACCATACGCACTGGCTTGGTCGGGTAGTGTTGAGCAAAGGCGGCCGGCAACGTTGCGGAGGCGAGCAGGATCGTGGTTCCGACTCGGATCGAGTGGCTTCTCATGGCGTGTCCGGCGTGAAATACTGCACAGAATTATCGACGGATTTCCCCGTTGCCGAAAGGTCTACGGGCGACCTCCGCCCGGGGCGAGCGTTGTTACGTAACATATTTCATATCCTGGGGACACGGTGGGTGCCAGACTCCCACCCTGCATGAGGGCGCGCGTCGGCCGGAACGACGCGCGTCCTGTTTGGGGAGGATTCGAAATTTCATGAACGGGCCGGATCGCCAGAGCGGGGTCGCCGTTCCAGACGGCGAGACGCTGTTTCGCTCGCTCTTCGGGCAAGTCGCAGTCGGCATCGCCGTCGGTTCGCTGGACGGGCGCTTCCTGCGGGTGAACGAGGCGCTGTGCCGCCTGCTAGGCTACGGCGAGCAGGAGCTACTGCAAAAAAGCTTCGAAGATATAACCCACGACGACGATCGGCAGGCGTCTCGGGATTTCCAGAACGAGCTCTTGACGACGTCCCAGTCGCGCGTCTATGAAAAGCGCTATTTGTCCAAGGACGGCTCGACCGTGTGGGTGCGGATCACGGGCACGCTGGTCAGGGACCGCTCGGGTGCGCCGCAGTGCTCGGTTGCGCTGATTCACGACATTACGGAGGTCAAGCTCGCGGAGGAGGCGCTCAAGGCGAGCGAATCCAGGTTTCGCCGCATGGTCGACATGAGCTCCGACTGGTACTGGGTGCAGGACGAGAATTTCCGCTTCGTCGATCTGCCCGGCGTGGAAAAACGCGGTCTCGGCCAGGACGTATTCGTCGGCAAAGCGCGCTGGGAGCTTCCAGGATTGGCGCCGCTCCCGGAAAAGGTCTGGCAGCAGCACCGTGACAAGCTTGAGCGTCACGAACCGTTCAGCGATTTCGTCTACGTTGCCGCCGACGGCAAGGGCGAGATGCGCTACTTGAGCGTGACCGGCGAGCCGATTTTCGACGCGCTGGGGAAATTCAAGGGGTACCACGGCGTTGGAAAGGACGTCACCGAAAAGGCGCGCGGGCTGAAGGATCTGGAAGACAGCGAAGAGCGCTACCGGATGCTGTTCGACATCCATCCCCGTCCGATGTGGGTTGTGGAAAACAAGACCTTGCGTTTCCTCGCCGTAAACCAGGCGGCCGTCGACCACTACGGATATTCGAGGGAAGAGTTTCTGTCCATGACCGCAGAGCAGCTTCGCCCGCCGGAGGACATCGCGCAGCTGCTCAAGGACTTTCAGGACCCGAGCCGTTCCTACATGCAACGCGTGGCTCGGCACCGCAAGAAGAACGGGGAGCAGATCAACGTCGAAATCGTCTCCTTCAATCTCGCGTTCGACGGCCGGCCCGCGCGGCTGGGCGTGATCAACGACGTCACCGACCGCCTGAAAGCGGAGCAGCGGTCACGCGAGCTCGAGGCGCGGTACCAGGCGCTGATCGAGTCCCGAAAAGACCACGGCTAGCGCCGCGGCTTCCTGACACCAAGCCGCGAATGCGGTATACAGTCCGGGCCGAACCCGCACGGTTCGGAGGACGGGGGCCGCTTGAAATTTTCATTTTTCCACCTGATGCCTTACACGCATCTGGCCCGACACGCTCGCGGTCAATCCCGGGTGAGCGAGGGGCGATGAGCGCGAGAGCAAAGCCGCCCTTCCGGGCGGATCAGGTCGGCAGCCTCCTGCGGCCCGCGGAGATCAAGAAAGCGCGCGCCGAGGTCGAGCGCGGCGAAATGAGCGCCGGGGAGCTGCGCGCGATCGAAGACCGCTGCATCCGCGAGGCGGTCGCGCGCCAGGAGTCGATCGGGTTGCAGGTCGTGACCGACGGCGAATACCGCCGCGGGTGGTGGAACCACGATTTTCTCGGCAAGATCGACGGCGTCGAGATCGAGCTCGACCAGAACTCGTACAAGTTCGCCGGATCCGACGATCCCCGCTACACGCCCAAGGTGAGGCGCCGGGTGCGTCGCGCGCACCCGATGATGCTCGACCACTTCCGGTATCTGAGGTCGGTCGCGAGGAGGACGCCCAAGTTCACCATGCCGTCGCCTTCCATTCTCTACCACCGCGGCGGGCGGGCGGCGATCGACCGCGAGGCCTATCCGGATCTCGATCAGCTATGGAGCGACGTCGGCCGCGTCTATCGCGGGGAAATCCGCGACCTCGCGGCCGCGGGGTGCACCTACCTGCAGATCGACGACACGAGCTTCTCCTTCCTGTGCGACGAGAAATTCCGGGCGAGCTGCCGCGCCCGCGGCGACGATCCGGATGCCCTCCCGCACCTCTACGCGGGAGCGGTCAACGCGGCGGTCGCCGACCGGCCCGCGGGAATGACGATCGTCATGCATACGTGTCGCGGCAACTGGAAGAGCACCTGGCTCGCCGAGGGCGGGTACGATCCGGTCGCCCAGGCCGTGTTCAACGAGACGGACGTGGATGCCTGGTTCCTCGAGTACGACAGCGAGCGCGCCGGAAGCTTCGAGCCGCTGCGCTTCGTCCCGAAAGGAAAGAAGGTGGTGCTCGGACTCGTGTCGACGAAGACCCCGGTTCTCGAAAAGAAGGATGATCTGAAAAAGCGGATCGACGCTGCGGCGAAATACGTTCCGCTGGAGAATCTCTGCGTGAGCCCGCAGTGCGGCTTCGCGAGCAGTCATCACGGCAACCTGCTCACCGAAGACGACCAGTGGCGAAAGCTTCAGCTGGTCGTGGAAGTGGCTCGCGAGGTTTGGGGCGGCAACTGAAGGGCGCTATTCGACCGTCACGCCTGAGAGCTTGATCAGCCGGTCCCAGCGCGTGTATTCGGACTTGAGGTACTCGGCGAACTCCTCGGGCGTGTTGCCGACCACTTCGAACCACTGCTTGGTCACATATTGCTGGCGGAAGGACCGATCGAGGAGGATCTTGGCCGTGTCGTCGTAGATCCTGGCGACGGTCCCGCGCGACATGCCCGCGGGTCCCACGAGCGCGAACCATGTTCCGGCCTCGTAGCCAGGGACGCCTGATTCGGCGACCGTGGGAAGATAAGGCAGCGCCGCGATCCGGCGCGCGGTCGCGGCAGCGAGGAGTTTCAGCCTGCCCGCGCGCGCGTGGGACTCGACCAGAAGCGGGGTCACCATCATCATCTGTATCTGGCCGGAAAGAAGATCGGTGACCGCGGGTCCCGCGCCTTTGTAGGGCACATGCACGATGTCGATGCCGAGCAGGTTCTTGAGGTAGTCAACGCTGATGTGTGCCGAGGAGCCCAGCCCAAAGGAGCCATAGGAGAGCGAGCCGGGCTTGGCTTTCGCGAGCGCCACGAATTCCTGGAAGGTGTTCGCGGGCACGGAAGCGTGCACAGCGATCACCCACGGGAAACGCACCAGCACCGTGATCGGCGTGAAGCTCCTCAGGCCGTTGTAGGGGAGCTTCCTATACAGGTGTGGGTTGATCACGAACGAGGAGGCGTCGGAGACGAGCAGCGTCGCGCCGTCGGGCGCCGACTTCGAAACATACTCGGCGCCGACGATCTGGTTCGCACCCGGGCGGTTCTCGACCAGCACCGGCTGCCCCCAGATTTCCGAGAAGCGCGGCGCCAGGGCGCGCGAAAAGGCGTCGGTCGCGCCGCCCGGCGAAGTCGGCACGACGATCTTCACTGGACGGGAGGGGAAGGTTTGCGCCGGCGCGAGAAAAGGCGCCGCGGAGAGCGCGGCGGTGACGAATGCGAACAAGCCCACTGAGATTCCGGACACCGATCCTCCTTTGTGCGCCCTTATTGTAGTTCCGGCCTGGGCCGAGCGGTCTTAGCAGTCCCTCGGCCGAGACCGTGAATTTGTCACGCTCTTGGCGGTCATCCCCGGCCCGGAACTTGCGTTAAACAAGTCAAGGGCTAGGAATTACGCTCAGGTTTTTGGAAAGCCCTTGCCGGGTTTTGCCCGATTGGCCCGGTGCTCAGGCGACGGTAGCCCAACGTTTCGAACGGAACCGAAAAATGCGTCAGATCGTGAATCTGAATCCGCAGCTCAGCCGCGTCGAAGCGGAACTCTCGGCCCGCATCTGGGCGGTGTTCGGCTGCTTCCCCGATCTCTGCGGCTTTTCGCTCCAGGACCGGACCGGCTTGCCCGACTACGTCGATGCCTCCAGCCTGCGCGACGAGCTTTTCGTCAGGGAACTCGGCTTCTCCGCTCCGGTCAGCGAGACCGAATATGACGAGGCCTACAGGCTGATCACCGAGGCCGTCGCGGACATCGTGTCCGAACGGCCCGAGGCCTTGGAGCTGTTGCGCGGGCGCACTTTCGCGAGGACGCTCCACTAGCGACGTTCGATCGCCTCCCCGGCGGAGCGGCAATACCAGGGATCTCGGCGAAGTTTCCTTTCTCAGATTCTGCGGCCTAGCCGCGCGCGCCGCGAGGCGGTCGCCCCTTATAATCCTCGCTTCTGCCCGAGGAGAAAGACCGCATGGCCCGAAACCCCGCGCAATCCCGCCGCCGAGTGCTCTGCGCGCTCGCCGCGGCGGCGGTCTCGCCGTTCGCGCTCGCGCAGGGACTCTCCAAGCGCCCGGTGCGCATCGTCGTTCCGTTCACGCCCGCCGCCGGGCCGGACATCGTGGCACGCTTGCTCGCGCCCAGGCTGCAGGCGCGCTGGGACCAGCCGTTCTTCGTCGAGAACAAGCCCGGTGCTTCGGGCACGATCGGCACCGAGATCGTGGTGAAGTCGGCGCCCGACGGCCATACGCTCATGGTGGGACCGGCGTCGATCGTCACCGCGCCGCATCTCTATCCGAAGATTTCGTATGATGTAGTGAGGGATCTCTCCGCAATCACGAACGTCGGCTCGACTAGCCTCGCGCTCGTGGTGCACAAGTCGGTGCCCGCGAGCACGGCGCGTGAGTTCATCGCCTGGGTGAGGTCGCAGCCCGGCAAGCTCAACTACGGCTCTCCCGGAAACGGCACGCACCATCACTTCTGCATGGAGCTGCTCAAGCTGCAGGCGGGCCTGGACATCGTGCATGTGCCCTACAAGGGTTCGGCGCCCGCCGAGAACGACTTGGTCGCCGGCATCATTCCCACCATGTTCCTGCCGGTCCACGTTGCGCTTCCGAAGATCAAGGCGGGCCAGATCAAGGTGCTCGGCGAGAGCCTGAAGGAGCGCCATCCCTTGTTTCCGGACATTCCCTCGCTGCACGAGCAGGGCGTGACTGGCTACGACGTGGACCTGTGGATCGGCGTGTGGGGCCCTCCGGGAATGCCCGCCGACCTCCTCGCGAAATACAACTCGGAAATCCGCGCGATCGTCGCATTGCCCGAGATGCGCGAGCAGCTCGCGAGCCAGGGCCTGGTGCCGAACACCGGCACGCCCGAGCAGTTCGCCAAGCTCGTCAAGGACGATTTCGAGAAATGGGGCAAGGTGATCCGCGACGCTAAAATCAAGGCGGACTAGATGAAGTTCGTCGAAACGATAGGAATTCTGGGTCTGGGCAAGATGGGGTGCCCGATTGCGGCTCACCTGGTCGCGAAAGGCTTCAAGGTCGTTGGCTACGATCCGCTCGAGGAAGCGCGGAATAAAGCGCTCGCGCTCGGCGCCCGCGGGGCGGCCTCTGCGCGCGAAGCAGCGCAGGCGAGTGACCTCGTCATCATCGTGGTCGGTTTCGACAGGGAAGTCGAAGAGGTTCTCTTCGGCAAGGATGGCGTGCTCGAGGGCGCGAGGCCGGGCCTCATCGTCGCGCTGGGTTCCACGGTGGCGCCGCGATACTCGACGCGGCTCGCTGCGCGCCTCGCGGAGAAAAATCTCGTTCTCCTCGACATCCCGCTCGCTCGCGGGGAAGCGGCCGCGACGGCGGGCAAGCTCCTCGTCTACGGTGCGGGCGACCTCGACGCCTTCGAGCTCTGCAGGCCCGTCTTCGGGGCGTTTGCCTCGGACGTCTTCCATCTGGGGCCGGCGGGTGCCGGACAGGTCGCGAAGATGGTCAACAATCTCATCCTTTGGGCATGCATCGCGGTGAACGACGAAGGCCTGCGTCTCGGCGGGGCGCTGGGAGTCGACCCCGAGCGCTTGTGCGAGGCGCTGCGGCATGGCAGCGCGCAGAACTGGGCCATGGACACTCAGGCAGAGAGGAGCGGCATGCCCTGGGCTGAGAAGGACATGAGCATCGTGCTGGAGGAGGCTGATCGCGCGCGCCTCAGCCTGCCGCTCGCCGGCACGGTGAAAGAAGCGATCAAGGGCTTGAAGATCCGCATGGGGCTCGGCATGCCGGAGATCCCGGAGCGCCTCTAGCGCTTGGCGCGAGTTTGGCGTAGTTTCCCGGAGACGGCCCGATCAGGGGCCCGCGGGTCGGCGGCCGACTGGTTCATAATCGGAGGAGACATGGGTACGTACAGCAATCTGACGTGGCAGTTGCTCGTCCAGTTCCTGCTCGTGTTGTTCCTCATCGTCGCCGTCTCAGGCCTTGCGGTGGGAGTCGGGCTCATCGCTTCCAGCCCGAAGATCGTGGGGTACTTCCACATGCTGAACCGCTGGGTCTCCACCCGCCACGTCCTCAGGCCGGTCGAGGTCCCGTTCGACACGGAACGGGTGACGCACCGGCATCATCGCTGGCTCGCCGCAGGCTTCGTCCTCGGCGGGCTCGTCTCGATTTTCGGGCTCTTTGCAGGGCTCGACGCGAACGCCGTCGGCGCGGCGTTTGCGGCGAAGCGTTTCGCACCCGTCGTCGCCATCGCCGTGGAAAGCGCAAAGTGGGTTCTGATCGCGGGCAGCACGCTCGGCGTCGTGGTCGGCGCGATGCTGCTCTTCTATCCGAACGCAGAGAGCATGCTCGAAACGCTGGCGAACAAATGGGTGTCGCCCCGGCGCGTGACTCGAAGCTGGGACGACATGCACATGAACCTGGACGCACTCGTCGAAGCCCATCCCAGGCCCGCCGGCTGGATCATCGCCTGCACTTCGGCGGCGGCGGTGATCTGCGCAGTCATCATGCTGGCGCGCTACTACTGAAGAGCAAGACGGTCGCGATACTCGAGAGTCGGCTGGGCCGTCAGCTCGCCGACCTCGTTGAGAAGCGCGGGGGGCGCCCGCTCCTCGCCCCGGCGCTCGCCGAAGTTCCCGATATCGACCACGCCGGGATTGCCAGGCTGATCGGCGAGCTCGAGTCGCGTCCGCCGAAAGCCGCGATCTTCCAAACCGGCGTGGGCACGCAGGCGCTTTTTGCCGCTACCGATTCGCTAGGGCTGACGCCGAAGCTTCTCGGCTTGCTGGCGAGCTGCGTGGTGGTCGCGCGCGGACCCAAGCCTACGGGCGCGCTCCGCTCGCGCGAAGTGCGCATCGATCGCAGCGCCAAAGAACCCTATACGACCGTCGAAGTGCTGCAATCGCTCGAGGACCTGTCGTTCCGCGGCGAAAGCGTCGTGGTCCAGCGTTACGGCGAGAGCAACGTGGCGCTGGAAAAAGCGCTGCGCGCGAAGGGCGCAGAAGTCGTGGAAATACCCACCTACCGCTGGGCGCTCCCTGAGGACAGCGGACCGCTCGCGGGGCTGATCGACGCGCTCGATCGCGCGCAGGTCGACGCTACCGTGTTCACCAGCGCGTCGCAGGCGCATAACCTGTTCGCGCTCGCCCACAACCTCGGTAGAGACGGCCCTCTCGCCGCGAACCTGAGCCGGACGCTCGTCGCTTCCATCGGTCCGGTGTGCAGCGCCGCGCTGCGGGAGCACGGCGTGAAAATCGCCCTGGAGGCGAAGCCGCCCAAGCTCGGGCCGCTGGTGGCGGCGCTAGCCCGGGCCCTGTCGGAGTAGCCGCACCGCGCAAACTGATACAATGCGCGACTCTTTTTCGCATCCCGCCTGAATGTCTCGTTCAATCCGCAACCTCGCGATCATCGCCCACGTCGACCACGGCAAAACGACGCTCGTAGACAAGCTGCTGCACCAGTCCGGCACGTTCGCCGCGCACCAGCACATCGCGGAGCGGGTCATGGACTCCAACGAGCTCGAGCGCGAGCGCGGCATCACCATCCTCGCCAAGAACACCGCCGTCGACTACGAGGGCGTGCACATCAATATCGTCGACACGCCCGGCCACGCCGACTTCGGCGGCGAAGTCGAACGCTCGCTGTCGATGGTCGACGGCGTGCTGCTGCTGGTGGACGCGGTCGAAGGCCCGATGCCGCAGACGCGCTTCGTCACGCGCAAGGCGCTCGCCCTCGGCCTGAAGCCGATCCTAGTGGTGAACAAGATCGACCGTCCCGGCGCGCGGCCCGACTGGGTGGTGAACGCCACCTTCGACATGATGGACAAGCTCGGCGCATCGGAACACCAGCTCGACTTTCCCGTGGTCTACACCTCGGCACTGCTCGGCACGGCGACGCTGGCTCTCGCGCAACCCGGCAGCGACATGAAGCCGCTGTTCCACATGATCATCGAGCGCATCCCGGCGCCCCATGGAGATCCGGACGGACCTCTGCAGCTGCAGATCAGCAACCTCGACTATTCGAGCTACGTGGGGCGCATAGGTATCGGGCGCGTCAGCCGCGGCAAGCTCAGGCCGTCTCAGGAGGTGCTGGTGCTGAACGCGGACAAAGCGCCGGTGAAGGCCAAGGTCGGCCAGGTCATGGGCTTCCGCGGTCTGGAGAGAATCCCGATGGAAGAAGCGGTCGCGGGCGACATCGTGCTCGTCACCGGGGTGGAGGAGACCCACATCGGCGTCACGCTCGCCGACCCGCTCCAGCCTGAAGCGCTGCCGATGCTCAAGGTGGACGAGCCCACGCTCACCATGAATTTTCAGGTCAACACCTCGCCCTTCGCCGGGCAAGAAGGCAAGTTCGTCACCAGCCGCCAGCTGAGGGAGCGCCTGCTGCGGGAGTTGCAGGGGAACGTCGCCTTGCGCGTCGAGGAGACCGCCGACGCCGACGTGTTCCGGGTCTCGGGGCGGGGCGAGCTGCACCTCACCATCCTGCTCGAAAACATGCGCCGCGAAGGCTATGAGCTGGCCGTGTCGCGGCCGCGGGTCGTGATCAAGGAAATCGCAGGCGTCAGGCACGAGCCCTTCGAAGTCCTCACCGTCGACGTCGAGGAGCAACATCAGGGCGCGGTAATGGAAGCGCTCGGCGCGCGCCGCGGCGACCTGCTCGACATGATGCCCGACGGCCGCGGCCGCGTCCGGCTCGACTACCGGATTTCGGCGCGCGGACTGATCGGCTTCCAGTCAGATTTTCTCAATCTCACGCGCGGCAACGGCCTCATGAGCCACGTGTTCGACGAATATGCCCCGGCGAAACCTGAGATTCCCTCGCGGCGCAACGGCGTGCTGATCTCGGCCGAGGAGGGCGAGGCGGTCGCTTACGCGCTGTGGAAGCTGCAGGAACGCGGACGCATGCTAGTGAGTCCCGGGGAGCGCGTGTACGAAGGCATGGTGGTGGGCCTGCACAGCCGCGACAACGATCTTGTTGTAAACCCCGTCCGCGAGAAGCATCTCACCAATATCCGGGCCGCGGGCAAAGACGAGGCGATCCTGCTCACTCCGCCGATCAGCCTGACGCTGGAGCTCGCGGTGGAGTTCATCGAGGACGACGAGCTGATCGAGATCACCCCGCGTTCGATCCGCGTCCGTAAGCGCTACCTCTACGACCACGAACGCCGCCGCGCTGCGCGCGCCGAGCCGGGCACCGAGGTTTCCCCGGCCTGAATCAGGCCATCGCGTAGCGCTTCACCGCCTTCTCGTCCCAGGACACGCCGCTTCCGGGGCGATCCGGGATCACTGCTTCACCTTGTGCGATTTTCAGCGGCTCGACGAGGATCGCGCTCGCCCAGTCGACGTACTCGAGGTAGTGGCATGTCGGCGTCACCGCGAGCAAATGCGCACTCGTCTCCGGGAAGAGGTGCGAGGACATAGGCAGCTTGCGCTCCGCCGCGAGGCTCGCGGCGCGCTGCCAGCCCGTGACCCCACCGATCCGCTCCAGATCCGGCATCACGAAATCGCAGGCTCTCGCCGCGACGGCCTCGGCCATCTGCTCAGGCAAGGAAAAGTTCTCGCCGATCTGGATAGGCGTCGCGAGCGCTCGCGCGAGCTCGGCGCATCCGCGGAAGTCGTCGTGGCGGATCGGCTCCTCGATCCAGGCGATGCCCTCGGAGTCGATCGCGCGGCCGCGCTCCAGGGCCTCGGCGAGGGACAGCGCCTGGTTGAAGTCGACCATCAGCTCGACGCTGTCGGGAAGGCGGTTGCGCACAGCGCGCGCCGCGGCAAGATCGGCCTTGAGCGTCGGATGGCCGAGGCGCAGCTTCACTGCGCGGAATCCCCCTTCGAGGAGCTTTTCGGCCTCGTCGGCGGCGGCCTCGGGCGCCATCAGCCCCAGGCCGTTGCTGTTGTAGGCGCGGATGCGGCGCGGCGCGCCGCCGAGGAGCGCGACCAAAGGCTTCCCCGCGGCGACGGCGAGCGCGTCCCAGCAGGCGACGTCGAATCCGGACATCGCCATGCGCACGATGCCCTGCACGCCGATCAGCTTGAAGCGCCGCGCGAGCTTGGCCCAGAGCTCGGCGGGCGCGACCTTATCGCCTTTCACCGTTCGCTCGATCTCCCCGAGCATAGTTGCGATCGCCGGGGCCGCCGCCCGCAGATAGCAGAACAAGTAGGAGCGCCCGCTGACGCCCTCTTCGGTGTCGACGTCGATGAGGAGGAGAGCCGCGCTGCGCAGCGTTCCCGCGCTGGTGCCTAGCGGCAGCTTCATCGGCACCTCGACGCCTCGCGCGCGAATCGCGCGCACCTCGAGCCGGTTGCCGCGCTGCAGGTCGTGCGCCATCATTGATTCTCCTATCCGTCCCGCGCGATGCCCAGCAGCAGCGGAGGGCGAGGCATCAGTCGCGCCAACGCATCAGTCCAGCCAGTCTCGATCCTTGAGCTTCTTCGGAAGATAGGTCTTGGTCAGGTAGCGGAAGTCTTTGTTGGCGAGGGCGTCGAGCTCGTACTTGAGGCCGCTCGCGAGCATCCGCTTGATCTCTTCCTGCCAGGGTTTTTTCTGGAACCAGCGGTACTTGATCAGCTCCTTGGCCCGCCCGATGTCCTTGTCGTTGAGCTTGATGCCGACGTTGCGCGGCAGGCCGTAGGTATCGGGGTCTGAGCTCGAGAGGCCAATGAACTTGGCTTTGGGAATGGCCATCCGCTCGCTCTCGAACGCGAGATTGATCGAGCCCTGCTTGACGACCGAGTAGATGTAGTAGCCCCACGGGTCGTTGTCGACGAGGACGTAGACGGGGAGTCCGTGCTCTTCATGCAGTCGGCGCGCCAGGCGCCGCACGCCGCGGGGCGGCTGGCCGTTGCCGGTCAGGAGCACGCAGTTGTATCGGCGCCAGAACTTATCTTCGGAGAGCCGGTTCCACTGGGTGCCTTTCTCGACGAGCAGGACGAAGTCCGCCGTGCATCGCCGGATCTGGATGAACTCGGGCTCCACGATGGAGGGCACCGAGTAGCCGCCTTTGCCCAGGCGCGCGCAATCGACCCGGTCGCCGTCGTCGGTCAGCACGACCGGCCCGACGATGCTGCCGGCGTTCTCCGCGCGCACGTGGAGCTCCTCGCGCAGCGCCGTCAGCGTCACTTCGAGGTCTTCGATGAGCGGGTCGGACTCGTTCTGGCCGTCGAAGGTGTTCTCGCTCGAGTCCTTCATCGTGTGCTTGGTGCGGTAGTAAATCTCCCGCAACGACGTCGTGAGGTTCGCCCGCTGCAGCTCGGCCAGGGCATCGGCCACCAGCACCGTCTGCATGAACTTCTTCGCCATCCCCACGTTGAAGAGCGTGCGCTCCTGCTTGCGCTTGCCCATCTCGATGATGCCGCGCTTCTCGTTGAAGTTGATGTTGGCGAGGCTGCGCACGGGGATCGACAGCGCCGGATCCTTGCCCCGGTCGGCGGCCGTGATCACGGTGTCGGCCACGCCGACGAGCTTCTTCTCGACCGGTCCGAGTTTCTTCGCGGCTGCTTTGGCCATGGGGTTATCTCTTTTTACGCTTCGTTTTGCGCTTCGCCGCTTTCGCCGTCTCTTTCGACGGCGTGACCTCTTCCGGCGGGCCGCCGTTGCTCGGCTCGGCGCCCGGCAACACCGGCGCCTCCCCTTCGGTCCCCTCGGGGGTGACGATGATCGAGTGGGGCAGGCCTTCGGGGCCGCTCTCGTGGCCGAGGATCTCGTCGGTCTTGGCCCCGCCGGTCCGCTTCAATGCGATCTTTTGCAGCTGGTTCTTGAGCTTCTCCTTGGGCAGCTTGCCGCCCTTCAGCCGCGCGCACGCCTCGACGACCTCTTCGATGTAGAGCTCGAAGATATTACGCCGGCGGAACTCGCTCTTGGCCCGCTCGCGCTTTCGCAAGAATACGCCGAGCCGGCGCCCGCATTCCTGCAGCGCCAGCCGGATCTCCTTCCGGATCTCGTCGTAATCGGCGATCGCCTCTTTCGACTCGCTGGTGAACGGTACCCAGACCGAGGCCATGTGGACGAACACCACCATGGGCCCCGCCGGGAGCGCCCCGCGCGATTGCACGACGCCATAATTTCGCCAGGTGGTCTCGAGGACCGACTTGAAGGTCGCGCACGCCGACTGCTGATAGAGCAGGGGAACGCGGTTGGCGTAGCGAATGACGCGGGCCAACTCGTTGTCGTCGTCCTGCTGCTCGCCTTCAGCCAGCGGGACGGCTGGAGCTTCCGGCGTCTCCGCCGCCTGATCCGGCCCTCTGCCGAACGCCAACCCCGCCTCGATGATGAACGGATTGCCGCGGTACACCGACGGCGGCCGCGTGACGGCCGTGTAGAAGTCGCCCTTGATCTGCCTGTAGAGCCCGTGGAGGATCGCCTTCTCGCCGATCGGCGAGATGCAGTTGGACGGCGGCGCCATGATCTTGGTGGACTGGATCGCCTTGTAGATCGCCTCGGCGTCGGCGCCGTGAATATTGCGCGGCTTCGTACTTGGCGACAGCTTGGCCGTCCCGCAAATCTCCTGGGCCACGGCGGAGGACACCCGGCTGAAATCGGCGGCGAGAAACCCCGCGAGCGTGTGGCTCTTCGTGTCGTGCAGCATGCGGAGGAGAATGCCGAACTCGATACCGTAGGGATGCGGCTTGATCTCGCGGGGCTGCGGCGGGAGCTCCTGAATCGTCCGCGGATACTCTCGCGTTTCCCCCTCCGGCGTCCGATAGACGAGTTGCACGTGCGGATTGGCGATGGCCACCTGCTCGAGATATTCGTCCACCGAGGCGCGACCCTTCTGGTAGCGCCCGTCGATCTCCATTGCCACCTGCGTGCCGCGCTGGTGCTCCCAGTCGATCTTTTTGTTCTCGACAATCCTCGGCTCGTTCTTCTTGGTGTCGATCTGGACTTCGAAGTAGTGCGCCGCTGCGCGTGCGCCGATGCGTGAGGTGATCTGCACCGGCTTGCCCGTCGTGAGCTGAGCGTACATGCCGGCCGCCGAGATGCCGATGCCCTGCTGGCCGCGGCTCATTCTGAGCCGATGGAACTTCGAGCCGTACAGAAGCTTCGCGAAGATCGGCGGAATCTGCTGGCGGACTATCCCAGGCCCGTTGTCGATCACCGTCACGCGGAAGCGGGTCGCCTGGCTGGGAGGAGGCGGCGGCGCTCCGTTGGCCACTGCAACTTCAACGTTGACCAGGACGTCAGGCAGGATGCCGGCCTCCTCGGCTGCGTCGAGCGCGTTGTCCACGGCCTCTTTGACGCACGTGAGGAGCGCCTTGCGCGGATTGTCGAACCCGAGCAGGTGGCGGTTCTTGGTGAAGAACTCGGAGACGGAAATCTCCCGCTGCCGGGTCCCCATCTCGACAGCGGAGATGGTCGTGGTGGGCTTGGCGGGCTTTCCGTCGGCGGCGTTCGCGTCGGGAGCTTTGGCGTCGGTGGCCCTTGGCGCCGTCTTGGGGAGCTTGGCCGCCGAGGCCTTGGACCTGGCGTTGGGTTTGGACTTGGCGCCGGTTTTCGACTTGAGCGTGGCTTTAGGCATCGCCATCATTGATACCAGACTGGTGCTCGGAGGCGAAGTGGCCCGCTCACGCGGGTTTCCCGCCGTCCGCGTACAGCGCCAGGATGTCCCACACCGCGCGGTTGGCCGGGGTCGGAACGCCGGCCGCGGTGCCGAGCTGTACCACACCGCCGGAGAGCCACTCGACTTCCAGCCGGTTGCCGCGCTGCAGATCGTGCGCCATGGAAGCCGTCATCTCGGCGGGAAGCCCGTCGGCGCGAGCTAGGCAGGCATCGGCATAATCTGCGGGGAGGGCGATGCCGTGCGCGCGCCCCACCGCGACCACTTCGCGCATGATCTCGAGCAGGAACGCGCGCGTGCGCGGGTTCGTGCGGATCGGCCCGATGGTGGTGCGCATCGCGGTGGTGGTCGCCGAAATTCCCACCAGGAACGCGTACTTCTCCCAGATCGCGCGGCGCACGTCGTTGGAGAGCTCCGAAGTCACGCCCGCCTTGAGCAAGGCCTCGTGAAGAAAGCGCGCCCGCTCGGAGATCCTGCCGTCGTACTCGCCCAGCACCACGCGCTGCATCGTCCCGGTCTGGTGGATCACGCCCGGGCGCGAGATAGTCGTAGCGACGTAGCCAACGCCGCCCATCACCGGCGCGTCGCCGAGCTCGCGGCGCAGGATGTCGTCCTTGATCACGCCGTTTTGCAGCGAGACCACCCCGGTCCTGGGCTTGAGAAGCGGTCGGATCTGGCGTGCCGCGCCTTCCGTGTCCCACAGCTTCACCGAGAGAATGACGAGATCGACCGGTCCCAGCGTCGCGGGATCATCGGTGGCGCGCACCTTCGTCACGTGGATGTCGCCTTGGGGCTCGTTCTCGATGACGAGGCCGCGCTCGCGCATCGCGGCGAGATGCGCGCCGCGCGCGATGAAGCTCACGTCGTAGCCGGCGTGCGCGAGTCGCCCGCCGAAGAAGCCGCCCACTCCACCCGAACCCATCATTGCGATCTTCATGGGTCGAATGGTAACCTGCCTCGTCCCGGGCACAGGAGGAATCATGATCCGCGTAGGTCTTCGCGCCGCCGCTGCGGCGACGATGGTGGTTTGCGTGCTCGCACCGCTCACGGTCATTGCGCAGACCTGGCCGACCAAGCCGGTGAAATTCGTCGTGCCGTTTCCGCCGGGCGGTTCGGTCGATCCGCTCGCGCGCATACTCGGCGCGAGGCTCGCGGACTCTCTGGGGCAGCAGTTCATCGTCGAGAACAAGACCGGCGCGGGAGGCTCGATCGGCACGGCGTTCGTGGCAAAGAGCGCTCCGGACGGCTATACCTACGTGGTCGTGTTCGACACCCACGCGGTGAACCCGGCGCTGATCCCGAACCTTCCCTATGACACCGTCAACGACTTCGCTCCGGTGATGCTCGTCGGCACCGCGCCGATGGCGATCGTCGCCAACGTCGCCAAACCCTACAGGACTTTCGGCGACGTGATCCAGGCGGCCAGGGCGAAGCCGGAGGCCCTCAGCATCGGCTCGGTGGGCAACGGCAGCCTCGGCCACCTCGCCATGATCCTGCTGCAGCAGGCGGGCGGCTTCAAGGTCACCCACGTTCCCTACAAGGGCGGCGGGCCGATGATGGCCGACGTGATGGGCGGGCAGATCGACCTCGGAATCGCGTCGGTGGCGGCGCTGTCCGCGAACGTGAAGGGCGGAAAGCTGCGCGCCCTTGCCCTCACCGGCGACAAGCGCTCGCACACGATGCCCGACGTTCCGACTCTCGCGGAGCAGGGCTTTCCGGGTTTCTCGGCATTTGCCTGGTGGGGGATCTTCGCGCCGGCCGGAACTCCCAAGCAGATCCTCGACAAGTTTCACGCAGAACTGGTCAAGGTCCTCAAGCAGCCGGACCTGCGCAGGCAGCTGACCGAGACCCTCGGCATGGATCTCGCCTCGAGCAGCCCGGAGGCGCTGCAGAAATTCCTCGTGGGCGAAATCGATCGCTGGGGCAAGGTCGTGCGGGGCAACAACGTCCGCGCGGACTGAAGAGGCGATGAGAGTCGCTTGCGGCCTCCTGAGCGCGGCGCTGCTGTGCGCGTCCGCCGCTTCGCAGGACTACCCGTCGAAGCCGATACGGCTCCTTATCGGGTTTCCGACCGGCGGCAACGTCGACGTCGTGGGCCGGATCGTCGCGCAGAAGATGAGCGAAGGGTTCGGGCAGCAGGTTCTTCCGGAGAACCGGACCGGGGCGGGCGCGATCATCGCCAACGAGCACGTCGCCAAATCCCCCGCGGACGGCTACACCCTGCTGGTCGTGAGCGGCGCCTTCGTGACGCAGGCGGCGACCATGAAGAAGCTCCCCTACGACCCGGTTCGGGATTTTTCCTTCATCTCGACACTGGTGACGTACCCGCTGGTGTTCTCGGTGCGCTCCGATTCGCGTTTCCGGACCCTGGACGAATTCATCGGCTTCGTGAAGAGCCATCCCGGGAAGGTGAACTATCCCTCGCCGGGCATGGGGACGCTCTACCACCTCGCGGGCGAGTTGTTCGTTTCCATGGCCGGAATCGACATGCAGCACGTGCCGTTTCGCGGCGGCTCCGAGCCCCTGACCGAGGTGCTCTCCGGCCGCATGGAGCTGCTTATCGATGCTCTCACTAATTCGTACCCCCATATTCAGGGAGGAAAATTCAGGCCCCTCGCGGTGAGCTCGCCTGGGCGCTCGGCTTCGCTTCCGGACGTGCCGACCGTCGCGCACAGCGTGCCGGGCTACGAGGCGAGCTCCTTTCTCGGCATCGCCGGTCCCCCGGGCATGCCGGGCGCTATCGTCGAGCGGATCAACCGCGAGGTAAGGCACGTCATTGCGCTCCCGGAAATCGCGCGGCGCTTCGCCGAGTGGGGCGGCACGCCGAGCGCGAACAGCCCGGAGGAAATGGGCCGCCTCGTCCGCGCCGAGATCGAAAAATGGAAGCAGGTCGTCGAAACGAGAAAGATCGAGCTGCCGTGATCCAAACAAGATCGCTTCTGTCGGCGGCGCTTCTCTTGCTGACTCTGGCCTGCGGCGGAGCGGCGGCGCAAGCCGTATATCCGGCGAAGCCCGTGCGCTTCATCGTGCCCTCCGCGGCCGGCGGCGGCACCGACATCATCGCGCGCGCCCTCGCGCAGAAGCTCTCCGAGTCGCTCGGGCAGCAGTTCGTCGTGGACAACCGCCCGGGCGCCGGCCAGATGATAGGAATCGAGATGGCCGCCAAATCCCCCGCCGACGGGCACACCATCCTGATGGCCGCGAGCACCCTCGCGATCAATCAGGTCATGTACAAGCAGGTGCCCTACGATCCGCTGCGCGATTTCTCCCCGATCACCCAGGCGGCTTCGCTCGCCAACGTGATCGTCGTGCATCCGTTGCTGCCGGTGAAATCGATCGCCGAGCTGATCGCCTACGCCAAGCAGCGCCCGGGCCAGCTCAATTTCGCATCGGCGGGCATCGGCACCTCGCCGCAGATGTCGATCGAGCTCCTGAAGAGCATGGCGGCAATCGACATGGTCCATATCCCCTACAAGGGCACCAGTCCCGGCGTAGTGGACCTGCTCGCGGGGCAGGTGTCGGTGATGGCGCCGAATCTGCTCACCGCGCTGCCGCACATCAAGGCGGGGAAATTGCGCGCGCTCGCGGTGACAAGCGCGAAAAGAAGCGAAGGCTTGCCGGACGTTCCGACGATAGCCGAATCCGGCCTTCCCGGCTACGATTCGACCCAATGGTACGGGGTGCTTGCGCCGGCGGGAACCGCACGCGAGATCGTCGCGCGCCTGCACGACGAGATCGTGCGTGCCCTGCGGTCACCCGAGGTCATGCAGCGGCTGGCCGCGGACGGCGCGGAGCCCGTCGGCAGCAGCCCCGAGGAGTTCGCCGCGTTCATCAAGTCGGAGATCGACAAATGGGCCAAGGTCGCGCGCGCCGCCGGAATCCATCCCGAATGAATTTGCGCTGCGGCCTGTTCGCTTTCCTTGCGGGGGTGGGCTGCAGCGCTCTCGCCCAGGGTTACCCGGAGCGCCCGGTCCGCCTGATCGTTCCTCAGGCGGCAGGGAGCGCGACCGACACCGTGGCTCGCATCCTGGCCGCAGAACTGCCCGGCCCGCTCGGGCAGCCCGTGGTCGTCGAGAACAAGCCGGGGGGCGCGCTGACGATAGGCCTGGACATCACCGCCAAGTCCGCGCCCGATGGCTACACGATAGGCATGGGGCCGGTTGGAGCGCTCGCGATCACGCGCCACATGGTGGCGAAGCTTCCCTACGACATCGAGCGGGATTTCCAGCCGATCGCGCTCGTGACCCGAGGCCACCTGCTGCTCGCGGTCTCGCCCTCGCTTCCGGTGAACTCGGTGCAGGAGCTGATCGCGTACGCGCGCAAGAACCCGGGCAGGCTCATGAATGCGTCCTCGAGCAACGGCTCGCCGGGGCACGTAGGCGGCGAGCTCTTCAAGTACATGACCGGCACGGAGATCGTGCACATCCCCTACAAGGGCGGGGCGATGGCGATCAACGACCTGATCGCAGGCCACGTGCAGCTGATGTTCGAGAGCCTCAACTCGATTTCCACGTACGCGCGCTCGGGCAAGGTCAAGGCGCTCGCCGTGAGCGGCCCGCGGCGCTCGCCGGGTTTTCCGAACCTGCCGACGATCGCCGAGGCGGGAGTCCCGGGCTACGACGCGAGCACCTGGAGCGGCGTGATCGGACCCGCGGGAATGGCGAGGCCCGTCGTCGACAAGCTGAATTCCTCGATCAACACGGCGATCGTCTCGCCCATGTTCAAGGCGAGGTTCGGCGAGATCGGGGATGAGCCCGCGGGGGGCACTCCAGAGGAGTTCGGCGAAGTGATTCGCAAGGACTCGGCAAAGTGGGCCGAAGTCGTGAAGCGCTCCGGGGCCAAGATCGATTGACCATCGCGTGTTGTCTTTTCTCCGTTCCACGCGTTCATGGAGTAGGAGCCTGCTTCGCGCGTGTCACAATTTGTGACAATTGGTTACCCCGGCGCGAAAGCGCCTTTGCTAGCATGAGACAGGTGGATGAAATGGAAGGGCGATCATGAACCGGATCAAAGCGGCTTTGATCTTGAGCGCGCTGCTGCTGGGCGCAACGGCCCCGTTGCCAGCATTGGCCTGGCACCACGGCGGCGTGCGTTTCGGCGTCGTGGTCGGCGCTCCGTTCTATCCGTGGTATTACCCTCCCTACTACTCTCCCTACTACTATCCCCCTGTCGCGGCGCCGGCCGGGCCGCAGACGTATATCGAGCAGGGCGGCGCGCAATCGGCGCCGTCGCAGCCTTCCTCCTATTGGTACTACTGCGCCGAGTCCAAGACCTATTATCCCTACGTCAAGGAATGTCCCGGGGGCTGGCAGCGCGTGACGCCGCAGCCGGCGCCCGGCGGCTGAAACCCAGCGATGAATCTCCTTCGAATCGCGACGGTTTCGGCGGCATTGCTGCTGCTCGGCGCGTGCGTGAGCCTGCCGAGCGGTCCCAGCGTGATGGTGCTGCCGGGTTCCGGCAAAAGCTTCGACCAGTTCCGCTACGACGACGCCGACTGCCGCCAATTCGCCAACGTGCAGATCGGAGGCACATCGCCTTCGGATGCGGCCGCCAGCAGCGTCGCGAAGAGCGCGGCGGTGGGCACCGTAGTAGGCGCGGCCGCGGGCGCCGCGCTCGGCGGGCAAAGCGGCGCGGCGGGGGGAGCCGGCGCCGGACTCCTCATCGGCTCGGCGGCCGGGGCAGGCGCCGGGGAAACGTCCGCATACGCACTTCAGCGGGGCTACGACCACGCCTACATCCAGTGCATGTATTCAAAGGGCCACAAGGTGCCCGTGTCCGGTCGCCTGACCTCTTCTTCCCAGGCCGGTACCAGCTACGTTCCGCCTCCACCTCCGCCCCCACCTCCGCCACCTCCGCGTTAGGGGGTGCATGAACGCAAGACATCTGGCGGCCGTCTTCGTCGCCGCGACGGCGTTTGCGGGTACGCTCGCGCAGGCGCAGACCGCGTGGCCGTCGAAACCGATCCGCTGGATCGTGCCGTTTCCCCCCGGCGGACCCGCCGATGTGGTGACGCGCCTCGTGTCCGCGAAACTTGCCGAGCGCGTGGGCCAACCCGCGATCGTCGAGAATCGCGGAGGAGCCGGAGGCAACGTCGGTCACGAAGCGGCCGCGAAGGCCGCGCCGGACGGCACCACCGTGGTGTTCGCGGTTCCCGCGATCATCACCAATCCTTTCTTTCTGAAAGCGAGCATCGACCCGTTCAAGGAGCTCGCTCCGGTCATCCATCTGGACAGCGCGTCGATGGTGTTGTTGACCCATCCGGCGTTTCCCGCGCGCACGGTGGCGGAAGTCATCGCGCTGGCGCGCGCAAAGCCCGGCGGCGTGAGCTGCGCCTCCTCCGGCGCGCTTCCGCAAGTCGGCTGCGAGATGCTGCGTATCCACGCCGGCGCCGAGATGATCATGGTGCAGTACAAGGGCAATGCGCCGGCCTTGAACGCGCTGATGGGCGGGGAGGTCAACTTGCTTTTCGATGTTGTCAACGTCGCGCAGGGACAGGTGAAATCGGGCCGCGTGCGCGCGATCGCCTCGACGAATCCGAAGCGCGGCATCGGCCCCTTCGGCGAGCTCGCCGTGCTCGCCGAGACGATACCGGATTTCGATCTCGTCACCTGGCACGGCGTGATGGTGCCGGCGGCGACCCCGAGGGAGATCGTGCTGCGGCTGAACCGGGAAATCGAGGCGGTGCTGGGAGAGCCGGACATCCGCCGGCGATTCGCCGACGGCGGCCTCGACATCACGGGGGGGACGCCCGAGGAATTCGGGGCGATCCTGAAGCGCGACTACGCCAAATACGGAAAGATCCTGACGAGCGCGGGCATCAAGCCGGAGTAGGCGCCCGCGGCGGGATTTCAGCCGGCGGCCGCCAGCGCTATCGTCCCGGCATTGTCGCGCAGCAGCTTGGAGAAGTCCTCCGCGGGCTGCGGCCTGCGGAAAAAGTATCCCTGGAACTCGTGGCACCCGTGCTCGGTTAGAAAGTCGAGCTGCTCCTGGGTCTCCACGCCTTCCGCGATCACCTTGAGCCGCAGGCTGTGCGCCATCGCGATGATCGCCTGCGTGATCGCGACGTCGTCCGGGTCCTGCGGAATGTCCTTGATGAAGGAACGGTCGATCTTGATGCAGTCGAACGGGAACCGCTTGATCGACGCGAGGGACGAATAACCCGTGCCGAAGTCGTCGATCGCCAGGCGGATGCCCATGGACTTGATCCCGTCGAGTATTTTCTTCGAGCTCTGGGTGTCCCGCATCACCATGCTCTCGGTGATCTCGAGCTCGAGGCAGTTCGGCTTGAGCGAGCTCTCGGAGAGCGCCCGCTCGATCTCCCGGAGCAGGTGCTTGTCCTCGAACTGCCGCGCCGACAGGTTCACCGACACCGTCAGCGGGGTCGCGACCCGGCTCTGAAGGGTCTGGTTGTGCGCGCACGCGATTCGGAGCACCCAGGCGCCGATCGGGACGATCAGCCCCGAGTCCTCCGCGTGCCCGATGAACTCCACCGGAGGAAGCAGTCCCAGATCGGGGTGCTGCCAGCGGATCAGCGCCTCCATGCCCGTGATCCGGCCGGTATTGATCTCGACCTTGGGTTCGTAGTGGAGGATGAACTCGTTCCGCTCGAGGGCGCCCTGCAGCCGGGTCTCCTTGGCGATCCTGGCGGACAGGTGATCGTTCATTTCCCCCGAATAGAACAGGTAATTGTTCTTGCCCTGTTCCTTGGCGCGATAGGTGGCGATGTCGGCGTTCTTCAATAGATTCGCGAAGTCCGCACCGTCGTTCGGGTACAGGCTGATTCCGATGCTCGCGGTCAGGTGGCAGGTCTCGCCCTGGAGCATGAACGGCCAGCGCAGGGCATGGAGGATTTTCTGGGCCACGCTGATCACGTCGCCGGGCTCGCTGAAGTCCTCGATGAGCGCGACGAATTCGTCGCCGCCGAAACGGGCGATGGTGTCGCTCTCCCTCAGGCACATTCTCAGACGCGCCGCAGCCTCCTGCAGCAGCCGGTCGCCGAACGGGTGGCCGAGCGTATCGTTGATGAACTTGAAGCGATCGAGATCGAGGAAGAGCAGGGCCATCGTCTTGCGGTAGCGCTGCGCGTTGTTGAGCGCGTGGGCGAAGCGCTGGTTGAACATGTAGCGGTTGGGCAATCCCGTCAGAGTGTCGTGCGTCGCGACGTAGAGGAGGTTCTCCTCGGCCTGCTTGCGGGCCATGAACTGGCCGATCTGGCTGCCGATCACGCGCACCATCTGCAGGAGTGACGGATCGGGATTGCGGATCTCACGGCTGAAGAATTCCAGCACCGCGAGGGTGACGTTACCCGCTAGGATCGGAAACGCGAACGCGCCGTGGAGCCCCGCCTTGGCGGCGAGCTGTGCCCGCTGGAAGCCCTCGTCGCGGCTCACGTCCGGTATCCAGTGCGGCGTGCCGCTCATCCACACCTGCCTCACCAGTCCGCGATGGGTCGGCTGGAACGTCATCTCGCGCACTTCGGCGATGAAGTCGGTGAACGGCTTCTCGGGGATGCTCCAGGTCTCCACGCAGGCGACGGCTTTTTTCCGCTCGTCCATGCTCCAGCGCGCTCCGCAGTCCCAGTTCAGCGTTTCGCAGATGGTCTGGACGATTTTCGGGATAGCCTCGCCGAGCGTTTCCGATTCGGCGAGCACGCGCGTCACGGCGTGCTCCATCCTCTCCCGCTGCTCGGCGCGCTTTCGCTCGGAGATGTCGCGCGAGACGACGACCACCTTCGTTACCTTGCCGGCCGCGTCCCGGATGACGCGGCCTTCCGACTCGATGTAGCGGATGCCGCCGTCCTTGAGCACGAAGCGGAATTCGGTCCGCCGCCCCACGCCGGTTGCGACCGTCTCGCGGAAGATCGCCTTGACGCGCTCGCGATCCTCGGGGTGGATCTCTCTGAATGAATCCGTGTCCGGCTGGATCTCGCCGTCCTTGAAGACGGTCCGGTAGGACGGGCTGTTGTATATGCGCCGGCCCTCGGTGTCGACCATGGCGACCAGATCGCCGACGTTCTCGGCGATGAGGCGAAAGCGCTCTTCGCTCTCGCGCAGCTTTTCTTCGGCGCGGCGGTGCTCGGTCACGTCGCGGAAGCTCCACACTCTGCCGATCGTCTGCCCCTCGACGAGCTGGGGCCTGGAATAGCGCTCGAAGATGCGGCCGTCCTTGAACTCGATGGTGTCGAAACTCTCCTGGCCGGGATGCGAATAAAGCGCGTTCACCTTGTCGCGGAACTGATTGGGGTCTTTCAGCTGCTCGAGAACGAAATTGAGGGCGTCCTCGTCCTTCCCGGAGGACAGGACATGCGGCGGGAGGCGCCACATCTCCGCGAACTGCTGGTTGTAGGTGCTGATCTTGCCGAGGTTGTCGACGACCAGGACGCCGTCGGCCGTGGACTCGAGCGTCGCGCGGAGGAGCGAGAGCGATTTCCGGTGGTCGACCTCGGCGGGCCCGAGGCTCCTGCTCTTTTTCATTTCCCTCCCTTTTTTACTGCCGGGTTTGGAATTGTATCCGGATTTGATAGTCGGGCAAGTACTTCTCGAAGCCAAGCGTTACAATTGTTGGCACATTGCCGTCGATTCGAACACCGTGCACCGGTCCGGAGCGAAAACATGAAGCTGCGCAGCATCGAACTCGAAGTCCCCGACCGCGAATCGGCTGTCCGGTTCTTCCGCGACACCTGGGGCCTGATTGAGGCCGGCGAGCGGAACGGGACGTCCTATCTTCGGGGCACCGAGGACATCCCTTACGTCGTCTCGGTTGCGCGGGCGAGCGAGCCCGCCGTGGCCGCAATCACTTTCTCCGGTTCGAAGCCCGAACTCGCGAAAATCCGCAAGCGCGCCGCCGCAGCGGGGGCGCCCCTCGGCCCCTTGCGCGGCTTCGACGAACCCGGCGCCGGGTCGGGATTCCTCGTCGAAGGCCCCGAGGGCCATGTGTTCCGGCTCGTCACCGAGAGAAAACGTGTGAAGAGGCTGCGTCCGGACCGCGACAGGCCCCTGCAGGTGACGCACGTCGTCCTCAACGCGCGGGACCGGGAAGCCTGCACGCGCTTCGCGGTGGAAGTACTTGGCTTCCGGCTCTCGGACCGTACTGGCTTTATGAATTTCGTGCGCTGCGACCGCGTCCACCACGCGATCGCCTACGCGCAGTCGGACAATTCCATGCTCAATCACATCGCCTTCGAAATGACCGACATCGATGCGGTCATGCGCGGCATCGGGAGGCTGAAAGACGCAGGAATCGAGACTTTCTGGGGTCCGGGACGTCACGGGCCCGGCAACAATGTCTTCGCGTATTTCGTCGCGCCGTTCGGCGCAGCGGTGGAGTACACGTCCGAAATCCAGCGCATCGGCAGCTCGTACCGGACCGGAAAGCCCGAAGACTGGAAATGGCCCGCCAACCGCAACGATCACTGGGGCGTCTCGGCGCGAAACTCTGCCGCCATATCGCAGGCCGAGCGGCAATTCCGCTTCCGGCCGCTCGCCGCCTGACGCTCTCTTCCGCTGAAGGCATGGTGCGGCCGACGAGGCGCGTGGTCACCGGCCACGACGCAAAGGGAAGGGCGGTCGTCCTGATCGACGGCGCCGCGCCGAACGCGCGGCTTCGGAAGGCGACCGGGCTCACCTCGACGCTGCTGTGGGTCACGGACCGATCACCGGCCGACAATTCCGGAGGCGCGGACGCCGCCGCGCGCGAGATCGGCCTCGCTCCTCCGCCCCGCGGCTCGATCTTCCGCGTCGTCGACTTTCCGCCCACCGCGGATTTCGGGGCCGTCGACAACGCGGCCATGCTGCGCGAAATGGGGGTAGAGGCCGGCCGGGGCAGCGCGCGTCACGCGAGCATGCACCGCTCGAATAGCATCGACTACGCCGTCGTGATCTCGGGCGAGATCGACATGCTGCTCGACGCTTCCGAAGTGCATCTGAAAGCGGGAGACGTGCTGGTGCAGCGGGGGACGAACCACGGCTGGGTGAACCGCGAGAAGGAAAACTGCCGCATCGCTTTCGTTCTGATCGATGCGGAGGAGCCGACGTAGCGCTCAGCTGCCGCCGGTCGCGGGCAACAGCAGATACGATCCCTGCGCGCCGCCGGTGTGCACCGTGTGTGTCCCCGCGAAGGTCTCCGGCGGCCGGTCGCGCGGATCGTCGTGGAGGAACCAGCCCGAGCCTCTCTGCACGCCGGTCTCGCCCGGGCGCTCGAAGTCCTTTCCCTGCAGCGTGAGCGCGAGGCGGTAGCCGGCGGGAAGGGCGAGGCTCGCGGGCCAGATTTCGACGTCGACTGCGTAGATTTCGCCGGGTTTCAGCTTCTGCGCTTCGTCATGCGCGTGCCACGGCTGCCATTCGCGGGTGCGCATCGCGTCGAGCTTCCTTTGCGAGACGCGCAGCCAGCCCTGCGACACCGGCGCTTTGGGCTCGACGGCGGATAGAAACGTGATTTCTTTTTCCTCCGGATCGAAAGCGCGCAGAGTAGCGAAGAGGTCCATGTCGTCCGTGCTCGACGAAACAAAAAGTTTCGCCTTGATCGGTCCGGCGAATTCGATCGAGCGCTCGAGGGGCGCCGTGCTGAAGGTGAGGCCTTCGCCGATCGCCGCGTAGCTTGCGCTTGTGGCCTTGTCCGGTGCCGTCGCACCGAGCGTCAAGCCGGATGCGTCGAGATAAAAGCGCGTCCACTTCGTTCCCGTAAGCGGCCACTGCGTGTCGCGTGCGACCCGCTTCACCGTGTCGTGGGCGGCGCGCACGGCGACCTCGACCTTGGGCTCCTTCTCCCAGCCGTTGTCGAGGTTCTTCAGATAGCGGTCGAAAAATTTCCGTTGCAGAACGATACT
>VBCH01000027.1 GCA_005884455.1 Betaproteobacteria bacterium
CAGGTTCACGAAGCCGACCGCGCGATGGTCGACGCGGCGGTGCGCGCGGCGAGGGCCGCGCTGCAAGGTCCCTGGGGCAGGATGGCGCTGCAGGCGCGCGTCGATCTGCTGCGCAAGGTCGCCGAAGGGATCGAAAAGCGCTTCGACGATTTCGTTCAGGCGGAAGTCGCCGATACCGGAAAGCCCGTGTCGCTCGCGAGCCATCTCGACATTCCGCGCGGCGCGGCGAACTTCCGCGTTTTCGCGGACATCGTGCGCACCTACGGCACGGAGTCCTATCATCTGGACACGCCCGACGGCAAGGGCGCGGTCAACTATGCGTTGCGCAAGCCGCTCGGCGTGGTCGGAGTGATCGCGCCCTGGAACCTGCCGCTGCTGCTTCTCACCTGGAAGCTCGCCCCCGCGCTCGCATGCGGGAACACGATCGTGGCGAAGCCTTCGGAGGAGACGCCTTCCACCGCCACGCTGCTCGCCGAGGTCATGCACGAGGCCGGCGTCCCCGCGGGCGTCTACAACGTCGTGCACGGTTTCGGTCCGGATTCTGCGGGCGAGTTCATCACCACGCATCCCGGGGTGAACGGGATCACGTTCACCGGAGAGACCGCAACGGGCGCCGCGATCATGAAGGCGGTCGCGCCGACGGTGAAACCGATTTCCTTCGAGCTCGGCGGCAAGAATCCCGGCATCGTCTTCGCCGACTGCGACTTCGAGGCCGCGGCGGCCGGGATGTCGAACGCGATCTTCTCCAACACCGGGCAGGTGTGCCTCGCGCCGGAGCGCGTCTACGTCGAGCGGCCGATCTTCGACAAGTTCGTCGCGGCGCTCAAAGCCAAGGCCGAGGCCCTGGTGCTCGGCTTCCCGCAGGACAAGGCCACGAACATGGGGCCGTTGATTTCCAGGCAGCACCGCGAGAAGGTGCTCTCCTACTACGAGCTCGCGAAGAAAGAGGGCGCCAAGGTCGTCACCGGCGGGGGCGTCCCGAAGTTCGGCGATGCACGCGACTCAGGCGCCTGGATCCAGCCGACGCTTTGGACCGGGCTGCCCGAGACTGCGCGCACCGTGCGCGAGGAGATTTTCGGCCCCTGCGCCCATATCGCGCCCTTCGACCGCGAGGAAGAAGCGATCGCCATGGCGAACGACACGCCCTACGGCCTCGCCTCCACGGTCTGGACCACCAACCTCGCGCGCGGCCACCGCGTCGGGCAGGCGATGGAAGTCGGCATCTCCTGGGTCAACTGCTGGTTCCTGCGCGACCTGCGCACGCCCTTCGGCGGGGCCAAGCTCTCGGGGATTGGGCGCGAAGGCGGCCTGCACTCGCTCAATTTCTATTCCGAGCCGACCAACATCTGCATCAAACTGTGAGCGCCGCCCCGCCGTGCTGAAACCGCTCGATTTCCAGAGATGGATCGAGGAGCACCGGCATCTGCTCAAGCCGCCGGTCGGCAACGCGCAGATCTGGCAGGACACGGATTTCATCGTCACCGTCGTCGGCGGGCCCAACCGGCGCACCGACTACCACGACGATCCCTACGAGGAATTCTTCTACCAGGTGAAGGGCAACGCCCATCTCGAAGTCATGGAAAACGGGAAGCCCGGGCGCTTCGAGCTGAAGGAAGGCGCCATTTTCCTGATGCCGCCGCACCTGCGCCATTCTCCGCAGCGCCCCGAAGCGGGCAGCGTCTGCCTGGTGATCGAGCGCACGCGGCCCGAAGGCGTGAAAGACGGCTTCGAGTGGTACTGCCAGAAGTGCCACCACCTCCTCCACCGCGTGGAAGTGCAGCTGAAGAGCATCGTGCGCGACCTGCCGCCGCTCTTCGAGCGCTTTTATTCGAGCACGGCGCTGCGCACCTGCGCAAAGTGCGGCGCCGTCCATCCGGGCGGCTGACTCGGTGATCTCGCCGCGCGTCGATGAGCATCGCCAGGCGGCCCTGCGCGCGGGCTTGAGCTACGTCACCGACGGCCTTGCCGGCATCCGGCGCGAGCGCGCGGGAAAGGGCTGGGTCTTCTATGCACCTGACGGCCAGCGCATCACGGACAAGGCCGAGCGCAAGCGGATCAACTCCCTCGCGATTCCCCCGGCCTGGACCGAGGTCTGGATAAGCCCGGACCCCGACGGGCACATCCAGGCGACTGCGCGCGACGCGCGCGGCCGCAAGCAGTACCGCTACCATCCCCTGTACCGCGAGGCGCGCGACAAGTCGAAATTCGGGCGCATGCTAGAGTTCAGCGAAACCCTCCCCGAGATCCGCGAGCGCGTGGAGCGCGATTTGCGCGCGCGCGATCTCACGCGCCGCCAGATCCTCGCCACCGTGGTGATGCTGCTCGACAAGACGCTGATCCGCGTGGGCAACGACGAGTACGCGCGCGAGAACCGCTCCTTCGGCCTCACCACCCTGCGCGAGCGTCACGTCGAAATCAAGGGCGCGAAACTGCTCTTCAGCTTCCGCGGCAAGAGCGGGGTCGATCACACCGTGTCGATCACCGACCGCCGCCTCGCGCGCATCGTGCAGCAGTGCCAGGACCTCCCCGGGCAGGAGCTGTTCAAGTACATCGACACATCCGGCAAGCGCCAGACCATCTCGTCGGACGATGTGAACGCGTATCTTCGCGAGATCACCGGACGGGACATCACGGCGAAGGACTTCCGCACCTGGGCGGGCACCATGCTCGCGGCGAGGGAGCTTTTCCTGCTGGGACCGGCGAAGAGCAAGCGCGAAGCCGAGCGCAACATGATCCGCGCGATCGACGCCGTGGCGAAGCGCCTCGGCAACACCCGCGCCGTGTGCCGCAAATACTACGTCCACCCCGGCCTCGTGCGCGCGTACCTGCAGGGACTCACCGCCCCGCTCGCCACCGCCGCCGTGCCGAACCGGTCGCGCCGCGAGCACCCCACCGCCGCCCTCAGGCGCGACGAAGTTGCCGTGCTGCAGTTTTTGCAGGAGGATGCGGCGGAGGCGTGAGGCTCTGCCGTTGCACCAGGCCGCGCCGCCGACTATACGTTAGGCAGTTTGGAAAGGAGTATTCGTCAGATGCTCTATGCAGGCTTTTGGCGACGCTTCGGAGCATTGTGGCTTGACTTCATCGTACTCCTTCCTCTCACGGGCTTGACCCTTTGGGGAAGCGAGCACTATCGCCTCTTCTATCCTATTTACTTCGTACCCGGAGTTATTTTCGGTCTGTTCTACAGCGTCTATTTGGTTCGCCGCTACGGCGGCACTCCTGGCAAACTCATCGCGGGCCTCCGAATTCGCAAACCCGACGGTGCACAAATCGGCTATCGCGAAGCATTCCTGCGATATCTTCCCGAGGCGCTATTGGGTGCAATCGTGCAGGTCGGTCTTATCTACGCGTACCTCGCTATCACCGATTCTGAGTACTTGTCTTGGGGTTTCCTCGAGCGACCGAAACGGCTCGAAGCTTTAACTCCGGCGTGGTATCGCCCTGCCTACATCGTCCTTCAGATTTGGATCTGGGGCGAGTTCGTGGTGATGATGACCAACCGCAAACGGCGTGCCCTCCATGATTTCATCGCGGGCACTGTGGTAATTGTTGATGCGCCTAACGAGGCACTCCAGCCGACCGCACAACCGCTCCCGCGGCCGGACGGCGGCTGAGCTCGGACGTCAGGTGCATGAGTCCGGATGAAGATCGTTTTCTTGACTGCAAACTGGATGGAAGCACAATTGGTGGTTGGGCTCCTGGAAGGTAGTGGTTTGAAGCCCTGTCTTTTGGACGCCGAACTGAGCCGAATGAACGCGTTCTACACCACCGCTGTCGGAAATATCAAAGTGGCGGTTCCGGAGCATCAATTCGAAGACGCCATGACAATCCTTCGAGACTACCGTGGAAGACAAGGTCTGGATCCAAACTATGGAAGCCCTTCTGCTTTTGGGTAGTGTGCACCTAACCGCACAATCACCGTGAACGTTAGGCGTCACCCATGCGCACCGCTCTCTTCCTAATCGCAGGGCTCTTGCTGCTGGGTGCGGCTCTGTTGCTGGGAAGGCTCTTTTCGAGCCACTATCCCGGCGCCACGTTCGTGGCGACCATCGCCTACGTCGCGCTCTGGCTCATCATCGCCGGCGCCAACATGTGGGTCGGCGTCGCGAAAGCGGGTTATTCGGTGACCGAAGAGCTCCCCATCTTTCTTCTCATCTTCGGTGTGCCGGCGGCTGCGGCCATTTTGCTCAAGTGGCGGCTCTTATGAAAGGAACGTCATGAACACGCAGCGCTTTCTCATCGCCCTGACCGTCGTCAATGTCGCCACGCTGGCCATCTCTCTCGCGCGACCGGGCGCGGCAGCAGACGACGTCGCGCCGGTGCTCCGCGGCCGGGCGCTCCAGATCGTCGACGATCGCGGGCGCGTCCGCGCGAGCATCACGGTGTTTCCGGCTAATCCCGCCGTGAAGTTGCCGGACGGCACGACCGGATATCCGGAGACCGTGCTCCTGCGGCTGATCAATTCCAAGGGCGGACCCAACGTGAAGCTCGCGACCACGGAGGACGGCGCGGGCCTGGTTCTCGGCGGCGAATCCAACCCGACCCACGTCGAGGTGCTGGCGCGGGGCGCGACCACGTCGTTGAAGTTGACCAACAAGGACGGTCAGGTGAAACTGATCGCGCCGTAGTCCGGCTGCTGACATGGCCCGCTCCCACACCTGCAATGCCGCATTCCTGTTCGCGCTCCTGGCCGCGCTTCCGTCCTCGTCGATGCCGGCCGCTCCCGCCGCATGCACGAACGATCTCGGCTCTCCCATAGCGAATTTCTGCGTGGTGACGCAGAACGTGCTGTGGCGCGGGGCGAAGCCCGCGCAGGACGGCGCCGCATGGCTCGTTCAACGCGGCGTGCGGACGATCGTGAACCTCGAGCTGCTGCACGACGATCGGCGCGTGTTCGGCGAAGCCCGGCCCGCGAGCGCAGGCCGGTACGAGCTGGCTTACTTTCGCATATCCGATTGGGAGCCGAACGCGGTGCTCGCTCCGGCTCTTCTGGACGACCACGTCGCTCATTTCCTCGCGGTCGTCGACAAGCAACCGAAGCCTGTCTACGTCCACTGCCGCTCGGGACAGAACCGCACGGGCGTGATGGTCGCCGCCTACCGGGTGATCGTCGAAGGCCTGAGCCGCGACGCCGCGATCGCGGAGATGAGGCGCTACCAGGGAATCTGGTTCAAGGCCGACTCCGCATACATCCGCAGCCTGTCGAGCGAACGCCGCGACGCGATCCGCCGCAAAGCGGCTGCGTGGATGCCGAAACTGAAGCGCGATTCCAGGATAATCTGCGGAAACGGGAAGTGTAGGGTTTCCAAGAGCTAAAGCTTTTCCGTAGCTTCACCAGCAAGGGAGTCTGCCAATGAAAATCACACGAAACCTCGGAATGCTGTTGCTCGCCGCCTGGCTTATTCTGACCGGGTTGATACCATTGCTCAGTCTCAGCTTCTCGGGACTGGGCACGCTGATGGCGATCCTCGCCATCGCGGCCGGCGTATTGATCGTCGTGGGGCGGTAGAGCGCGCGTCCGCGTGTCGCCAACGCGAGGCGGAGCAGCATTCAAATCCAGCGCAGTCCAACGAAGTCCTAAGTTTGACTGGCACCGGCGTGAGCGCGCCATTGGTTCCGATCGTGTATTGCGAGACGTTGGCGCTGTTGAAGTTCGCCACGTAGGCGTACCATCATCCACAGGCCTGCACCGGGATTGGAAGGAGAAAACATGGAGAACCGCCTTCAAGCCGCCCTCGCGGCCACCCTGTTCGCTGCGGCTTCGGCCGCATCGGGCCAGGACTTGACCGAAGCGCAGGCGCGGGCGGTCATTGCGCCGTGGTACGGCCTGTTCAACCAGCCGGTCCAAAGCGACGTCGTGAAAACCGTGCACGAGCAGCTTCTTGCGCCCGACTATCAGTCCTGCTGGGGCGTCCTTTCGGGGGACTGCTGGGGACGCGACCAGTCGATGAAGGTGGTAGGCAACTTCGCCAAGTCCATTCCGGACATGAAGTTCGACGTCAAGGAAGTACTGGTGTCCGGGAACCGGGTGATCGTGCGCGGAGAGGTGTCCGGCACGCCCTCCGGCGAGCTATTCGGTGTGCCTCACACCGGCAGGACCTTCCGCATCATGGCGATCGACATCCAGACGATCACGGACGGAAGAATCGCACAGACCTATCACCTCGAAAACTGGCTCAGCGCATTGGGGCAACTGCGTGCCAAGCAGTAGCTGCATCCGGGCGGCCACTGGACAATTCACTGGACAAAAGGGCGGGCAAGAGCGGCTCCGGAGTAGCGGCTCTAGCCGCCCAGGCAAGAGCTCATGAACCTCTTGCGATCCTCGCCTTTCATGTTTTTCAAGCTCGCCTGCTTGTTGCAGTCTCCCAGGCGGTCCTGCTGCTTCTTCTGGGCCTGCGTCGGCGCCTTCTTCTGGGCCTTCGTCGACGCTTTCTTATGCGTCGGCGCCCTGCTCTGGGCCTGTGTCGTCGCCTTCTTCTCGGTCGTCGCCTTGCCCTTGCCTTGGCCGCAGGCGACCAGCGCGGTGGCGAGCATGATGCAAAACAGCACAGCGAGTAGTCGTTTCATCGGACGGATAGTAGGCTCAATTCGCCGCCGGCGCTAGGGACCGAACGCTGGCGCGCTGCAAATCCGGTGCTTAAGCTGTCCTAGGATGGTCCGCGTCTGTCCATGTTAATTTCGCCTCCTTTTCACCCTCCGGCGGGGCGAACCGGAGCGAGTCCAGTGGTAAAGAAATTAGCGGCTCTCGTATTCGCGAGCCGCCATCACGTATCTATGTGACTTACGCGCTGCCGTGCTGGGGAGTAGAATGACTCGGCCTCATACCAACGGGGCATCTCATTTAGGAGGAACAATGAACAAGAGATTACGGGTTGCAGCTCTAGGAATTGCCGCCGCCATGTATGCCCTACCGGCAAGCGCGCAGTGGTATGGCGGCGCCGGCGTGGGTCAGTCAAAGTTTAAGGATGACCTCAGCTGCGCTGGCACGGCGCCCTTGTCATGCAGCGACACCGACACGGCGTTCAAGATCTTCGGCGGTTATCAGATCAACCGTAATTTCGCCGCAGAAGCCACGTACCAGGATTTCGGCAAGGTGAGCCTGTCCGGCGGCGGCGTGAACGCCTCCATCAAGTCGCATGCTTTTGACGTTTCTGCGCTCGGCATGTTGCCGTTCGCGACCCATTTCGCTGCTTACGCCCGCCTAGGCGTCTATTTCGCGAGCAGCGACGGCACCAGCAACGTCGGTGTCAACGCCAGCAAATCGAACAACGATCTCACCTACGGCCTCGGACTGCAGTGGGATCCGATGCCCAAGCTCGGGGTGCGCGTCGAGTATCAGCTTTACAGCAAGGTCGGCGGCGGGGACCTAGGGAAAGGCGACATCGAAGTCCTCGGCGTAAGCGGGCTCTGGCGCTTTTAGGGGTCCGCGAGGAACCCAAAGCCGCAAGAAGGCAGCGCGGCGGCGGGCTGAGCGATCGGTCAGGCAGTTAGCTGCCCCACTGCGTCGCGGGTCTCCCAGGAACCTAGGGACGGCCTAGGGCTCGCCATGGGCCTCTTATTGGTGAAATCGCAACGATGTTTGGCGCGATGTCCGCTAATGGCCGAAACCAGCCGTTTGGCGGATGTCCGCTATCGACCCAAAGCGGACATTCGAGCGCTAAAAGATGCGTGAACGTCTGGTGATTGGGTCGGAGCGGCTGACGAGCGTCGATCGGCGCCTTTTCACGAAGGCCTGAGGTCTCTTTCCTGCAGCAGCCAGTCGCGTAGCAACGCGGCGTTCGGCGAAAGCTTGCCCTTCGGCCAGGCCAAGTAGTTCGCGCCGCGCGCCGGCGCCGAGATGTCGAAGACGCGCACGAGCCGGCCGGCGCGCAGGTCATCTTCCGCGATGCTGCGCCTTGCGAGCGCGATGCCGCGTCCCTCGACTGCAGCCTGCAGGAGGAGGGCGGAGTCGTTGAAGACCAGGCTGTGCGGCTCGTCGATCTTTACGCGGGCGGCGCGAAACCACGGCGCCCAGAACTCGTCGTCCGAGCGCATCAGCCGGAATTTCGCGAGCTCGGCAGGCCGCGCCGGCAGCCGCCCGCGGTTGTAGCGCGGGCTCGCCACGGGGAAGAGCTCGTCATCCAGGAACTTCACCGCTTCTAGCCCGGGCCATTCGCCTGTGCCGAAGCGGATCGCGAGATCCACGCCGTCGCGTTCGAGGTCGACGAGTCCGAGGGACGTATGGAGGTTTACGTCAATCTTCGGATGGCGCTCCATGAAGCGCCCGAGCCTTGGCAGGAGCCAGCGCGCGGCAAAGGAGGGCAGCGTGGTGATCGTCAGCACGTTCTTGTCGCGGTCGCTGCGGCGTATCAGGTAGGCCGCTTCTCCGATTTCGCGCAGCGCGCTGCCGACGCGATCGGCGAAGTGCCGACCCGCATCGGTCAGCGTGACGCGGCGGCCATTGCGGTGAAAAAGAGCCGTGCCGAGCGAGCGCTCGAGCGCGCGTACCTGATGGCTGATCGCGCTGTGCGTGACGGAGATCTCTTCTGCCGCGCGCGAGAAGTTGCCGAGCCGCGCGGCGGCCTCGAACGCACGAAGGGTGGTGAGTGGGGGCAGCCGGGTAGTCATCCTCTTGTGAGTATAACTCACAAGAGAGGCGAAAAGATATCGCCTCTGGCCTAGTGCGAGAGGTCTAGGATGCTCCCGGTTGAACGAGATTATTTGACAAGAGGCGATGCCATGAAAACCGTCAATCTGAAGCAGCGCACCGCCGCCGTGGCGAGCGCGATCAGCATTACCTTCGCGATCGTCTGGGCCTTGTCGAGCTACGCGTATGCGCCGCCCGCCGCGACCGAGGCGTCGCAGGCGGCCGGCAAGCTCATGCTGCAAAAGACCTGCTCGTAACTCGCTACTTGAGGAGGGGCTCCGAGTGGCGCGCGAGCGCATCGCAGCGCTGCATGATGCGGGCGGCCGAGGCATGCCGCCGATAGCAGCTAGAATTCCCGCATGCAGATCGTGATCGGCAACAAGAACTACTCGTCCTGGTCCATGCGCCCGTGGGTGCTGGCGCGCGAGGCCGGCATTCTGTTCGAAGAAGTGCAGCTCAAGTTCGACGAGTCGAGCGGCGGGTTGAAAGTCGCCGACATCGAGCGCTATGGCGTCGCCGGGAAGGTGCCGGTGCTCGTCATCGACGGCGAGCCGGTGTGGGATTCGCTCGCCATCTGCGAGACGCTCGCCGAGCGCTTTCCGGAGAAGCAGCTCTGGCCCTCCGATGCGCGCGCGCGACAGGTGGCGCGCTCCATCTGCGCCGAGATGCATTCAGGCTTCCAGGCGCTGCGCGGCGGCATGCCGATGAATATTCGCTCGAGCCATCCGGGCAAGGGCATGAATGCCAATTCGCGCCGCGACATCGACCGCGTGGTCGGCATCTGGAAGTCCTGCCGCGAGCGCTTCGGCAAGGGCGGGCCTTTGCTGTTCGGTCGCTTCTCGGTCGCCGACGCCTATTTCGCACCGGTGGTGATGCGCTTCAAGACGTACGCGGTCGAGCTGCCACCCGCGGCACGCGCCTACAGCGACGCGGTGTTCGCGCTGCGTGGCGTGCGCGACTGGATCGAAGGCGCGCTGCGCGAGACCGAGTTCGTGGCCGAAGACGAGCCGTATGCTTCTCGTCATCGGTAACAAGAACTACTCGTCCTGGTCGTTGCGGTCGTGGATCGCGCTCAAGATGCTCGGCGTGCCGGTCGACAAAAAAAGGATCGCCCTGCGCCGCCCGGAGACGAAGGCCGAGATCCTGCGCTATTCGTCCGCCGGGCGCGTGCCGATCCTGCGCGACGGCGACACGGTGGTGTGGGGCTCGCTCGCCATCCTCGAGTACCTGGCCGAGAAGCGTCCGCAGCTCTGGCCGAGCGACCCGGCGCAGCGCGCAAAGGCGCGTTCAGTGGCCGCCGTTCGCCGCGATCCTCGGGAAAGGGCCGCATGCCTAACCACGTTAGCGGAATGTCCGCTTTTGGCCGTTTGGCGACCAGGCGGTAAGCGACCCATTGCGGTCCTTCAATCATGCTAAGGATGCCCGCGACAAGCGGATTGCTTTCCTGTCACTAGAACGGATCCTGCCCGACAATCATTACGTCTTGCTCTTGGGATAAGCCGTCGCCTCCATGGTCGTGCAATATACTGTCCCTACGACTGCATAGGTCCACCGTTCGGTAATTTTTATATCCGCGATGTAATCTTCGCCGGCCTGAACTTTGAGCGCTTGATACGCTCGCACCGCGCGGGAATTTGCTGTGATGGGTATCAACAGCAGAAGCTGAAACCCGCACCCCTCCGCTGAGATCTGGCGAGGCCGGGTTGAATCGTATTTCACATCTACTTCCGCCCCGAGTTGAACCGGAGCGCCGCTGCAAGCGGATAATATGGCCACTCCCATCAACCACGATTTTCTGAGCAATGTCCGTTTTTTCATCGGATCCCCTCCCCAGTAATGGTTACACAACGAGTGCTGCCGATCACCCACCAGAACCAGTTCTCCTGCATCGTCACATTCACAAGACCCGTAGCCCCCGGAACGCTTTGCACTGCCTCGCCATACGCACGTTCCACTCGCGAGTTCAGCAGAATGGGTATGAAGTTAAATACCGTCCCATCAATCAACAAGGATCCGCACGCCTTCCCGCTCGCCGCGCCCAACTTTTCAAACTTGTCAGGAGGTCGTGGTGCGGCATTGAAGGGATTTGATGCACACCCGCCGATCAAAATAGCGCCGAGCATCAACGCAACACGAAACACAGCGGCCGGTACTTTTTTTCTGTTCATAGGCTCCCCCTATTTTTTAGCTAAGCTACTTTGTTGCTGCCGCACTTTCCGCCAAGCAGCGCGGAACTGACGATTGTCAACGGTTGGAATGCACGCGAAGAGGAAAGAGCTTCTGGA
>VBCH01000028.1 GCA_005884455.1 Betaproteobacteria bacterium
CTCGACGAGCATCGCAGCGAATAGGAAGGCGATCGCGGCGCCGGGAACCGAAGCGTCGAGGAGCAGCCCCGCCACCCGGTATGCTCCGAAGCCAGCTGCGCCTAGCACGACCAGTAACAAAAGCAGCAGCACCGTCGAACGTCGCGGTGAGAGCCGAGGTACGGAACACACGACTACCAAACCCATGACCAAAAGCGCCAAGCCTTCAACCCAGGTTGCCCATCGCGGGCGCATCAGTAGCGCGCCGTCAAAAACGTTCTCAAGGACCTGCGCATGAATCTCGATCCCGGGCATGCGTTCGCCAAGCGGCGTGGACTGGTAATCGATCAGGCCGAGCCCGGTGACGCCGACGAGCACGAGCTTGCCCTCGAGTTGAGCGGGGTCTGCCTTGTCGCCGAGCACGTCCGCCGCCGAGATGTATCGACTTGAATCGTGCGGGGTGTAGTGGACCCACAGGCGTCCGTCCGATTGAGTGGGGACGACTAGGTCGCCGATTCCCACGGCTTCGACCCCCGCCACACCGCCTTGCACGAAGAAGAGCGGTTCGCCGCTCGCCAAACGAAGGGTCTCTAGGCTCAAAGGTAGCACCGGGGTCGCGCCGACAAGCGCGACGATCGGCACGCGCCGCACAACACCCGCCTCCGTATCGGCGCTGAGTAGTCCGTGTCCTCTCGCGGCCGAGTCGATTTCCGGAAGACTCCGGAGCGTAGAACCATAGTGGCGCAGAGCGGCTCGCACGTCGGATCCTCTTTGCAAGGATGGAGTCAGCGGGGCCGCCTCGGAAGGCTTGCCGGCCTCGAGCCCTGCGATGCCCAGTACTACGGCAGCGGCCTTGATCGACGCGGCCAGTACCGCATCGTGGCGCGGCAGCTTTGCGAGACGTGCCGCCAGCTGCGGATCGGCCTCGGCTACCGATGGTGCAAGCCATTCGGGGGAAAGCCGATCGGGCTCCACAAACAGTATGTCCACCCCGATTGCCGCAGGGCGGGCTGCACCGAGCTTATCGATGAGCTGTGCAATCAATGTGCGCGGCCACGGCCATTGACCGAATCGGTCCAGACTTGCCTCGTCGATGGCGACGATGACCGCAGGCGCCGAGCGCCTTTCGCGCGGAGACAGTTCTTGATAGCCGTCGAGCCACGCCAAGCGCGCTGCACCGACGACGGGCATGTCCTGCCATAGAATCGGCACCAGGAGCAGCGCAAGCAGGGCCAGACCGTGACCGACCCCGCGTGAATTGAACATCGCCCCAAAGCGACTTCTTCCCGCGACCAACTCCGATCCGGAGTGCCCGCCGGCGTCCCTGGCATCCCGCGACGATCGGTCCCTCAGAGCTCGATCTCCAGGCCGTCGTAGGCGACCGAGATGCGTAGCGCTTCACCGGTTCGCGAGATTTCCTCGTAACGCAGGGTTTCTCGCCAAATCTGGGCGATGCGTTCGTCGTTGTTGGCAGGCTCGTGGTGGAAAAGCACGAGGTGCTTCACGTTGGCAAGCTGGCACAACTCGACCCCGACAACGTTGCTCGAGTGGCCCCAGTCCTCCTTCACCGACACAGCTTCGGCGAGCGAATACATGGCGTCGAAAATCACCAAGTCGGCGTCCGCAAAGAAAGTTGCGGCGCCTTCGACTGCGTCAGGGACCTCCAGCCTGTGCTCGGAGTCGGTCGAATAGACGATGATCCGGCCGTCACGGACGAATCGATAGCCGTAAGAATCACCGGAATGGCTCTGAAGCTTCGCTGTCACGCTCCATCCTGCGACCTCATAGCTTCGGCCAGGCTGGAGTGTGACGAATTCTATCGTGGCGCCGAGGCGATCAAACGGTACTGGGAAACTGGGCGGGTCCTGCTGGCGGCGAAGCGCTTCTTCGAGATTAGGGTGACAGCCGTAAATCCGAATTCTGTTTCCAGGGACGTAGGCGGGCGCGAAAAAGGGGAAGCCCATGATATGGTCCCAGTGAAGGTGGGACTGGAATACGTGGAAGACGTTGGTCTTGGCGGGACCGTCACGGGTAATTACGTGGTTTCCAAAGGCGCGTACGCCGCTGCCGAGATCGCACAACACATGCTCGTCGTCACCCGCATCGAGCTGCACGCAGGCGGAATTGCCTCCAAACGTATGCGAGACGGCAAAATCAAGGTCTGAATCGACCCAAGCCCGCGCCTTTTCTTGTGTGTCGAGACGCTTACCCGAAGCCGCGACTATCGCATGGGCAAGCTTGTCTCTGATCGACGCGGAGTCCAGAGAGACGGGAATGGAGCCGCGCGTTCCCCAGAACGTGACCCACAGCGCCATCGGTCAGGTGCCATGGGCGGAGTCGTAGGCCGCCAGGGCGGTCGGCGAAACCTTGGTCAGAGCTTCGCGAACCGACCCGAAACACTGGAAGACTAGATTGAAGCGGCTGATCTCGAAGATTTCGCGCACCACAGGCTGGAGCGCCGCTACCACGATCGAGCCTCCCTGCTCACGGATTTCCTTGCCCGCCAGCATCAGGACGCGCAACCCGACGCTGCTAATGTAGTCCACCTTCGAAAAATCCAATACCAGGCGGTTTCCCCCTGCGCGGGAGCTGGCTATATACGCGTCTAGCCCGGATTTCAACCGGTCGGTGGTGCTGTTGTCGACTCGCCCAACAGGTGTGAGCACCAGCGCGTCGCCGTAGCGTTCTTGGGATACATGCATGGGACGGATACAGAAGTCTAGCGCCGGAACGCGCCGCAATCAATGCTAGAATCGGCGCCTTTCGCGCGACTTCCCAGTCCCATGAGCGTCGAGCAAGCCCGCTTCAACATGGTCGAACAGCAGATCCGGACCTGGGAGGTGCTCGATCAGGATGTGCTCGACCTCCTCTACGTGGTGCGCCGCGAGGAGTTTGTCCCCGCCGAGTACCGCGCGTTTGCCTTCTCGGACATGGAAATTCCCCTGTACGAAGGCGCAGACGAGGGCGAGCGCATGATGCAGCCCAAGGTGGAGGCGCGCATTCTACAGGAACTGGCGGTGAGGAAAAACGAACGCGTGCTCGAAGTGGGCACCGGCAGCGGCTATCTCACCGCACTTCTCGCCGCCCGCGCGCACCATGTGCACTCCGTTGAAATCAATCCGAAGCTGAAGGCGTTCGGAGAGGAGAATCTTCGGCGTAACGGCGTGGAGAACACAACCGTCGAGCTCGGGGACGCGGCGCAGGGCTGGCGAGCACATGCGCCTTACGACGTCATCGTGCTCACGGGCTCAACACCGATTTTGCCGCAGACATTGGTCTTGCAGCTCAGGGTAGCGGGGCGGCTTTTCGCGATCGTGGGCGATCCGCCAGTCATGGAGGCGAAGCTCATTACCAGCGTTGGCGACGACTCATGCCATGCCACTGCCCTGTTCGAGACCTGTCTTGCACCGCTGAAGAATGCGCTACAGCCGGCGCGCTTCGAATTTTAGCGGTGACCCTTAAGTTGCAGGGCCCATGGCACGGTTTTGTCTCCCACTGTCACTGACCGTTGCCTTGTCGGTGGCGCCCGCCCGCGCAGCGGATCTCCTGCAGATCTATCGCGACGCTCTCGCGAACGATGCCACCTACGCCTCGGCGCGCGCAGCACGCGACTCCGGCCTGGAAAACCTGCCGCAGGGCCTGGCCCAGATTCTTCCGACGATCAACGCCACGGGGTTCGCTCAAAGCAACAACGTCGACATCAAGTTCCGGGAAATCGGTGGCGTGCCGGCTGCGCCCGAATCCCGGCGGCAGGGCACCACCAGCGGCTTGACGGTGACCCTGACGCAACCGCTGTTCAATTGGCAGAGCTTTCAAGCATACAAGGAAGCCGGATTCAAGGCGGCGCAGGCCGAAGCCACTTTCGGGCAGGCGACTCAGGATCTGATCGTGCGGGTCGCGCAGGCCTATTTCGACGTGCTTGCCTCGCAGGACAGCCTCGCGTTCATTCAAGGGCAAAAGGTCGCGATCGCCGAGCAGCTTGCGCAGGCGAAGCGCAATTTCGAAGTCGGCACCGCGACCATCACCGATACGCACGAGGCACAAGCGCGGTTCGATCTCGCGACTTCCCAGGAAATCGCTGCGCAGAGCGACCTCGAAATCAAGAAGCGCACTCTTCAGCAGATCGTGGGCAGGTTCCCTGAGAGGCTGGAGCCGCTTAAGCCGAGCATCGAGCTCAGCCCGCCAAAGCCCAACTCGATGGAGGATTGGGCCTCTGCGGCCTCGAGCCAGAGTTATCCGGTCCGCGCGCAGGAAGCCGCCGTCGAGGTTGCGCTGCGTGAGATCGACCGCGTCCGCGCCGGGCACCTACCGACCCTCAATATCGTAGGTAACGCGGGCGTGAGCTCCTCGGGCCTGAGCACTACTGCGACCGTCAACTCCGCTTCGGACACCACCAACTACAACATCGGGCTGCAGCTTGCCATCCCTCTCTACGCGGGAGGCAATGTCAGTTCGCTAGTGCGGCAGGCGGTCGCCAATCGCGAAAAAGCGCAGCAGGATCTGGAAAGCACGCGGCGTACCGCCGCGTTGTCCGCGCGCCAAGCCTACGTCGGCGTCACCAACGGGATGGCCCAGGTAAAAGCCCTGGAGGCGGCTCTTGTTTCCAGCCGGAGCGCGCTTGATTCGAACAAGCTCGGCTACGAGGTCGGCGTGCGCATCAACATCGACGTCTTGAACGCCCAGCAACAAGTGTTCAGTACGTTGCGCGATCTCTCCAGGGCGCGCTATGACACGATCCTGAACGGCCTGCGGCTGAAGGCGGCTTCGGGCACTCTCGGTGAACCTGACGTCGAGGAAATAAACCGCTTGCTGGGGAGTGGCTAAGACCTGCCGAGCAGCCGCTCGCAGATCGCGAGCGTCCGCTCGGTGGCACCTCGATGCGCTGCACAGAAAGCGACTCCAGCCTTTCCCATTCGCTCGCGCAGCCCCGCGTCCTGAAGTATGGATCGTGCCAGCCGTATCACTTCTTCGGCACTGTTGACCCGCGCCGCCGCGCCGGCTGCGACCGCGCTTTCGGCCGCCTGCGCGAAATTGTAGGTGTAGGGCCCGATCAGTACCGGCACGCCTGCCGCGCAAGCCTCAATCAGGTTCTGACCTCCGTAGGTAAGCAGGCTTCCTCCGACGAAGGCAAGATCGCAGGCCCGGTAGTAGGCCGCCATTTCACCCATGCTGTCGCCCAGCACGATGCCGCAGTCGGCATCGAGCGGCGCATTCGTGCTGCGCCTGATGAACTTCAGACCGCGGGATGCAAGGAGCTGAGCCACCGAGTCGAACCGTTGCGGGTGCCGCGGCACAATGACCAGAAGTGCGTCGCCGAGAGTGTTTTGCTCCAACGCGTCAAGCAGCAGCTCCTCCTCGCCTTCGCGAGTGCTTGCGGCCAGCAGCACCGCTCGACTGCCAAACCGGTGCCGGAATTGCGCTGCGAGCGATTCGCTCCGGGAGCCCGGATCCGCGTCAAACTTGAGGTTTCCGGTGATCTCCACTTCGCGCGCGCCGAGAGATCGAAGCCGCTCGGCGTCTTCGGTAGTTTGCGCAGCGACCGCGCTCAAGCTCCCTAGAGCGACCCGTACGAGTGGCGCGACCGCGGCGTAGCCACGCGCCGACTTGGCCGACATTCGGGCATTGGCAAGCAGAAGCGGCACGCCGGAGCGTTGACACTCGCCCACGAGATGAAACCAGATTTCAGTTTCCATCAGAATCCCGAGCCGCGGCCGGAAGTTGCGCAGAAACCGCCGGACGGCCGAGGGATAGTCGTAAGGGAGCCAGGCAACGAGCACCGCGCCGCCGAATAGTTGCTGTGCCGCCTCCCGACCTGTTGCGGTCATCTGGGTAATCAACAGATCGCAGTCCGGATGACGGGCTCGCAGCGCGCGCAGCAGAGGCTCAGCGGCACGTGTCTCACCCACCGACACGGCGTGCAACCAGATCACCGGCCTCGCGGGCCTCGTGCGGTAGAAACCGAATCGCTCGGCTATGTTCCGCCTGTATGCCGGTTCGTGGCGCCCACGCCACCACAGGCGCCCGAGCACGAAGGGGAAAGCGAACCAAAGGAGCAACCTATAGCCGGCCCGCCACATCAGAACGCCCCGACGGTCTCAAAGGCGGTTAGAATGCCGCGCATAAGCCGCTGATTATACGGGTTTGCCGTCTCCCCCTACGCGCTCATGCCCTTGTCCGTAGCCATCATCACACGCAACGCCGCGAGCCAGCTGGAACGATGCCTTGCGAGCGTTGCCTTCGCCGAGGAAGTCGTCGTGGTGGACTCCGGCTCTACCGATGGCACCGTCGAGCTCGCCGCTCGCCACGGCGCGCGCGTAGTGCGGAAGGATTGGCTCGGGTACGGCGCGCAAAAGCAGTTCGCCGTCGACGCTGCGAGCCACGAGTGGGTATTGTGCGTGGACGCGGACGAATGCCTGAGCCCCGAGCTGCGCGAGGCCATCGTGGAGGAGCTCAAGGCACCGCGCGCCTTTGTCTACGCAGTTCCGCGCCGCAACCGCTTTCTGGGACGCTGGCTCAAGCACGGCGAAGGTTATCCCGACTGGAACGTGCGCCTGTTTCACCGCGGGCATGCGCGCTGGGGAAGCGAGCCGGTGCATGAAAAGATCGCAACCCGGTCGCCTGTGCTCAGGCTCCGAGGCGACCTACTGCACGATTCGGCGGAAACGCTGGAGAAGTATCTCGACAAGCAGAACCGCTACACGAGCCTGCAGGCCGAATCGCTGCGTGCGGCGGGTCGCCGCGCGAATGCCTGCCAGCTGGTGCTCTCACCCTTGCTGCGCTTCGTCAAGTTCTACCTGTGGCGGCTTGGATTCCTCGACGGCGTGCCGGGCTTGGTGCACATCACGATCGGCTGCATGAACAGCTTCAACAAGTACGCGAAACTAAAGGCGCTGGAGCGCGCCTCGGAATGACGATCTTGGTCACCGGCGGTGCCGGGTTCATAGGCTCGAATTTTGTCCTGGACTGGTTCGCGCAAGGCGCAGGCCCCGTGATCAACCTGGACAAGCTCACCTACGCGGGCAACCCCGCGAATCTCCTCGCCCTCAAGGACAACCCGGAGCACGTGTTTGTCCACGGGGACATCTGCGACCGGGAACTGGTGCGGAGCCTCCTCGAACGGCACGCCCCACGCGCAATCGTTCACTTCGCGGCGGAGAGCCACGTCGATCGCTCCATTCACGGGCCCGGTGACTTCGTCCACACCAATATCCTCGGCACCTTCACCTTGCTCGAGGAAGCGCGCATCTGGCTGGAAAAGCAGGCGCCCTCCCAACGCGAGGATTTCCGATTTCTGCATGTCTCGACCGACGAGGTATTCGGCTCGCTCGGGCCCCACGATCCGCCGTTCAAGGAATCGACTCCTTTCGCGCCGAACAGCCCTTATGCAGCGTCGAAGGCGGCCGCGGACCACTTGGTGCGGGCGTACCATCACACCTACGGGCTGCCGACGCTGACGGTCAACTGCTCGAACAACTACGGCCCTTACCAGTTCCCCGAAAAGCTCATTCCCCTCATGATCCTGAACGCCATCACCCACAAACCCCTTCCGGTCTACGGCGAGGGCGGCAACGTGCGCGACTGGTTGTACGTGCAGGATCATTGCACGGCGATCCGACGGGTCCTGGAGCGCGGCCGCGTCGGCGAGAGCTACAACGTCGGCGGCTACAACCAGAAGACCAATCTCGAGGTGGTGAACGCAATCTGCGCGCTGCTCGACGAAGCGAGACCCCGCAAGAAGCCACATTCCATGTTGATCTCCTTCGTGAAGGACCGCCCGGGACACGATCGTCGTTACGCGATGGACGCGACGAAGATCACCATCCAGCTCGAGTGGACGCCCTCGGAGAGCTTCGATTCCGGATTGCGCAAGACCGTAGCCTGGTATCTGGACAACCCGGAATGGGTCGCGCATGTGACGAGCGGCGCCTACCGTCATTGGATCGAGAAGAACTATTCCAATCGAGGCGAAGCGTGAAGGGCATCATCCTTGCGGGGGGCAGCGGCACGCGCCTGTTCCCGGTGACGCAGGTCGTATCCAAGCAGCTGCTTCCGGTCTACGACAAGCCGATGATCTATTACCCCTTGAGCACCCTGATGCTCGCAGGAATCAAGAAAATCCTGGTGATCTCGACCCCGCAGGACACGCCGCGCTTCGAGCTACTGCTCGGTGACGGCAAAAGTTGGGGCATGGATTTCAGTTATGAGGTGCAGCCCGAGCCTAAGGGGATTGCGCACGCCTTCATCATCGGCGAGAAATTCATCGGCGGCGAACCCTGTGCACTGGTACTCGGCGACAACATCTTCTACGGTCATGACCTGCAACCAACGTTCGGCCAGGCGGCGAAGAAATCCTCCGGTGCGACGGTGTTCGCCTACCGCGTTAAGAACCCGCAGCGCTACGGCGTGGTCGAGTTCGACGGTGAGGGCCGCGCCGTCAGTATCGACGAAAAACCGGCGAAGCCCAAGTCGAACTATGCGGTCACGGGCCTGTACTTTTACGATGAGGATGTGGTGCGCATCGCGAAATCGCTCAAGCCTTCCGCGCGCGGCGAGCTCGAGATCACTGATATCAACCGACGCTACCTCAACGACGAAAAGCTCCGCGTTGAGAAGCTTGGCCGCGGACATGCCTGGCTGGATACCGGGACACATGAATCGCTGCTCGAAGCGAGCCAGTTCATCGAGATCGTCGAGCGACGCCAGGGCCTGAAGATCGGCTGTCCCGAGGAGATCGCCTGGCGCAAAGATTGGATCGACGACGCAGAGCTCGAGGCCCTGGCGGCGCCGCTCAGGAACAGCGGTTACGGAAACTATCTGCTGTCGCTGCTGCGAGACGGCCCGCGCGACAAATGAAGGTTACGCAGACCGGACTCCCCGAAGTGCTGCTGATCGAGCCCCGCGTGTTCGGTGATGCGCGCGGTTTTTTTTTCGAGAGCTGGAACGAGCGGGAGTTCGAGCACGTGGGAATCCGCGCCCGCTTCGTCCAGGACAATCACTCGCGCTCAGGGCGGGGCGTGCTGCGCGGACTGCATTATCAGGTCAGCCGCCCGCAAGGCAAGCTCATCCGGGTTGTCGCCGGCGAGATCTTCGATGTGGCTGCGGACATCCGCCGCAGCTCGCCCAATTTTGGCCGGTGGGAGGGCATTCGCCTCAATGCCGAATCGTGCAAGATGCTGTGGATTCCGGCCGGGTTTGCTCACGGCTTCTGCGTGCTGAGTGAATTTGCCGACGTGCTCTACAAAGCCACCGACTATTACGCCCCCGAGCACGAGCGCTGCATCCTCTGGAACGATCCGGAACTTCACATCGATTGGCCCCTCCCCGGCGGCACCCCCGCACTATCGGCCAAGGACGCCGCAGGGACGCGGCTGCGGGATGCCGAAGTTTTTCAGTGAAGATTCTGCTGACCGGAAAGCGCGGGCAGGTCGGCTGGGAGCTCGCGCATGCCCTCGCTCCGCTCGGCGAAGTCATCGCCCTTGACCGAGAAGGTCTCGACCTCGCAGTTCCAGACCGGATCGTCTCGGTCGTTCGCTCGGTTCGGCCCGAAGTGCTCATCAATGCGGCGGCTTATACGGCTGTCGACCGTGCGGAAAGCGAACCGGACGCCGCTCACGACATCAATGCCGCCGCGGTCGCCGTCCTGGCCGAAGAGGCGAAGCGGGTCCGAGCGCTGTTCCTCCACTATTCGACCGATTACGTCTTCGACGGAACGAAAGATGCGCCGTATGTCGAGGAGGACCGCCCCAATCCCCTCAACGCCTACGGCCGCAGCAAGCTCGCCGGAGAGCAGGCGATTCACGACATCGGCGGCCCTCATCTGATACTGCGCACGAGCTGGGTGTATTCGGCGCGCGGCAGGAATTTCCTTCTCACTATTCGGCGTTTGCTTCAGGAAAAAAAAGAACTGCGCGTTGTATCCGATCAGATCGGAGCGCCGACCTGCGCCCGGGGACTCGCGGACGCGACCGCGGAGCTTCTCCGGCGTCATGGTGCCGCCGCGCTCGGACACGCGAGCGGCGTCTACCACGCTACGACGTCGGGATCCACGTCCTGGCACGGATTTGCGAGAGAGATCGCCCGGCTCGAACGGACCGAATCTCCGGCCCGCATCGTGCCGATCGCGTCGAGCGAGCATCCGACGCCCGCGCGCCGCCCGGCAAATTCGCGCTTGTCGAACGAGAAACTGCTCAGGCGCTTCGGCGTTGCCCTGCCCCGATGGGAGGCCTGCCTGGAAGCCTGTCATGCGATGTTGGCGAAAGGCGTTGAGCTGAAAGCCGGCGATCACGATGCTCGCTGAAATTCAGGTGCAACGGGACTCTCCAAGCATCGATGTCCTGCTCGGTACATACAATGGTGCGCGCTACCTCCGGCCCCAGATCGAATCGATACTGGACCAGGAGGACGTGTCGTTCCGGATCCTCGTCCGGGACGATGGATCGGTAGACGAGACGCCATCGGTCATCGAGCATTACACGCGCATGAGGCCGGATCGCTTCATTCGCCTGAGCGACTCGGACCATCTTGGAGCGGTCGGAAACTTCGCCCGCCTTCTTCGTGAAGCAAGGGCCCCGTACGCCGCCCTGAGCGACCAGGACGATGTGTGGTCACCCCACAAGCTGCGTACCTTGCTCGGCGTGATGCGCGACCTGGAGAGCCGGCACGGCGCCGGCACTCCTCTTCTGGTCCACAGCGATCTCACCGTCGTCGACGAAACGCTTCGTGAGCGGCATTCTTCGTTCTGGCGCTATTCGGGCTTCGATCCCAGAGTTACGAGCCTTCCGCGATTGCTGATCAAGAATACCGTTACCGGATGTGCGTCGCTGGTCAACCGGGCGTTGATCGAGCTTGCGCTGCCCGTACCTCAGGCAGCCCTCGTGCACGACTACTGGCTTGCACTGGTAGCCGCAGCCGCCGGCCACTTGGGTATCGTCGAAGAGCCCCTCGTGGCTTATCGTCAACACGCACGCAACGCGATTGGAGCGCGGCCTTACCACCTGAAATCCCTCCTGGGGCGTTTTGCGGGCGGATTCGCGCAATGGGATATGGGCGCCCTGCGACGGCAGGCGGGGGCTCTCTCCGAGCGCTGCCATGCTTCAATCGCGCCCGGGTGCCGGACCTTGATCGAGGACTTCGTGAATTTGCCTACCAGAAGCTGGATCGGGCGAAGACGGATTCTCCTTCGCCACGGCAT
>VBCH01000220.1 GCA_005884455.1 Betaproteobacteria bacterium
CTATACCGGGACCTACACTGAATCAATGGACAAGGACTTGCAAAGACTTGCCCATTTTTGACCAGAAAAAGGCATCGGATAAGGCAAAATTTCCGTGGATCGACAAGACGTTATAGCGCAAAACAGCAGGACTGACAAGGCCCTCGATTCGCCCGAAATTTCGCAGCACACCCCGATGATGCAGCAGTACCTGCGCCTCAAGGCGCAGCACCCGGACATCCTGCTCTTCTACCGCATGGGCGATTTCTACGAGATGTTCTACGACGACGCCGAGCGCGCCTCGCGCCTGCTCGACCTCACGCTCACGACGCGTGGGGCTTCCGCCGGCGCCCCGATCAAGATGGCGGGCGTGCCCTATCACGCGGTCGAGCAGTATCTCGCCAAGCTCGTCCGCCTCGGCGAGTCGGTCGCGATCTGCGAGCAGGTCGGCGATCCGGCAACGTCCAAGGGCCCGGTCGACCGACAGGTCACGCGCATCGTCACGCCCGGAACCCTCACGGACTCGGAGCTGCTCGACGAGAAAGCCGACAACATCCTGCTCGCGCTCGCACGAACCAAGGGCGCCGTGGGCCTCGCATGGCTCAATCTCGCGAGCGGTGAGCTGCGCGTCACCGAGATCGCGCCGCAGCTCCTCGAAAATGAATTGCGCCGCATCGGTCCGGCGGAAATCCTGGCAGCGGAGGGAACGACCCTGAGCGGGTTCGCGGTGACCCGGCTCCCCGAATGGCATTTCGATTTCGATGCCGGGCGCAAGATCCTGCTCAAGCAGCTCGGGGCCGCAAGCCTCGCGGGCTACGGCTGCGAGGACCTCGAGCCCGCGATCGCCGCGTGCGGCGCGCTGCTCGAGTACGCGAGAAAGACGCAAAGCCAGGCGCTCGCGCACGTGGCGGCGGTGATCCCGGAGCGCGCGAGCGAGTACCTGCGCATGGACGCGGCGACGCGCAGGAACCTCGAGCTGACCGAGACTCTGCGCGGCGAAGCGGCGCCCACCCTGTTCTCTTTCCTGGACGAGTGCGCGACCGGAATGGGAAGCCGGCTGCTGCGCCACTGGCTGCATCATCCACTGAGAGATCACGCGGCCCTGGCCGCGCGCCACCAAGCGGTGGCCGCGCTCGCCGATGCGCACACGGGGATCCACAAGCTCCTGCGCCGCTTCGCCGACGTCGAGCGCATCACCGGCCGCATCGCGCTCAAGAACGCGCGCCCGCGCGATCTCTCCTCCCTGCGCGACAGCCTGGCGCTCCTGCCCGAGCTCGTGCCGGCGGTTCCGCGCGGCGCGCCGCTCCTCGCGAGGATGCTGGGCGATCTCGAAGTCCCGCGCGAGTGCCCCGACCTGCTCAAGCGGGCGGTGCTGGAGGATCCCGCAGCGATGGTGCGCGACGGCGGCGTGATCGCCGACGGCTACAGCCGCGAGCTCGACGAGCTGCGCGCGCTGCAGACCGACTCCGGGACCTTCCTCGCGGAGCTCGAGGGGCGCGAGCGCAACCGCACCGGCATCCCCAACCTGCGCGTCGCCTACAACAACGTGCACGGCTTTTACATCGAGATCACCAACGCCCACGCCGCCAAGGTGCCCGCCGACTACCGTCGCCGCCAGACGCTCAAGAACGCCGAGCGCTACATCACGCCCGAGCTGAAGGCTTTCGAGGACAAGGCGCTGTCGGCGCGCGACCGCGCGCTCGCCCTGGAAAAAACGCTCTACGACGAGCTGCTTGCGCTGCTCGCCGCGCACCTGCCGGCGCTGCAGCGTATCGCGCGGGCGCTCGCGCAGCTCGATGTCCTCGCCTGCTTCGCGGGGACCGCCGGCAAGCGCGGCTACTCCCGCCCGGAATTCACCCCGGACATCGCCGTGGAGATCGATCAAGGCCGTCACCCGGTGGTGGAAGCCCAGATCGAGCCCTTTATCGCCAACGGCACGCGGCTCGCGCCCGCGCGCCAGCTGCTCCTTATCACCGGCCCGAATATGGGAGGCAAGTCCACCTACATGCGCCAGGTCGCCCTCATCGTGCTGATGGCGCACGCGGGCTCGTTCGTTCCGGCGAAGGCTGCGCGCCTCGGCCCCATCGACCAGATCTTCACGCGCGTGGGCGCGGCCGACGATCTGGCGGGCGGACGCTCCACTTTCATGGTGGAGATGACCGAATCGGCCAACATCCTGCACAACGCGACCGACAAGAGCCTGGTGCTGATGGACGAGGTCGGGCGCGGCACCTCGACCTTCGACGGGCTCGCGCTCGCCTGGGCCATCGCGCGAGCGCTCCTGGAGCGCAACAAGTCGCTCACGCTATTCGCCACGCACTACTTCGAGATGACGCGGCTCGCGCTCGAATACAAGCAGGCGGCGAACGTCCACCTCGACGCGGTCGAGCACAAGGACACCATCGTCTTCCTGCACGCCGTCGAGGAAGGCCCGGCGTCGCAGAGCTACGGCCTGCAGGTCGCGCAGCTCGCCGGCGTCCCCAAGGCGGTCGTGCGCAACGCGCGCAGGTACCTGCAGATGCTGGAGGAAGCGAGCCTGACGCGTGCAGGCCAGTCGGATCTCTTCGCCGCGGGCAAATCCGAGCCCGAGCCGCCCGCCGAACCCGATGCCCTGCGCGACGCGCTCTCCGCAGCCAATCCCGACGAGCTCTCCCCGCGCGAAGCGCTGGAGCTGCTGTACCGGCTGAAGCGGCTGTGAAGCGCTTCGCCTGGGCGCTGCTGCTCGCGCTCGCCGCCTGTACGGCGCACGTCGCGCCGCCCCTGCCCTCCGGAGAGCGCACCGCGCTCCAATTCGCGCTGATCGGCGACACGCCCTACAGCGCTGCCGAGGCGGCGGCGCTCGACTCGATGATCGAGGAAATCAACCGCGAGGACCTCGCCTTCGTTATCCACGTCGGAGATATTACGGGCGGCCAGGGCCCCTGCACCGACGAGTGGCTAGCGGCGAGGAAGCGCCAGTTCGAGAAATTCAGGCACCCGTTCGTGATCGTTCCCGGCGACAACGAATGGGTAGACTGCCACCGCAGCGGCTTCGATCCGATGGAGCGCCTGGGCAAGTTTCGCGAGCTCTTCGAATCCGGCGACGCGAGCCTCGGCAACCGCAGCCTGCGGCTCGAGCGGCAGCCGGGCCGTTACGCCGAATACCGCGAGCACATGCGCTGGATCGCCGCCGACGTGCTCTTCGTCGGCGTCAACGTGCAAGGCAGCAACAACAACCTCGGCAGGACGCCCGCGATGGACGCCGAGCACCGGGCGCGCATGGCCGCGGTGTTCGCGTGGCTGGAGGACAGCGTCCGTCTGGCCGAGCAGCGCCGCCTCGCCGGAATGCTCATCTTCGCGCAGGGCGATCCCGACTTCGAGGGAAAGATGCGGCGCAAGGGATCGAACGGATTCGCCGATTTCCGCGACGCTCTGCGCGATCTTGCGCTCAGGTTCGGAAAGCCGGTCCTGTTCGTGAACGGCGACACCCACCTCTACAAGCTCGATCAGCCGATCGCCGATCCGGCGACCGGCCGGCCGCTGCAGAATTTCACCCGCGTGGTCGTGTTCGGTTCCCCCCAGACCCGCTGGGTCCGGGCGGGGATAGCCCCATCATCCCCGCAGCTCTTCCAGGTGAGCCCCGTGCCGCAGCCCGCGCCGGGCCAATAAGCGCGGCTCGGATTTTGCTCAGCCGTGCTGCTCGCCCCGGGGGCCGTCGCGATGGCGTCCCATGTGTCCCATGCGGTCCATGCCGTCACGGATCGCCACCCTCACCTTCTCCTTCTGCCCGGAATCGAGCGTGTCGTAGACGGCGAACCAGGCCTCGCGCACCTGCTTGTGCGTCGCTTCCATCTGAGCGCGCATCTGGTCGCCAAGCTGGTCGCGCAGCTGCGCGAATTGCTTCAAGTCGGCGCCGGGCTTGTCGATCTCGACGCGCAGCTTGGCGCGCGTTTCTTCGCCCTTGGCGCGCATCGCGCTGAAGGCCTCGCGCTGCAGGCTTTGAGCCTTCTTCCACAGCTCTTCCTGCTGCGCATTGAGATTCAGCTCCTTGTGCAGCCGCTCGAACCCGCGCATCGGTCCCATGCCTTCCGCGCCGGCGGGCGCCTGCGCCCAGCTCGAAGCCGCGCCCAGCAGGCCGGCCGCGAACAATGCAGCGGTCAATTTCTTTCCATGATTTTCGAACACGTCTCTCTCCTTCGAATAGGTTTGGAGGAAGCTACGCGGGCATTCTCGCGCGAAGTCGTTTCCAGACTGTTTCCGGCGGGCCGAGATTCGTTGCAAATTGTTTCAGCCGGCGGACGCAGCCGGAGGGGTCAGTGCAGATCGAGCGCGTGGCCTTTCAGGGCTTCGAGGGGGACGTACTTGAGGACGTTTTCGTGAGTGGATTCCAGGACGACCTGCGGCGCCATGCCCGCCTTGTAGGCCTCGGCCCAGCGCAGCACGTGAAGGCACCAGCGGTGCCCGGGCTGGAGGCCCTTGAAGCGCATCTCCGGGCGCGGCGTGGACAGATCGTTGCCGCGCGAGCGGCTGAACTCGAGAAACTCGGCGGTCGCCTTGATGCAGACCAAGTGCGCGACGCCTTCCACGTCGTGCGTCGCGCAGCAGCCGTCGCGGAAGAACCCGGTGAGCGGATCGTAGCTGCAGGCGAGCAGCGGCCCGCCGAGAACGTTCTTTTCCTTGGAGAGGACGGAGCTCATCGGCCCATATTCTAGCCGTTTTGCACCCGGGAACTAGTAGCCGAGCTTCAATTCTCCTTCGGAGGCCCCATTCACCTTGCCGTCCTTCAGCCATTCGAGCGAGGCCTTGAACAGAAGCAGGCGGTTCTTTTCCCACATGGCATTGTGCGATGAACAGGCCAGGTCGATGATGACCTTCTGCTTCGATCCCAGATCAGCGTAGAGATCCCGAACGCGCTCAGGCGCCACCTGCTTGTCGTGCGCGCCCGTCACCATCAGGAAGGGTGTCTGCATCTTGGCGACGACGGCCTGGTTGAAACCCCAGCTCGGCACCTGCGGCGCGCGGCGGACGCCGGGGCCCCAGGTGGCGCCGACGGGATCGGAAGCGAGCATCTCGGTCCAGACCGCGGCACTGGCAGCCGGCTCGTACTGTTCGGGACAGCCGACCTGGCGATCCCAGTTGACTTTGAAGTCTGACTGGGACTGCGCGGTCATCGGACCGCTGCTGGGCGGAAGCGGGTTCGGCGCTTCGGGCGCGGACGCGCGGGTATAGGCAGGCGCAAGCATCACCAGGCGCGCCACCTTCGCCGGGTTGCGCGCCGCATAGCCGCCCCCGCGCGGGCCGCCTTGCGACCAGCCCACGATCGAGACCTTGTCGACGCGGCGCAGCGCACGCAGGTGATCGACCACCGTTCCGATGTCGTTCCAGTCCGAATCCATCGTCGTGATGGGCGAGGAATGCGAAGGCGCGCACGGGGCCGGAATGAGGTTCGGAACGAACTGCGCCTGTTGCGCTTTCGAAAAATTGCACGGGTCGTTCATGGCGGGCGGGCGCGTGGAGCGGCCGTAGCCCGTCATGTCCATCGAGAAGACGTCGAAGCCTGCCTTGGCCAGGTACGCCATCCAGCTGTAGTCCTTGTAGGGAACGTCGAACGTGACTTCCGCCGGCGTGCCCGCGCCGTGCACGAACAGCACGACCCCGCCCGGGGCCGGGCCGCTTCGCGAGGCCGCGCCCGCGAGCGCTACCTCGCGAACGTAGATCATCGCATCCTGGCCGGCGAAGCCCGGCGCGGTGGACTTCACCCGGACGTAATGATCCACCGTAGCAGGGCGCGAGCCGTCGTCGCCTGTCGTGGCGCATGCCGCCGCGAGCAGGGCGAGAGGGCTGAGTAACCGGAAATATCGGCGCATGGATCCTCCTTCCTGTAGATGTTCCCGCTGAAAGCTATTGCCCGCGAAATTTCTCGAGGTACCCGAGGTCGAGGGCGTCGTGCACCAACGCCATCGTGGTCCGGGCCGCATTTCGGGCGCGGTCCGTGCCGTCGGCCAAGGCGTCGCGGACCAGCCCCATCCTGGCCGCGAAGCGCGCGCGCCGCTCACGGATCGGGTCGAGGAAGGTGTTGAGCGCTGCGGCGAGCTTCTCCTTGACTTCAACGTCCCCTACGGCGCCGCGGCGATACCGTGCCTTGAGGTCCGCCACTTCCTCGCGGTTGGGGTTGAACACGTCGTGGTACAGAAACACCGGGTTGCCCTCGACGTGGCCCGGATCGGTGGCTCGGAGTCGCGTCGGATCCGTGTACATCGAGCGGATTTTCTCGTTCACGACGGCCGGCGTGTCCTTGAGGTAGATAGCGTTGCCCAGCGACTTGCTCATCTTGGCCTGGCCGTCGATCCCCACCAGCCGCGGCACACGCCCCACCAGCCCTTCCGGCTCGGGGAACACTTCCTTGAACTGCCGGTTGAAGCGGCGCGCCACCTCACGCGTGAGCTCGATGTGAGGAAGCTGGTCCTCCCCGACGGGGACCAGGTGGGCTCTGGCTAGGAGAATGTTCGCCACCTGCATGACCGGATAGGTGAAGAATGCCACCGGCACGGACTTCCGACCGAACTCCTCCATCTCCGCCCTCAGCGTCGGATTGCGCTCGAGCATCCCGAGCGGCAAGAACCAACTCAGCCACAGGGTGAGTTCAGCGTGCTCCGGGATCAGGCTCTCGATAACGAAAGAACTGCGCTCCGGATCGAGTCCGACTGCAAGCCAGTCGAGCGCCACCTCCCACACCGCTTCCCGCACGCGAGCCACGTCGTCGGCATAATCAGACACCTGATAGTCGGCGATCAAGAAGCAACAGTCGTAACGAGTCTGCAGGCCAACCCAGGTCTCGAGCGCGCCCGCATAGTGGCCAAGATGCAAAGGGCCGGTGGGACGGATTCCAGTCAGTATCCGTTTCTTACTTTCCACTTCACTGATCCTCCTTTAGAACTCAACTGCGTCTGCAATCGCCTTGATTCCGGCCCTGGCGCAAGCCTCAGCTGTGCGACGCGTCAAAAGAATCCGCGGAGGAACGCCGCCGCTTTATCCGAGATGCCGACAATCTTGTTCGTTGCCTGACGATAGAATTTGAAATTGAGCTCGGTCTCGGGTCGACCGTCGTTCCAGTCGGAAAAAAGCTTGAGCTCGCCCCGCCCAAGGCGCCGCTTCGCGAGCGCGGTGCGTCGGATGGTGATGCTCACGCGCGGCGTTTGCCGGGCGATCCCGCGTTTCTTTGCGATCGCTTTGGCCGAGGTGACGACCCCGCTCGCGACGAGACCCGGCCCGCCTTCGTTCTCGCTCGCGAAGACGAAGATCGTATCGCCTTTGGCGATGTGCTTGCCACCATACATCGTCTTCTGCGCGCTGAACGCGAACGTCTCCGCCCGCGGATCGCTAACCTCGGCCTTGATCCCGAATAGCATGCTCCTTATCTCGCCCCATGCAAGATAGCGACCCGCCTAGGCCGCGTGGCGCTCGATGTGGCGCCTTACGCTCGCAGCATCAGCATCCATGACTTCCAGTCTCTGCGGCAGTTTCTCCAGGTCCTCGAAGCCCGCCGGCCGAATGGGATCGCGGCCGAGTGCTTCGCGGATGGTCTCGGCGAATTTCGCGGGCTGCGCGGTTTCCATGCAGACGAGCGGGACACCCTCCTCGCGGTGCTCGAGCCCGACTTTGATCCCGTCCGCCGTATGCGGGTCGATCATCACGCCGTAGTCCTTCCAGACGCGCCGGATGGTCGCGAGGCGGTCGGCGTGGGTGCTCGATCCCGACACGAACCCGGTGTCCGCGACACGCCTGAAAATCTCCGTGCCCGCCAGGGCAAAGACCCCGTTGGCATCGAGCTCTGCCCACAAGGACTTCAGCCTGAACGGGTCACGGCCAACGAGATCGTAGGCATAGCGCTCGAAGTTGGAGGATTTGGATATATCCATGGACGGGCTGCTCGTCGCCTTCACCTCGGCTGCCTTGCGCACGCGGTAGCGCCCGGTGCGGAAGAACTCCTCGAGCACATTGTTCTCGTTGGTCGCGACGATAAGCGTTCTGATGGGAAGTCCCATGCTTCGTGCCACATGCCCGGCGTAGACGTTGCCGAAGTTCCCCGAGGGCACCGAAAAAGAAGCGGGCTCCGCATCGCGACGGGTCACAGCGAAGTAGGCCTTGAAGTAATACACGACCTGCGCCGCGACGCGCGCCCAGTTGATCGAGTTGACCGCGCCGATGCGGTGCTTCGCCTTGAACGCAAAATCCCCCGAGATCGCCTTGATGATGTCCTGGCAGTCGTCGAACACGCCGCGCACGGCGATGTTGAAGATGTTCGCGTCCTGCAGGGAATACATCTGCGCCGCCTGGAAGGCGCTCATGCGCCCGTACGGCGAGAGCATGAAGACGCGGATGTTCTTCTTGCCGCGCAGCGCGTACTCCGCCGACGATCCCGTGTCGCCCGAGGTCGCGCCGACCACGTTGAGCCGCCTGCCGTGCTTCTCAAGCGCGTACTCGAACAGGTTCCCGAGGAGCTGCAACGCGAGGTCCTTGAAGGCGAGCGAGGGCCCGTTGGAGAGGCCGAGGAGATACAGATCGGGCTCGAGCTTCTTCACCGGCGTGACGTCTTCGCTGCCGAAGAGCGTTTTCGTGTAAGTCGCGGCTGCGAGCCGCTTCAGGTCGTCCGCGGGAATGTCGTCGGCGAATTTCGACACGATCGCGAACGCGAGCTCCGCGTAGCTCATGCGGCGCATCGCGGAAAGATCGGCGGGAGCGAGCTTGGGAAATTCCTCCGGCAGGAACAGGCCGCCGTCCGGCGCGAGGCCTTCGAGCAGGATCCCGGTGAACGGCTGCGGCTTCGCCCCGCTGCGGGTGCTGACGTAGCGCACGGGATTCAGGAACCGGGACCGAAGCTGCGCCTTTGAAGCCCGCTCACTGCAGCTCTTCCAGCCGGATCCTCGTCACCCTGCCCGTCACCACCGGCAGCTTCTCGATCTTGCCGATCGCGGTATTGATGCTCTTCTCGCGCGTCTGGTGGGTGAGCATGATGATGTCGACCTGCCTTTCACCCTTGGCCGGCTCGCGCTGCACCATGGCGTTGATGGAAATCGAAGCGTCGGCGAGGATGCGCGAGATGTCCGCGAGCACCCCCGGGCGGTCTTCGACCTGCATGCGCAGGTAATACGCGGTCACGACCTCGTCCATCGGCAGCACCTTGAGGCTGGACATGCGGTCGGGCTGGAACGCAAGATGCGGCACTCGCTGCTCCGGGTCGGCGGTGTGCAGGCGCGTGACGTCCACGAGGTCGGCCACTACCGCGCTCCCCGTGGGCTCGGCGCCGGCGCCCGCACCGTAGTACAGGGTCGGCCCGACCGCGTCGCCTTTTACCAGCACGGCGTTCATTACTCCCTCGACGTTGGCGATCAGGCGTTTCGCCGGAATCAGCGTCGGGTGCACGCGCAGCTCTATGCCTTTGTCCGTCCGCTTGGTGATGCCCAGCAGCTTGATCCGGTAGCCGAGCTGCTCGGCGTAGCGGATGTCTGCTTGAGTGAGCTTCGCGATTCCTTCCCTGTAGCACTTGTCGAGCTGCATCGGGATGCCGAAGGCGATCGCCGCCATGATGGTGAGCTTGTGCGCGGCGTCCACGCCTTCGATGTCGAAGGTCGGGTCGGCCTCGGCATAGCCGCGTTTTTGCGCTTCCTCGAGCACCGCGATGAAGGGAAGCCCCTTGTCGCGCATCTCAGAGAGGATGAAGTTCGAGGTGCCGTTGATGATCCCCGCGATCCATTCGATGCGGTTCGCGGTGAGGCCTTCGCGCAGCGCCTTGATGATGGGAATGCCGCCCGCGACCGCGCCCTCGAAGGCGACCATCACGCCCTTCTTCTGCGCGGCGGCGAAGATCTCGTTGCCGTGGGTGGCGAGCAGCGCCTTGTTCGCGGTGACCACGTGCTTGCCGTTGTCGACCGCGGCGAGGATGAGATCTTTGGCGACCGTGACCCCGCCGACCAGCTCGATCACGATGTCGATCTCGGGATCGCGCACGACTTCGAACGCGTCCGCCGTGACGCGAGCCTTGCCGCCTGTCAGCTTCTTCGCCTTCGCCGTCTCCTTGTCCGCGACGACGCTGATGCGGATGTCGCGGCCGGCGCGGCGCGAGATCTCCTCCCGGTTGCGCGCGAGCACCGCCCAGGTGCCCCCGCCTACCGTGCCGATGCCGAGCAGGCCCACGTTGATCGGCTTCATCCGAGCGGCTTCCTGAAGTGGAACGAGCTCACCACCATCCCCTCGCGGAAATAGAACTTGTGCGCCTGCACTCGCTGCGTACCCGAGTCGAGCGTATACGCCTCGCAGTCCGCCGCCCGCGCGAGCCCCTGCAGGTGCTCCATCAGCGCCCGGCCGACCCCCCTGGAGCGCAGTTTCTCGTCGGTCACGAGGTCGTCGACATAGAGGTGAAGTCCCTCGAAGGTGTTCTCGCTGATGCGGTATACGGCGACGCCGAGCACGGCGCCTCCTTCCGTCGCGACGCACATGCGCGCGCCGCCGGCGAACACGCGCCTCATCTTGCCCTCGTAATCGGCGGGCAGCGCCGTCCGGAGCTGGCGGTGGACGCCTTCCGCCCTCTTCAACCATGCGGGCTCGACGACCCTGCCTGCGTCGTCGGTGATGTGGACGATGTTCACGGCTTGAGCCGCCCGTCCTTGCGTAGCATTTCCCTGATGCCGCGGATCGCCTGGCGCGAGCGGGCCTCGTTCTCGATGAGCGCGATGCGCACGTGGTCGTCGCCGTAATCGCCGAAGCCGACCCCCGGCGACACTGCGACTTTCGCGTCTTTCAATATCTTCTTGGCGAATTCGAGCGAGCCGAGCTTCGCGTAGGCTTCGGGAATCTTCGCCCAGAGGTACATCGAGGCTTTCGGATTCTCGACCATCCAGCCGGCTTCGTGCAGGCCGCGCACCATGACGTCGCGGCGCTTCTGGTATTTCATGCGGTGCTCCTCGACGCAGTCCTGCGGGCCTTCCAGCGCCACGATCGAGGCGACCTGGATCGGCGTGAAAGTGCCGTAATCGTGATAGCTCTTGATGCGCGCGAGGGCGTTGACGAGGTCCTTGTTGCCGACCATGAAGCCGATGCGCCAGCCCGCCATGTTGTAACTCTTCGACATGGTGAAGAATTCCACCGCGATGTCGCGCGCGCCGGCGACCTGCATGATCGAAGGCGCCTTCCAGCCGTCGAAGGTGATATCGGCATACGCGAGATCGTGGACGACGAGGATGTCGTGGGCCTTGGCGAGCGCGATCACGCGCTCGAAGAAATCCAGCTCCACGCATTTCGCGGTCGGGTTCGACGGAAAACCGATCACCAGCATCTTGGGCTTGGGAATCAGCTCGCGGATCGCGCGCTCCAGCTCGTCGAAAAAATCCACCTCCACAGTCATGCGCACCGAGCGGATGTCGGCGCCGGCGATGATCGCCCCGTAGATGTGGATCGGGTAGCTCGGGTTGGGAACGAGCACCGTGTCGCCGCGGTCGAGCGTGGCGAGCATCAGGTGCGCGAGGCCCTCCTTCGATCCGATGGTGACGATCGCTTCCGAATCCGGGTCGAACGCGACGCCGTAGCGACGCTGGTACCAGGCGCAGATCGCGCGGCGCAGCCGCGGGATTCCCTTCGAGACCGAGTAGCCGTGCGTGTCGCTGCGCTGCGCGGCCTCGACGAGCTTCGCGACGATGTGCGCGGGCGTGGGCCCGTCGGGGTTGCCCATGCTCATGTCGATGACGTCCTCGCCCGCGCGGCGCGCCGCCATCTTCAACTCGTTGGTGATGTTGAAGACGTAGGGAGGAAGACGCTCGATTCGGGCAAACTTTCTCATGTCGCGCGGGATTTTCTAAGGAGTGCGGCGGGCTTTCCGAGCCGCGCTGCGCTGCAAAAAGTTATAATGTTACCGGACACTTACAGCACGGGCAAACTTGAAACTGCATCTCGATCCCGAGACCGCCAAGAACGCCATCACCGGCTATGGCGATGGCTACGTGATGGTCAACCGGCAGAGGTTCGAGCGCAGCCTGGTGGTGCTGCCGGATCGCATCCTCCTCGACTGGCCGCCGAACCGATTCGACGACCTCGCGCCCGAGCACCTGGCGGCGCTCGCCGCCCTGGACCGGGAAATCATCCTGCTCGGAACCGGGGCGCGGCTGCGCTTTCCCCGCCCGGAAATCATGCAGTCCCTGTTGCGGTCCGGAGTCGGCGTGGAAGTCATGGACGTGCAGGCGGCCTGCCGCACCTACAACATTCTCCTCGCCGAAGACCGCAGGGTCGCCGCGGCCTTGCTGATCGGGTGAATTCGACGATTTCCAGGCGCTGGCCGTGGATCCTGCTTGCCGTCTTCGCGGCCGGCTGGTTCTGCAATCTCGGTTATCGCCACCTCGTCAAGCCCGACGAGGGCCGCTACGCGGAGATTCCGCGCGAGATGGTCGAAAGCGGCGACTGGCTCACGCCGCGCCTGAATGGCTACAAGTACTTCGAGAAGCCGCCCCTGCAGTACTGGGTGACGGCGGCCGCGTTCGCCGCGTTCGGCCAGAGCGAGTGGGCGGCCCGACTGTGGCCGGGCCTGACCGGATTTTTGGGCGTGCTGCTGGTGTTCTGGGCGGGCGAGCGCCTGTTTGCGCCGCCGGCCGGCCTGTGCGGCGCGGCGGTGGCTGCGAGTTGCGCCCTTTACGCCGCTGTCGGCCATATCCTGACGCTGGACATGGCCCTGACTTTTTTCATCTCGGCGTCGGTATTCGCGTTTGCCGTCGCGCAGCAGGACTCCGGAGAGGGCGACCGACGCCGCTGGATGCTCCTCGCCTGGGCGGCCGCGGCGCTCGCTGTCATGACCAAGGGACTCATCGGGATCGTGCTTCCCGTGGGTGCAGTCGCGGCCTACGTCCTGCTTCACCGCGACTGGAGGCTGCTCTCGCGGCTGCACCTCATCCAAGGCGGGTTCTTGTTCCTCGCGATCGCGGCGCCGTGGTTCATCGCGGTTTCTCTCGCCAACCCGGAATTCGCGCGTTTCTTCTTCATCCACGAGCACTTCGAGCGCTTCGCCACCCGGGAGCACGGACGCTATCAGCCCGTGTGGTATTTCGTTCCGGTGCTGCTCGCCGGAATCCTCCCGTGGATCGTGGGCCTCTTCCCCGCCCTCGGGCGCGCATGGACGCGCGTTCCCGAAATCCGTTTCCAGCCGCGGCGTTTCCTGCTTCTGTGGTGCGTGGTCGTCTTCGCGTTCTTTTCCGCGTCGGACTCCAAGCTCGGCTCCTACATCCTGCCCATATTTCCGGCGCTGGCCCTGTTGATCGGAATCCATCTCGCCTCCGCGAGCCCGCGCTTCGCACTGATACAGGGCCTGGCCGCCGCCCTGCTCGGGATCGCGCTCGCTGGCGTGTCGCTTTGGGCTTCGGCCAATCTCCCGAAGGCTCTGGTCCTGCTCGAGACCGATCTCCCGCCGGAACTGTACGCGGGGTACCTGCCCTGGCTCGCCGTCGGGGGCATCGTGCTGGCCGCGGCGGGAATCGCTTCCGCGTCGCTGTGCGGCCGGCGCACCGCCGCCGCATTGACTCTCTCCCTCGGCGGCCTCGCCTGGGTGCAGATCGTGTTGTCGGGACACGAGACGCTTGCTCCGGCTTTTTCCGCGTATCATGTCGTCCAGAAAATCCGGGGCGATGTGAAGCCGGACGTTCCTTTTTACGTGGTGAAGACCTTCGATCACACTTTGCTGTTCTACCTGGGCCGAACCGTGACGATGGTTGTCAACAAGGACGAGTTGGCGCAGCCGATCGCGTGGGAGCCGCGCGACTACCTGCCGGACACCGCGGCGTTCGCGCGCGCCTGGACAGCCGACCGCGAAGCGTTCGCAATGTTCAACGCGAACGACCTCGACGCGTTCCTCAAGTCGCACCCGGTCCCCATGCAAATCGTCGCGCGCGATGCCCGCCGCGTCATCGTGAAAAAACCGTGAACGCGGCGAGCTGGGCTTTCCTCTTCACGGGCGTGCTGCTCAACGCGGCGGCGCAGCTGCTGCTCAAGGCGGGCACCAACGTCGTGGGCCATTTCGAGTTCAGCGCGCAGAACATCGTCCCCGTCGGCATGAAGCTCGCCTTCGAGCCGCACATCGCGGGCGGGCTCGCGTGCTACGTGGTGAGCGTGGCGGCCTGGATCCTGGGCCTGTCGCGCGTCGACGTTTCGATCGCTTATCCGATGCTTTCGATCGGGTACGTCGTGAATGCGGTCGCGGCCTGGTACCTGTTCGGCGAATCGTTCACGGCGCAGAAACTGATCGGCATCGCCTTTATCGTCGCGGGCGTGTTTCTCGTCGCGCGCTCCTAGTGAACTTCCTTCCCTTCGCGCGGCCGACCATCGACGAGGCCATGATCACCGCCGTCGCAGACACGCTGCGCAGCCGCTGGATCGTCACCGGACCCCGCGTCGCGGCGTTCGAAAAGGCGCTGTCGGAGCGCTTCGGCGGGCGGCCGGTCCGCGCTCTCACCTCCGCGACGGCGGCGATGCAGGTGGCCCTCGAGCTGCTCGGCATCGGGCCGGGCGACGAGGTGATCATCCCCGCCCAGAGCTTCTTCGTGACCGGCAACGTGGTCGAGCGCGCCGGCGCGACCGCCGTGTTCGTCGACGTGAGCCTCGCCTCGCGCAACATCGACCTTGCGCAGGCGGAGGCTGCGGTCACGCCGAAGACGCGCCTGCTCTTTCCGACGCATTACAACGCCCCGCTCGATGCCGATGCCCTCGAGGCCTTCGCCAGGCGCTACAAGGTGCGCGTCCTCGAGGACGCGGCCCTCGCGATCGGATCGCGCACCGCACGCGGCCCGGTGGGGGCGACGGGCGACATCGTGTCGTTCAGCTTCCATCCCAACAAGAACATGACCACCATCGAGGGCGGGGCCCTTGCGCTCAACGACGAGCGCGAGGCGGCGATCGTGGACGAACTGCGCTTCCACGGCATCAGGCGCCTTCCCGACGGCACGCGCGACGTGGAGCGCGCGGGGGTCAAGTACAACTTCTCCGACGTGTCGGCGCGACTGGGCCTGGAGCAGCTCGCGCACCTGGAGGACTGGTGCCGCGCCCGCGCGCGGCTCGCGCAGCACTACTTCGAGTGCCTCGCGGGCGACGACCTGCTCGCGCCCGAGCGACTGCCGCCGCGCGACAACCCCGGGCACAGCTGGAACATGTTCGCGGTGCTGCTGCCGCTGCAGGCGCTGCGCAGCACCCGCAAAGCGTTCATGGACGCGATGCACAAGGAAGGCATCGGCACCGGCGTCTCCTACGAGGCGATCCACCTCACCACGCTCTTCCGCAACAAGGGGTTCCGCGAGGGCATGTTCCCGGTCTCGGAGCGCATCGCGCGCGAGACGGTCACCCTGCCGCTGTTTCCCGAGATGCGCGAAACGGACGTCGAGCGCGTGTGCGAGAGCATGAAGCGCGTGATGCGCCGCAAGGCCGCCTGACATGGCCGCGCCCCGGCTCTCCGTCGTCATTCCCGTCTACAACGAGGAAGCGGTCCTGCCGGCGCTGTTCGCGCGACTGTATCCGGCGCTGGACGCGCTCGGGGCGAGCTACGAGGTCATTTTCATCAACGACGGCAGCGTGGACCGCTCGGCGGCGCTGCTGCGCGGGCAGTTCGAGATTCGCCCCGATGCGACCCGCGTGATCCTGTTCAACGGCAACTTCGGCCAGCATCTCGCCATCATGGCCGGGTTCGAGGCGAGCCGCGGCGAGCGCGTGGTCACGCTCGACGCGGACCTGCAGAACCCCCCGGAGGAAATCGCGAAGCTCCTCGCCAAAATGGACGAAGGCTACGATTACGTCGGCTCCGTACGCCTCGAGCGGCAGGACACGGCTTTCCGACGCGGCGCGTCGCGGCTGATGAACGCCGTCCGCGAGCGCATCACCCGCATCCGCATGACAGATCAGGGGTGCATGCTGCGCGCCTACAGCCGCGACATCGTCGCCGCGATCAACAGCTGCCGCGAAGTCAACACCTTTATCCCCGCTCTCGCCTATACGTTCGCGCAGCGCCCGACCGAAATCGAGGTGGCGCACGAGGAGCGCGCCGCCGGCGAGTCGAAGTATTCGCTTTACGGCCTCGTCAGGCTCAACTTCGATCTCGTCACCGCGTTCTCCGTGATGCCCCTGCAGCTGTTCTCGCTTTCGGGAATCGCGATAGCTCTGTTGTCTGTGACGTTCGTGATTGTCCTCGCCGTCCGCCGCCTGGTGGTCGGACCCGAGGCGGAAGGCGTGTTCACGCTGTTCGGCATCGCGTTCTTCCTGATCGGCGTCACCTTGTTCGGCATCGGCCTGCTGGGCGAATACGTGGGCCGCATCTACGAGCAGGTGCGGCAGCGGCCGCGCTACCTCGTGCAGGCCGTTCTGGAACGCAAGGACGCTGTCTCGGAACCGCCGAAACAGCGTCAAATCGTAACCGGTTGAAGAGTGACGAGCGCGGTCGTCTTCGCCTATCACGACGTCGGCTGCCGCTGCCTCGGAGTTCTCCTCGATGAGCGGATCGAAGTGCCTCTCGTAGTGACGCACCGGGACAGTCCTGATGAGAGCATCTGGTTCGCGAGCGTCGCGGAGCTCGCGCGCGGACGGGCGATCGACACCATCACACCCGACGACCCCAACGCGCCGGAAATCGTCGAGACGATCCGCGGCCTGCGTCCGGATTTCGTTTTTTCGTTCTACTACCGCCTGATGCTCGGCGCGCAGGTCCTCGCGATCCCCGCAAGGGGCGCATTCAACATGCACGGCTCGCTCCTTCCGAAGTACCGCGGGCGCGCGCCGGTCAACTGGGCGATCATCCACGGCGAGACCGAGACCGGCGCGACCCTGCACGAGATGGTGGAGAAGCCCGACGCGGGACGCATCGTCGACCAGGAAGCCGTCGCCATCCTGCCGGACGAGCTCGCCGTCGAGGTTTTTAGGAACGTTACCGGAGCGGCCGAGCGCGTCCTCAGGCGCAGCCTGCCGAAACTCGTCGACGGCAGCGCGGTTCTTCGCGCGCAGGATCTTTCCCGGGGCGGCTATTTCGGCGGCCGCCGACCCGAAGACGGGCGCATCGATTGGAGCGCTCCCGCGAAGCGGGTGCACGACCTGGTTCGCGCCGTCGCGCCGCCCTATCCCGGCGCGTTCACCGAAGCGGACGGGGCGCAACTGCGGCTGCTGCGGACGCGGCGGCGGGCGCAGAAGAGCGGCGCAGGCGCGTTCCTCTACGCGAACGGCGGCCGCTGCTACGCCACATGCGCCGACGGAGAGGTCCTCGAGCTCGTCGATCTGGAACTGGACGGCCGGCCGCTCTCCGCGCAAGAATTCGCCAATCGCATCGGGGATCGCAGGATCCCGCTGCATTAGGGAGTCACGGTGAAAAGAATCCTCATCCTCGGCGTGAACGGCTTCATCGGCCACCACCTGTCCAAGCGCATCCTCGCGAAGACCGACTGGGAGGTCTACGGCATGGACATGCAGGCCGACCGCGTTGCCGAGATGCTCGGGGAGAAGCGCTTCCGCTTTTTCGAGGGCGACATCACCATCAACCGCGAATGGATCGAGTACCACGTGCGCAAGTGCGACACGGTGCTGCCCCTGGTCGCGATCGCGACGCCCGCGATCTACGTCAAGGAACCGCTCAAGGTCTTCGAGCTCGACTTCGAGGCGAACCTGCCGATCGTGCGGGGATGCGTCAGGCACGGCAAGCGCCTGGTCTTTCCCTCGACCTCAGAGGTCTACGGGATGTGCCCGGACCGCGAGTTCGACCCCGAGGCGTCCCCGCTCGTGTACGGGCCGATCGACAAGCCGCGCTGGATCTACGCCTGCGCGAAGCAGTTGATGGACCGCGTCATTCACGCCTACGGAATGAAGGAAGGGCTCGACTACACGCTGTTCCGGCCGTTCAACTGGATCGGCTCGGGACTGGACAATCTCAACGCCTCCAAGGAGGGAAGCTCGCGGGTGATCACCCAGTTCTTCGGCCATATTGTCCGCGGCGAACCCATCAAGCTCGTGGACGGCGGAAAGCAGAAACGCGCGTTCACCTACATCGAGGACGGAATCGACGCGCTGATGAAGATCATAGACAATCCGAAGGGAGTCGCCTCGGGCAAGATCTACAACGTCGGCAACCCGGAGAACAACTACTCGGTGCGCGAGCTCGCGCAGATGATGGTGAAGCTCGCCCTGCAATACGACGAGTACCGCGCGAACGCGAAGAAAGTGAAGCTGGTGAAGACCACCGCGGCGCAGTACTACGGCAAGGGATACCAGGACGTCCAGAATCGCGTTCCCAAGATCGTGAACACGGTGAAGGAGCTGGGCTGGAAGCCGCGCACCAACATGGCCCAGGCGCTGAAGCACATCTTCGACGCCTACCGCACGCACGTCGCCGAGGCGCGGCGGCTGGTCGAATGAAGCTCGCCCTGAAAGTCGACGTCGATACCTACCGCGGCACGCGGCGCGGGGTCCCGCGGCTGGTCGAGCTGCTGAAAAAGCACGGTGCCGGCGCCACTTTCCTCTTCAGTCTCGGTCCGGATCACACCGGCCGCGCGATCAAGCGCGCTTTCCGCCGCGGCTTCATCGGAAAGGTGTCGCGCACCTCGGTGCTGTCGCACTACGGACTTGCGACGCTGTTTTACGGGACCCTCCTTCCCGGTCCCGACATTGGCCGCCGCTGCGCCGACGTGATGCGCAAGGTGCGGGATGCGAATTTCGAAGTCGGAATTCACGCCTGGGATCACGTGAAATGGCAGGACGACGCGCCCAGGGCCGGCGCGAGGTGGACCGAGCGCCAGATGCTCCTGTCGCGCAAGCGCTTCGAGGAGATCTTCGGGACGCCCGCGCGCGCGCACGGAGCCGCGGGCTGGCAGACGAATCTGCACGCGCTGCGCCTGGCCCAGCGCTTCGGCTTCGATTACTGCTCGGACACCCGCGGGAGATGCCCTTTCATCCCCGTGTGGCGCGCCGAGATCTGCGCCTGCCCGCAGCTGCCCACGACGCTCCCGACGCTGGACGAGCTGATCGGGACCGACGGGCTCACCGCGAAGAACGTCGCAGAGCACGTGCTCGGTCTCACCCGGGAACGCCCCGCCACGGGACACGTGTACACGCTGCATGCCGAGCTCGAAGGCGGAAAGCTCGCCCCGGCGTTCGAGGCGATGCTCGCGGGCTGGAAGAGCCAGGGCTACGACCTGGTGTCGATGCGCACCCTTGCCGAATCGCTCGACCTGAGAAGCCTGCCGCGCAACGAGATCGCGTTCGGCAGCGTCGCGGGGCGTTCGGGACTGCTCGCGCTGCAGGGCAAGGAATTCCTCTCGTGAACGGCGAGCTCTTCCCCGGCTTCAAGAAGAGGCGCATCAGGACGAGCGGCGCGGCGATCAATCTCGTCCACGGCGGCGTGGGACCGCCGTTGCTCCTGCTGCACGGCTATCCGCAGACCCACTCGATCTGGCACCGCATCGCGCCCGAGCTCGCGAAGCGATTCAGGGTGGTCGCCGCGGACCTGCGCGGTTACGGAGACAGCGAAAAACCCCACGGGCTTCCCGACCACGCCAATTATTCCAAGCGCGCCATGGCCCAGGACCAGGTCGAGGCGATGCGGGCCCTGGGTCACGAAACGTTCTTCGTCGTCGGTCACGACCGCGGAGGGCGGGTCGCGCATCGAATGGCGCTGGACCATCCCGCTTCGGTGGAAAAGATCGCCGTGCTCGACATCGTTCCCACGCGCAAAATGTATGCAAGCGTATCCCGCGAGTTCGCCAAGGCCTATTACCACTGGTTCTTCCTGCTGCGCCCCGAACCGATTCCGGAGACCCTGATCGGCGCCAATCCGGATTTCTACATCGAGAGCCATATGGGGACCCGCCACGCGGGCCTCAAGGCGTTCGCGCCCAAGGCGCTTGCCGAGTACCGGAGATGCTTTCGCGATCCGGCCACGATTCACGCGAGCTGCGAGGACTACCGCGCGGCCGAATCGATCGACCTCGCGCATGACGAGGCCGACATCAGCCGCAAAGTCGTCGCGCCTCTGCTCGTTCTCTGGGGCAAGCACGGAACGGTCGCCCGCTGCTTCTCCCCCCTCGCCGACTGGTCCGAGCGGGCGGAATCCGTCCAGGGGCGCGCCCTGGATTGCGGCCATTACATCCCGGAGGAAGCGCCTGCGGAATTGCTGGGGGAGCTCGTAAAATTTCTTTCGTGATCCGCCGCGGGCCGCAGTCGAGTTGCGTTCGCTTCTGAATTCGGGCGACAATGGCGCCCATAGAGGTGCGGACTGTAGGATGGCCGACAAAGCAGTAAGCGACTTCGTCCTGCCCGCCACCGGCGGCAAGGAGTTCCGGCTCTCGGCGGTCAAATCCAAGCTGCTCGTCCTCTATTTCTACCCGAAGGACAACACACCGGGCTGCACCAACGAAGGAGCGCAGTTCCGCGATTTCTACCCGCAGTTCCAGAAGGCGGGATGTTCGATAGCCGGAATCTCGCGCGACAGCGTCAAGTCGCACGAGAATTTCAAGGCCAAGATGGGCTTTCCCTTCGAGTTGCTGTCCGACGAAGACGAAAAGATCTGCAATCAGTTCGGCGTGATGAAGATGAAGAACCTATACGGGAAAAAGGTACGAGGCATCGAACGCAGCACCTTCGTGCTCGACCGCGACCGCGTTCTCCGGCGAGAATGGCGCGGGGTCAAGGTTCCAGGCCATGCCCAGGAGGTGCTCGATTTTGTTGAAACCGTCTGAGCGGCAGGTCGGTTCCGCGCCCCCCGCAAGAGCCTCGCGCAAATCCGTGCCTTCCCGCCGCCCCCGCACCGAGTCCCGGCAGTCCGCCACGAAACTCTTCGTTCTCGACACCAACGTGCTGATGCACGACCCGACGAGCCTGTTCCGTTTCGAGGAGCACGACGTGTTCCTGCCGATCATGACGCTCGAGGAGCTCGACAACAACAAGAGCGGCATCTCCGAAATCGCCCGCAACGCGCGCCAGGCGAGCCGGTTCTTGGACGACATCGTGAGCCACGCCACGACGCCCATAGCGGAGGGGATTCCCCTCGCGCGCCACGAAGCCGACAACGCGAAGGGGCGCCTGTTCCTGCAGACCGAGGCGATCAACGGGCACATTCCCGCCAATCTGCCGATCGGCAAGACCGACAACCACATCATCGGCGTCGTGATCTACCTGCAGAAGCGCGACCCCGGGCGCCGCGTGACCCTGGTGTCGAAGGACATCAACATGCGCATCAAGGCCCGGGCGCTGGGCCTGACCGTGGAGGACTACTACAACGACAAGGTGCTCGAGGATACCGACCTGCTCTACACCGGCGTTCGCGAGCTGCCGGAGGATTTCTGGGACAGCCACGGCGGGGACATCGAGTCGTGGAAACGCGAGGGACGCACGTACTACCGAATACGCGGTCCGCTCTGCCAGGCCCTGCTGCTGAACGAGTTCGTGTACCAGGACGGCGAGCGCCCGCTGCTCGCCACGGTCAAGGAAGTCTCGGACCGGACCGCGGTGCTCGAGACCGCGCGCGACTACACCCACGGCAAGAACAACGTCTGGGGCATCATGGCGCGCAACCGCGAGCAGAACTTCGCGCTCAATCTGCTCATGAACCCCGAAATCGACTTCGTGACGCTGATCGGCCAGGCGGGAACGGGCAAGACATTGCTCACCCTGGCCGCTGGCCTTATGCAGACGCTCGAGACCAAGCACTACTCCGAGATCATCATGACCCGGGTCACCGTGCCGGTCGGCGAGGACATCGGTTTCCTGCCGGGCACCGAGGAAGAGAAAATGGCGCCTTGGATGGGGGCGCTCGAGGACAATCTCGACGTTCTCAACAAGACCGACGACGACGCAGGCGAATGGGGCCGCGCCGCCACGCGCGACCTGATCCGCTCCAGGATCAAGATCAAGTCGCTCAATTTCATGCGCGGGCGCACCTTCATCAACAAGTACCTCATCATCGACGAGGCGCAGAACCTGACGCCCAAGCAGTTGAAGACCCTTATCACCCGGGCAGGACCGGGCACGAAGGTAGTATGCCTCGGCAACATCGCGCAGATCGACACCCCCTACCTCACCGAGGGCAGCTCCGGCCTGACCTATGTCGTGGACCGCATGAAAGGCTGGTCGCACTCGGGGCACGTGACCCTGCAGCGCGGCGAGCGCTCGCGGCTCGCCGACCACGCCGCCGAAGCGCTGTAAGATACGGAATAAACTTCGCCCGCGAGCTGTTGTCCGGTTCGCTTTTTCCCGCGCACAATTCCCACTCAAACAGAAAGAGGACGATATGTTTCGTGCAATTCCAAGGGGCATCCTGGCGGCGCTCACCGCCGCGCTGCTCGCCACGGCGAGCCCGGCGTACGCCCAGCAAAAGGACTTCAAGCCCCACGTCGGCCAGCAGGGCAAGGACGTGGTATGGGTGCCGACTCCGGACGAGGTCGTCGAGCGCATGCTGAACATGGCGCAGGCGAAGCCGGAAGACTATGTGATCGATCTCGGAGCCGGCGACGGCAAGATCGCGATCGCCGCCGCAAAAAAATTCGGAGCCCGCGCTCTCGGCATCGAATACAACCCCGACATGGTCGCGCATGCCCAGCGCAATGCGCAGGCAGCCGGGGTTCTCGGCAAGGCGCAGGTCGTCCAGGGCGACATTTTCGTCACCGATTTCACCCAGGCGACCGTGCTCACCATGTACCTTCTGCCGTCGCTCAACATGAGGCTGCGGCCGCAGATCCTCGCCATGCGGCCGGGAACCCGCGTCGTCACGCACGCCTTCAACATGGAGGACTGGGAGGCGGACGAGACCTCCGACGTGGATGGCAGGCGCGTCTACTTCTGGACGGTGCCGGCGAGCGTCGCGGGCCGCTGGGCGCTGGAGCTCTCCGGCGCGGGCGGTTCGGAAAAGCTCGTCCTGAATATCGACCAGAAGTTCCAGAGGATCGAGGGCGTGGTTTATCTCGGCTCGATCCTCGCGGGCTTGCGCGAGCCGCGGCTCTCCGGATTCAGGATCAGTTTCGCCTACGTGGACAATCATGGCGTGCGCCGCGACTTCACCGGGCGCGTCAGCGGCGGCACGATGGAAGGCTCGTTCCGCACCGAAAGCGGCGCGGAAGGCCGCTGGACCGCCGCAAGGAAACAGGGGTAAAGCGGCCGCCTAGAGCGTCTTGTGGGTGCCGTCGCAAAAAGGCGGGTTGCGGGTGTGCTTGCACCCGCACAGCCAGAGCTTCTCGGCCTTGGCCACCCCGAATTTCACCGGCGCGAACTCGCTGCCTTTGTGCGTGCCGTCGCAAAACGGCTGGCTCTTCGAACCCCCGCAGCGGCACCACCAATAATCGCCGGGAGCGAGCTCGACCGCGTACGGGGATTTCTGCGCGATATGGGGTTCGGCCATATTCCTCTCCTTTGGGGCGGCGCAGGCACCTGACACCAGGTGGGACCGAAGGGGAAGTATAACCCGGTCCCCGTCGTTCCCGCGAGAGGTCTCGGTATAATGGCGCGATGAAATTGCTCTTCGACCTGTTCCCCGTCGTCCTGTTTTTTGTCGCGTTCAAGCTTTTCGACATCTATACGGCGACCGTGGCGGCCATCGCCGCGACGTTCCTGCAGATCGGCTGGTTGAAATGGAGGCGCCGGAGGGTCGATACGATGATGTGGATCAGCCTCATCATCATCGTGGTCTTCGGCGGGGCGACGCTCGCGCTGCACGACGAGACCTTCATCAAGTGGAAGCCCACCGTCCTCTACTGGCTGTTCGGCGTCGTCATCGCCGTGGCCCAATCGCTGTTCCGGAGAAATCTCATCCGCGCGATGCTGGGCGAGCAGGTGCGCATGCCCGACGGCATCTGGACCCGCCTCAGCTGGAGCTGGGTGGGTTTCTTCATCTTCATGGGAGCGGCCAATCTGCTCGTCGCCTACAACTTCCCCACCGATACCTGGGTCAATTTCAAGCTCTTCGGCGGCATGGGGCTGATGCTCGTATTCGTCGTGCTGCAGGCGCTGTTTCTCGCCCGCCACGTCGAGGAGAAGGACGCCTCGAGCTGATGGATCTGTCCAAGGCGATCTGCGAACGGCTGGCTGCGCTCGAACCGCAATCCATGGACCTTCTCGACGAATCCGGGAAGCATGTCGGCCACGCCGGCGCAAAAGCGGGCGGGAACCATTTTCGCCTGACCATTGTCTCACCGCGCTTCTCCGGCAAGGACCAGATCACGCGGCACCGGATGATCTATGAGGTGCTCGGGCAGCTGATGCACCGCGATATCCACGCCCTCGCCATCCGGGCCTTCGCCCCGGATGAGCTATGATTTCACTTTCAAACGAAGGAATTTCACTATGTTTTCACGCCCGGTCCGCCTGCTTGCCGCGCTGTCCCTGTGCCTTGCGATGCCCGTTTGGGGCCAGACCGCCGCAAAGGCTCCCGCTCCCAAGGCGGTGACGGTCAACGGCAAGCCCATTCCCAAGGCGCGTCTGGACTTCATCGTCAAGCAGCGCACCACGCAGGGCCAGCCCGACAATGACCAGGCGCGCAAGGCGATTCTCGACAACCTGATCACGCAGGAAGTGGTCGCACAGGAAGCGGATCGCAGAGGGTTCGCAAAGACGTCGGACGTGCGCACCCAGCTCGAATTGCTGCGCCAGCAAGTGCTCGTCCAGGCGATCGTCCAGGACCACTTGAAGACGCACCCCATCAAGGACGAGGAGATGCTCGCGGAGTACAACAAGGCCAAGGCGTCGCGCGGCGACAAGGAATACAAGGCACGCCACATCCTGGTCGACAAGGACTCCGAGGCCAATGAAATCATCGCGCAGCTGAAGAAAGGGACGAAATTCGAGGAGCTCGCCAAGCAATCCAAGGATCAGGGCTCGAAGGACAAGGGCGGCGACCTCGACTGGAATACCCCGGGCACCTTCGTTAAGCCTTTCGCCGAGGCGCTTTCCAAGCTGGAAAAGGGGAAATACACCGAAACGCCGGTACAGACCCAGTTCGGCTGGCACGTCATCCAGCTCGATGATGTCCGCGCCATGCAATTCCCCGCCTTCGACACCGTCAAGCAGCAGCTGCTCTCGAGGATGCAGGAGCAGGAAGTGCAGAAGTTCGTCACCGAGCTGCGCTCGAAGGCGAAAATCCAATAAATCCGGGCGCCCGTTCGGGCGCCCCGTCAGCTACTGCGGCTCGAGGGCAACATCTCCCGCGGAGAGGATCGCCACGACGTGGGCGCGCGCGGTGTAGCGATTGCCATCGCGAGCGCCGAACGTCACGAACACGCCGGTGGCGCTGACCGCGGCGTGCTCGCGCTCGCGCTCATGCTCGCCGATCGTGCGGACCAGGCCGCCCACCAGCGGAATACCCGCGCCCGCTACGGTCAGCACTTGGCCGGGCGACAGCGCCGAGATCTTCGCGGCTTCGAAGGTGAATTCCTGCAGCGAGATCTCCAGGCAGCGCGCCGCGCACGCGGCTTCGACCGGCACGCCGCTCTCGACCAGCCGTGTGCGCAGGAGCTCGGCGACGATCGGCTCGGTGCCGCTCGTTGCGGCCGCGGTCGTACGCACCACCACGGGCAGGTTGCGGAAGGCGTCGGACGCCAGGCGGTTCTTGATTTCGACGCTGAGGCTGTCGACGACCTTGCGGACTCCTTCGACGGGATGTGCCGGCCGCGCTGAGTCGCCCCGCGTGGCGCAACCTGCGATCAGCGACGCGATCACGATCGGCACCTGCCACGCTGACGTGTTTCTGGCCATCGTCTCCTCCCCGAGGGGCATCAATGTAGTCCTACCCCATGGCGCTGGCAAGCCTGCCTTGGAAAACATGCGACCGCAAATCGTCTATCCGACCCACTTCCGCGCATTGCGGAACATGCGCATCCAGGGGCTGTCTTCACCCCAGCCTTCAGGGTGCCAGGATTGCTGCACCGTGCGGAAGACGCGCTCGGGGTGGGGCATGAGGATGGTGAAGCGCCCATCCGGGGTCGTGAGCCCGGTGATGCCTCCGGGTGACCCGTTCGGATTCAAAGGATAGACTTCGGTCGGGACACCGCGGTTGTCGACGAAGCGCAGCGCGACGATCGCCTTCGGTCCTGCTTCCGGTGAATCGAAAACCGCGCGCCCCTCGCCGTGCGCGGTGACGATCGCCATGCGGCTGCCCGTCATGCCGGAAAAAAACAGCGAAGGGCTGGTGGTGACTTCCACCATGACCAAGCGCGCCTCGAATTGCTCGGATCGGTTCTTGACGAAGCGCGGCCAGTGCTCCGCCCCGGGGATCAGCTCCGTCAACTGGCTCATCATCTGGCAGCCGTTGCACGCACCCAGAGCGAAGGTGTCGTTGCGCTCGAAAAACGCGCCGAACGCGTCCCGCGCGCGCGCATCGAACAGGATCCCCTTCGCCCAACCCGCGCCTGCGCCGAGGACGTCGCCGTAGGAAAATCCGCCGCCTGCGACAAAGCCCTTGAATTCGACGAGAGACACGCGTCCGGCCGTGATGTCGCTCATGTGAATGTCGTGCGCGTCGAATCCGGCGCGATCGAACGCCGCGGCCATTTCAACCTGGCCGTTGACTCCCTGCTCGCGCAGGATCGCGACCTTCGGCCTCGCCCCTCTCGCGATGAAGGGCGCGGCGACGTCGTCGGCGGGATCGAACGTCAGCGCCGCCGACAGGCCCGGATCGTCCCGGTCGAGAATCCGATCGAACTCCTCCCTGGCGCAATTGGGTTCGTCGCGCAGCTGCTGCATCCGGAAAGTCACTTCCGACCAGATACGCTCCAGTTCCGCGCGAGGCGCGGCGAACACCGCCTTGGCGTTGCGCACAAAGCGCAGCTCGTCGCGCGCGTTGGGACTGCCGATGACCTGCGCGGGCACCCCCGCAAGACGCTCGAACACCTTGCCGCGGTCCGAGGCCCGGATCTGGATCACCGCACCGAGCTCCTCGGCGAACAGCGCCGCGAGCACCCGTTCGAAATCTCGGCCGAGCATAAGCTCCGGCCGCCGCTCGTTGCCCTCCACGTCATGGGCTGCTTCGTCATAGGCGAGCATGTCGAGGTTCACGGTGACACCGACATGGGCCGCGAAGGCCATCTCGCACACGGTCGCGAACAAGCCGCCGTCCGAGCGGTCGTGATAAGCGACAATCAGGCCTTCTCGATTCAAGGCCTGCACTGCGGCGAAGAAGTCGGCGAGCAGCTTCGGCTCTTCCAGGTCGGGCGCGCCGTCGCCGCACTGGCCGAACACCTGCGCGAGAATCGAGCCGCCCAGGCGGTTGCGCCCGCGCCCGAGATCCAGAAGAACGAGCTCCGTCTCGCCGGAATCGGTCGCGAGCTGCGGGGTGAGCGTCCGGCGAACGTCCTCGCAGGGCGCAAATGCCGAGACGATCAAGGACAAGGGAGCGATCACCTCTTTCGCCTTCCCGCCTTCTTCCCAGGCGGTGCGCATTGAAAGGGAATCCTTGCCTACCGGGATGCTGATCCCGAGCGCGGGGCACAGACCGAGAGCCACCGCTCGCACGGTATCGAACAAGGCCGCGTCTTCGGCCCCGTGGCCCGCGGCAGCCATCCAGTTTGCGGAGAGCTTCACCCGATTCAGGCTCCCGACCGCAGCCGCCGCAAGATTCGTGAGAGCCTCGCCCACCGCCATGCGGCCCGAGGCTTCCGGATTGATGAGGGCGAGCGGCGAGCGCTCCCCCATCGCGAACGCTTCTCCGCTCGTCTCCTTGAAACCCATCAAGGTCACCGCGCAGTCGGCCACCGGCGTCTGCCACGGCCCGACGAAAGGATCGCGCGCGCACAGGCCGCCCACCGTCCGGTCGCCTATGCTCACCAGAAAAGTCTTGCGCGCTACGCTGGGATGCCGCAGCACCCGTCGGCACGCCTCCTCGAGCGCCACCTCGCCGAGCGCGAGCGGGGCCGGTTGCGGGCGGTGGCGCCGGACTTCGCGCGTCATGCGCGGCGGCTTGCCGAGGAGCACCGACAGCTCCATTTCGACCGGCTCGCGGCGGAACTGCCGGTCCTCGACGACCAGGCATCCGTCGTTGGTTACGATGCCGACGACTGCGGCCGGGCAGCGCTCGCGCTCGCAGATCGACTCGAACTCTCCGATGCGCTCGGCCGCGACGGCGAGCACGAAACGCTCCTGCGCTTCGTTGCACCACAGCTCGCGCGGCGTCATGCCGGGTTCTTCGTTGGGCACGGCGCGCAGATCGATCCGGGCGCCGCGCCCGGCCATATGGACGAGCTCCGGCAGCGCGTTCGACAGGCCGCCTGCACCGACGTCGTGAATGGAGAGCACCGGATTGCGCTCGCCGAGCTGCCAGCAGCGGTCGATGACCTCCTGGGCGCGCCTCTGCATCTCGGCGTTGCCCCGCTGCACCGAATCGAAGTCGAGGTTCTCGGGATTGGCGCCCGTGTCCACGCTCGACGCGGCGCCTCCGCCCATCCCGATCAGCATTCCCGGACCGCCGAGATGCACGAGCAGGGCGCCGGGCGCAAGCGGGCTCTTGTGGGCGTGCACCGCGCTGATGTTGCCGAGTCCCCCTGCGATCATGATCGGCTTGTGGTAACCGCGGACGATTCCCTCCGCTTCCATCTCGAAGGCCCGAAAGTAACCGGCAAGATTGGGGCGGCCGAATTCGTTGTTGAACGAGGCCGCGCCTATCGGTCCCTCGAGCATGATCTGCAGCGCCGAGGCCACCCGGTCGGGTTTTCCGCAAGTCCTTTCCCACGCCTGCTCGAAATCCGGAATGCGCAGATGCGACACCGAGAAGCCGCACAGTCCCGCCTTGGGCTTCGCGCCGCGGCCGGTCGCCGCCTCGTCGCGGATCTCGCCGCCGGAGCCGGTCGCCGCCCCCGGAAAAGGCGAGATCGCCGTGGGGTGGTTGTGGGTCTCGCACTTCATCAGCGTGTGCGTGAGCTCGTCCCGGTACCCGTAGCGCCCGCCGGATCCCGGATAGAAGCGTGCGATGGCTCGCCCTTCGATCACCGCGGCGTTGTCGGAGTAGGCCACCACCGTCCCGGCGGCATTGCGCGCGTGCGTGGTCTTGATCATCCCGAAGAGAGTTTCGTCCTGCGGAGCTCCGTCGATGATCCACGAGGCGTTGAAGATCTTGTGCCGGCAGTGCTCCGAGTTCGCCTGAGCGAACATCGTGAGCTCCACATCGGTGGGATCGCGCGCGAGTTTGCGGTAGTGCGCCAGAAGGTAGTCGATTTCGTCGGGCGCGAGAGCAAGCCCGAGAGCGCTGTTGGCGTCCTCCAACGCCGCGCGCCCGCGTGCCAGTACATTCACGAGCGCGTACGGCTTCGGCACGTGATGACGGAACAGCGCATCGGCCCCGTCGAGCGAGCCGAGCACCGTTTCAGTCATGCGGTCGTGAATGAGTCCGAAGATCCGATACAGGTCGGAATCGGGCGAAGCGCCGGAAAAAAACCATGCAACGCCCCGCTCGATGCGCCGGACCGCTTCAAGACCGCAGCGGCGGGCGATATCGCTCGCCTTTGACGACCACGGCGAGATGGTGCCCAGGCGCGGCACGCTGAGCAGCATGCGGCCGCCGCCCGCCGGCGCAGGCTCGCCGTACTGCAGCAGGCGCTCGAGCACCTCGGTTTCGCGCGGTTCGAGCGTGCGCTCGGCTTCGACGAAATGCCAGTATTCGGCGGCTGTGATCCGGACCGATCCGTGGGAGCTTGCGAGGCGGGAGTTGAGCTTGTCGAGCCGGAAAGCGGAAACGGCGCGGCTTCCGCGCAGCTTGAGGATCAACGACATGAGGCGTGCCGGTAAAGTGCAATTATACCGGACCCCTCCGTCCTGCTAACTCAATTGCCGCGGCGGAACTGGGGATTCTGCAAGGTGCCGGCGAGCGTGAGCGTCGCGCGCGCCTGCACGCTCTGCGCGCGAAGCTCGACCTGAATACGCCCGGACAGGTTTTTCTGGGGATCCATCTCGCCCTGTCCGGCGCCGTTCAACAGGCCCGCCGCCATTCTGACTTGGCGAACGAGGATCCGATTGGCGTCGGCCGATACTCCGCCGCTCATCTCGGAGAAGAGAGTCGTCCCTCCGCCCGAGCCGCTGCCCTGGAGCAGCCGCGTCATGTCGACGTTGGTGATCGCCCCTTTCTGTATCGTGAAATTGCCCTCGAGCTGGGCGTTCAGGATCAACCTTTCGGGCAGCAGCCCCTTCATGGAGTACACGCCCTTGCCCTGCAGCGTCCCTCCGGCGAGGAGCGGCGCGGCGATCTTCCCCGCCTCCATCTGGCGCGCCGTGATCTCGCCCTCCATGCTCCAGCCGCCCGACCATCTGAGGCGCACGGTGCCGAGCAGCCGCCCGCCGAACGCTCGCGCCTCGGCTTCGCTCAACGCGAGCTCGCCCCTCGTCACGGTGCCCTTCGCCAGAAACTCGCTGAGATCCGTATCCACGCCGATGGGCAAGGGGAAGGTGTCCGCGGAGATCTCGATGGCCGCCCTCCCCCCCTGAGGCTGCAGCTTCACGGAAAGCCTGCGCTCGGCGTTGGAAATCACGACCGACTTCAACGCGCCGTCCGCAGATAGAATTGCAATGACGTCCAGCGCCGGCAGATTCAGTTCCGGGACATCGAGCTTCAATCCTTTGGCCGTTATGCGCTCGACCCCGAGCGACCCGCGACTGCCCTTGTCCTGCAGCAGCGCGGGGAGAAATTCCCCGGGGAAAGTGGCGTTTTCCAGCTCGAAACTCTTGAACGGTATCCGGTCCTCCAGCAAGGAGGTGATCACCGGGGTGGCCTTGATCAGGGCCGCGCGCATCGCGTGCTCTTTGCCTATCACCACTTTCTCGAACTTCAGCTGCGGGATCGGCAGCAGAGTCAGGTTGACGGTGCCGATCTTGACCGGCTCCCCGAGCCACGCCTGCGCCGCTTTTTCATACGGACCGGATTCCAGGGGCACGAAGGGAAGCACGGCAACCCCTACGATCAGGGTCAGGAGCAGCATCACCGCAAACTGCTTCGCGAGGCCGCCGGGCCTCCTCTTCGCCCAGATCTCGCGGGCGGACAGCGCGGCTTCCTTGGGATCCCGGGCCGCGTCGTCCTCTTCCGCCCTGCCTCTCGCCCGCGCCGCCTTGCGCGCCTTCTTGGCCGCCTTCGCCTGCGCCTTTTCCTCGGCGCGGATCCGCTTCTCCTCTTGCTTGGCGCGCTTCTTCTCTTCGTCGGCGCGCGTTTCCTCGTCCTCGGCGCGGCGCGCTTCCTCGGCGCGCTGCGCTTCCTCCTCGGCTTCGCGGCGGGCGCGCTCCTCCTCCTGCCTGCGCTCCCCTTCCTCGCGCTCCCTGTACTCCGCTTCGCGTCGCGCGTTCTCTTCCTGCTCCCGCAGCGAACGCTCGAGGTCCTCCGTTTCCCGGCGCGCCCGCTCTTCTTCTTCCATGCGGCGCCGCAGCTCTTCCTCGCGCCTGGGCCGCTCGTCCTGGTCGCGGCGCGCCCGCTCCTCGGATTCACGCTTGGCGCGCATCTCGGCTTCGACCTTGACGCGCGCTTCGGATTCGATGCGGGACCTTCGCTCCGCCTGCTCGTACTCCTCGCGGCGGAGGCGTTCGGCTTCCTCGCGACGCATCCGCTCCTCGATTTCCTTTCGGGTGCGCTCCTCCGCCTCGCGTCTCACGCGCTCCTCGGCGTCCCTGCGCACTTTCTCTTCCGCATCGCGGCGTGCGCGTACGTCTGCATCGCGCCTGGCTTTCTCCTCGTTTTCGCGCCGGGTCCTTTCCTCGATCTCCCTGCGGATGCGCTCCTCGGCCTCGCGTTTGCCCGCCTGCTCCGCCTCGATGACCGCCCGCGTAACGGCTTCCCGCCGCGCCTTCTCTTCGGCTTCCCTGCGCTGCCGCTCCTCGGCCTCGCGGCGCGCCCGATCGAGCGCTTCCGCTTGCGCCTTCGCCTGGACGTCGGCACTGGAGTCAAGCCCGGCCCGCGCCGAGAGCCTTGCTTTGTGCTCCGCCTCGGCTCTTGCCCGCGCCGCCACCTCGGCCCTCGCTTTCGCCGCGGCTTCTTCGCGCGCGCGCGTAGCCTGGGCCTGCCGGGCGATTTCCTGCGCCTGCGTCTGAAGTCTTGCGTCCTCGCTCGTCTTTGCGGAAGGCTTTGCGGGTGTGAACGCGGTAAAGTCGAGATCCTCGCCGCTGTCCGCGGAGGAAGGTGCGGTCGGCGTGCGCGGGACCGAGGGCCGCGGCGCTTCCTCCTGCTTCCCGACGAACTCGCGCACGTAGCCTTCTCTTTCCATGCTCTTCACGGCTTCGAGGAGCTCGGGCTCGGTCATCTTCGAGAATGTCCGCAGCAGCTCGGAAACGCTGACCTTGCCGTCGATTTCCTTGAGGATGTTGCGGAGATCCCGCGACAGAGCGCTGGTCTTGCCGGTCGCCTCCATCAGGCCCTTGCCGGTCTTGGTGAGAATCGATCGACGATTCATACTCGGGTGCGGTTCATCGCCCTCGCGTAAGGCCGCGCGCCGCGATTATCGGCTGCCTATTATAGGCTGTCCATACCCGCCGCCCCCGGGCGTCTCGATCACGAAGCTGTCCCCGGAATTCACCTCGATCTGATCACATCCTTCCAACTCGACGACCTCGCCGCCCGCGCGGTGC
>VBCH01000029.1:0-29836 GCA_005884455.1 Betaproteobacteria bacterium
TCCCTCGTACGTGATGAGCTCGTCCTTCGCCAACCAGACCATCGCGCAGATCGAGCTGTGGACCGAGTCGCAGAAAGGTTCCGGCAAGTATCCGGTCGGCGTTTATGTGCTGCCCAAGCACTTGGACGAGAAAGTGGCCCGGCTGCAGCTGAAGAAGCTCAACGCCCAGCTCACCGAGCTCACCGACGCGCAGGCGCGCTATATCGGCGTGCCCAAAGCCGGTCCCTATAAGGCCGACCACTACCGCTATTGAGCACGCCGACTAGCGCGCCCCCACGCGGCGGCGGTATTCTAACGCATGCGGAGGCAAGCTTTTTTTGCCTTCGCAACAGGGTATGGAGATAAACTCGATCTGGAACGATACCTACGCAGCGATCGCGCTGCACCTGGTCATCGCGCTCGCTGCGGGCGGAATCATCGGCCTGGAGCGCAGCTATCACGGCCGGCCCGCCGGCTTTCGCACCCATGCGCTCGTGTGTCTGTCTTCCTGCATGTTGATGGTTCTCACCGTCTACCAGGACACCTGGTTCTCGGCCTTGTCTCTGGACCAAGTCAGCGTCGATCCGACCCGAATGGCGCAGGGGATCATGACCGGCATCGGTTTCCTCGGCGCCGGTGTAATCATGAAGGAAGGCTTGACGATCCGCGGCCTCACCACCGCTGCCTCGATCTGGATCACCGCCGCAATCGGTATCATGATCGGCGTGGGATTTTACTTCCCCGCCGGGATCGGGACAGCGTTGACGCTCGTCGTGCTTTCGGGCTTTCGCTGGATCGAGCGCCGGATGCCGATCGAGTTCTACGCAAACCTTACGGTGGCGTTTCTTCGCAACGCCGCGATGCCCGAATCGGAGTTGCGCGCTATGGTGGATCGGCAAGGCTTCGTCGTCGCCAATATGAACTACAGCGTGACAGGCGACGGGAAGACCTTCGAATACCAGATGGTGGTCCATTCGCCCGATCGCGGCAACACCCGCCTCCTCTCCGAGGCCCTCAACGCGCTGCCTTCAGTCACCGCGTTCCGCATTGCCCCGACCGGCGACTGAGCGGTCGGCATCGAGAGTCGAAACCCTCGTTCCGACTCATAACTCGTACGTCTCGGCCTTACCGGCCAAGGCCGTCTCGATCAGCTTTCGCGATAGTCGCGGCGAGAACAGCTCGATAAAGGTGTACGCATAGCCGCGCAGCGCTGCTCCGCGGCGCACCGCCACCCGGGTCGTCATGGTGCCGAACAGGTGCCCGGCCTCCAGCGCGCGCAGGTGCCGGTCGCGCTTCTCGTCGAAGGCCATCGCAGCGATGATGCCGATCCCCAGGCCGAGCTCGACGTAAGTCTTGATGACATCCGAGTCGACCGCGGAGAGCACGATGTTGGGCACGAGGCTTTGCGCCCGGAACGCTTCGTCGATGCGGCTCCTCCCGGCGAACGCGGGGTCGTAGGTCACGAGCGGGTATCGCGCGAGCGTCTCGAGCGTCAGCCGCTGCTCTTTCGCGAGCGGGTGCTTCGCCGGCACTACCACGCAATGACGCCATTCGTAACCCGGTAGCGCGAGGAGCTTGGAATAGTTGTCCAGCGCTTCGGTGGCGATCGCCATGTCGGCCTCGCGCGCGATCACCATCTCGGCGAGCTGCGGTGGACTGCCCTGCTTGATCGTCAGATGCACCTTCGGATAACGCCGCTTGAACGCGCCTACCACCTTGGGAAGCGAGTAGCGCGCCTGGGTATGGGTCGTGGCGATGGTCAGCGTGCCTGCGGCCTGGTCCTTGAATTCGCGTCCCACCTGCTTCAGGTTCTCCGCTTCCTGCAGCAGGCGCTCGATCACCTCCACCACCGCTTTTCCGGGTTCGGTCACCGCGACAAAGCGCTTCCCGTGACGCACGAAAATCTCCACACCCAGCTCGTTCTCGAGCTCGCGGATCTGCTTGGATACGCCGGGCTGGGAGGTAAAGAGCTTCTTCGCGGCTTCCGTAAGATTGAGTCCTTGCCTGACGGTCTCGCGGACATACCTTAATTGCTGGAAATTCATGGCTTTACATCATATGTTCGGCAGTTATTAAATTCTAACACGAAAGTCTTTTGAGGCATTAGATGCCCGCGCTAGCATCCCTTGCTTCAACGAAACTTGAACATGGACTGGCTCTACTCCCTCTCTGGGTTTTTGGTCGGCTGGGTGGTCGGCGTCACGGGTGTCGGCGGGGGCTCGCTGATGACACCGCTGCTCGTGCTCGTGTTCGGCGTTGCGCCGGTCACCGCAGTCGGTACGGATCTCCTTTTTGCCGCATTGACCAAAACCGGCGGCGCATGGGCTCACGCGCGCCGCGGCAACGTCGCATGGAGCGTCGTCGGCTGGCTTGCCGCAGGCAGCGTGCCGGCTTCTGCCGTCACGCTGGTGTTGTTGCACATGTTCGTACCCGATTCCGGCAAGCTTTCGGCGATCGTGAGTGTTGCGCTCGGTTTTGCGCTCATTCTCACGGCCGGGGCGCTCCTCTTCAGGGAAAGGCTTCACGACTGGGCGGCGCGTCGCGCCGCGTCCGGCCCGCATTCGGCGACCGGGTCGCCGCAACGCACCGTCGCGCTCGGCGCGGTTCTCGGGGTCTTGGTCACGGTTTCCTCGGTAGGCGCTGGCGCGCTGGGTGTGACGGTCCTGTTTTTCCTTTACCCCGGGCTTGCGGTTGCGCGCATCGTCGGCTCCGACATCGCTCATGCCGTGCCGCTCACGCTGGTCGCAGGGCTGGGGCATGCCGCGGCCGGGGCGGTGGACTGGAAGCTGCTGGCGGCTCTGCTCATCGGCTCTCTGCCGGGTATATGGCTCGGCAGCGCGCTCAGCCAGAAGATTCCGGAGCGGCTGCTGCGCGGCGCGCTCGCTGCGATGCTGATCCTTATCGGCGGCAAACTCGCGCTGTAGAACCCATGTACCTTTACGACGAAATCGACCAGAAGCTCGTCGACGAGCGCGTCGCCCAGTTCCGCGACCAGACCCGGCGCTTTCTCGCCGGCAAGCTCTCCGAGGACGAGTTCCGCGCGCTGCGCCTCCGGAACGGCCTCTACATCCAGCGCTACGCGCCGATGCTGCGCATCGCCATTCCCTACGGCCTGCTGTCGACGAAGCAGCTGCGAAAACTCGCGCAGGTCACGCACCAGTACGACCGCGGCTACGGCCACTTCAGTACGCGCCAGAACCTGCAGTTGAACTGGCCGAAGCTCGAGCGCGTACCCGATATACTCGCGGAGCTGGCGACCGTGCAGATGCACGCGATCCAGACATCGGGTAATTCCTTTCGCAATGTCACCACTGACCATTTCGCCGGCGTCGCTCAGGACGAGATCGTGGACTCGTTCGTCTGGTGCGAAATCATCCGCCAGTGGTCCACGTTCCATCCCGAGTTCTCGTATCTCCCGCGCAAGTTCAAGTTCGCAGTGAACGGCGCCAAGTCCGATCGCGCCGCGGTCGCGGTGCACGACATCGGCTTGCACGCGGTCAAGGACGAGCAGGGCGAGGTGGGGTTCCGCGTGCTGGTCGGCGGCGGTCTGGGCCGCACGCCGGCGATCGGATTCGTCATCCGCGAATTCCTGCCCTGGCGTCACCTGCTTACGTATATCGAGGCCATACTGCGCGTGTACAACCGCTACGGGCGGCGCGACAACATCCACAAGGCGCGCATCAAGATCCTGGTGAAGGAGCGCGGCCCGGAGAAATTCCGCGAGGAAGTCGATGCCGAATGGGCGCACCTGAAGGACGGTCCCGCGACGCTCGTCCCCGAGGAGGTCGCCCGCATCGAGAGCCGGTTTACGCGCCCGAGCTACCTGCGGCTCCCGGCGACCGATGCCGGACTCGAAGCCGCGCTTGCGACCGAACGGGCGTTCGCGAACTGGCATAAGCGCAACGTCCATCCGCACAAGAAGGCGGGTTACGCCGCCGTCACGCTGTCGCTCAAGAAGACCGGGGTGCCGCCGGGCGACGTCACCGTCGAGCAGATGGAGAAAATCGCCGACCTCGCCGACCGCTATTCGTTCGGCGAACTGCGCGTGTCCCACGAGCAGAATCTGATCTTTGCCGACGTGCAGCTGGCCGCTCTGCACGCGCTGTGGCAAGAGGTAAAGGAACTGGGGTTCGCCACACCCAACGTCGGCCTCCTCACCAACATCATCTGCTGCCCGGGCGGGGACTTTTGCTCCCTCGCCAATGCCAAGTCGATCCCGGTGGCCGAGGCCATTCAGCAGCGCTTCGACGACCTCGACTATCTGCACGATATCGGCGAGATCGATCTCAATATTTCCGGATGCATGAACGCCTGCGGCCACCACCACGTCGGCCATATCGGCATTCTCGGCGTCGACAAGAACGGCGAGGAGTGGTACCAGATCGAGATCGGCGGCAACCAGGGTGAAATCCGACCCGGCCGCGGTGCGTCCCTCGGCAAGGTCATCGGCCCGTCCTTCGCGCGTGCCGAAGTCCCCGACGTGATCGAAAAGCTGATCGGGTGCTATCTCGCACGCCGCGACAGCGAGGCCGAGCGTTTCATCGACGTGGTGCACCGCGTCGGGGCAGAACCCTTCAAGGAATCCGTCTATGGCAACGCTGATCAAAGAGCGGCGCATCGTCGCGGACAGCTGGCATCTGCTTGAGCGCGGGCCCAAGGGCGAATTGCCCGAGGTTCCGGCGCGCGGCGATGTCATCGTTCCGCTGGGACTGTGGCTGGCGCGCCGCGAAGAACTGCTTGCTCGCGCGGAAACGGGCACGCTCGGCGCATGGATTGACGCAAACGAAGGGCCGGAAGCGCTCGCCGCCGACGTGCAGCGCTTCCCGCTCATCGCAGTGAACTTCCCCAAGTTCGGCGACGGGCGCGGCTACTCGATTGCGCGCCTTCTGCGCGAGCGCTACAGCTTCAAAGGCGAGCTGCGCGCAATCGGCGATGTTTTGCACGATCATCTCTTCTTCATGTCCCAGTGCGGCTTCGACGCCTTCGCGCTGCGCGAGGACCAGGATCCGCAGGAAGCGCTCTCCGTATTCGGCACCTTCAGCGACGGCTACCAGACTTCCGTGCTGCGCCCCGTGCCCCTCTTCCGCCGCCGCCTGGCCGCTGGCAAATCGTGACCGATACACTGAGCCGCAAGACCTCCGAGCTCGAGCGCCTGCTGGTGCGAGTCGCGCTCGAGCACGCGCCTGCCGCCCTCGCCTCCAGCCTGTCCGCCGAGGACATGGTGATCACCGACCTCATCCTCCGGCACAAGCTGGGCATCGAGATCTTCACACTCGACACGCAAAGGCTGCACGCCGATACGCTCAACGTGATCGCCGCGATCCGCGCCCGCTACGGCTACGAGGTGCACGTATTCCATCCCGACCCCGAGTCCGTCTCCGAGTACGTCGCGAGTTTCGGCCGCGATGCGTTCTATGAGAGCCAGGAGCTGCGCAAACGCTGCTGCCACATCCGCAAAGTCGAACCGCTCAATCGCGCGCTCCAAGGCAAGGAAGCCTGGATCACCGGCCAGCGCCGCGAGCAGGCCGTCACGCGCGCCGAGCTCAAGCTGCAGGAAAACGATGCCGCGCGGGGCATCGTCAAGTTCAATCCGCTCGCCGACTGGAGCGAGGACGAGGTGTGGCAATACATCCGCGCCTTCGATGTGCCCTACAACGCGCTCCACGACCAGGGCTACCGCTCCATCGGCTGCGCGCCCTGCACCCGGCCGACGGTCGCGGGAGAGGACGTGCGCGCCGGGCGCTGGTGGTGGGAGATCAAGGAAGCGCGCGAATGCGGACTGCACGTGGCGCCCGACGGGCGGCTGATGCGCTCGACCGCCGAGAGCGAGGCATGAGCGCGGTGCTCGAAAAACCGCGCCCGGATCGCGGCGCGCTGCCGTCTCGCAGCCACCTCGACTGGCTCGAGTCCGAGGCTATATTCATCCTGCGCGAGGTCGCCGGCGAATGCGCGAACCCCGTGCTTTTCTTCTCCGGCGGCAAGGATTCGATCGTGCTGCTGCGCCTGGCCGAGAAGGCTTTTCGTCCGGCGAAGTTTCCGTTTCCGCTCATGCATGTCGACACCGGGCACAATTTTCCGGAGGTGATCGCATTCCGCGACGCGCGAGCGGCGGAGCTGGGCGAGCGGCTCATCGCGCGCTCGGTCGAGGAATCGATGCGCCGCGGGACGGTAAAGCTACGTCGCCCCGACGAAAGCAGGAACGCCGCGCAGTCGGTGACGCTGCTGGAAGCGATTGCGGAATTCGGTTTCGACGCCGCCATCGGTGGAGCACGCCGCGACGAGGAAAAAGCGCGCGCCAAGGAGCGCGTATTTTCCTTCCGGGACGAGTTCGGCCAGTGGGATCCGAAGAACCAGCGGCCCGAGCTGTGGAGCCTGTACAACACCCGCGTGGCGAAAGGCGAGCACATGCGCGTGTTCCCGATCAGCAACTGGACCGAGCTCGACGTCTGGCAATACCTCTCGCGCGAGCGGCTCGCCGTGCCCTCGATCTACTACGCCCACCGCCGCCCGGTGGTGCGCCGCAACGGCCTGCTCGTGCCGGTGACGCAGATCACGCCGCCGCGCGAAGGCGAAACGGTCGAAGAGCTGTCGGTGCGCTTTCGCACCGTCGGCGACATCAGCTGCACCTGCCCGGTCGAGTCTACCGCCGCGACGGCGGCTGAGGTCATCGCCGAAACGGCGCTGACCACCATCACCGAACGCGGGGCGACGCGCATGGACGACCAGACCTCGGAAGCCTCCATGGAACGGCGCAAGAAGGAGGGATACTTCTGAACATGACTTTGCTCGGTGAAATCGAGCGCGCCGCCCCGGCGGTCGAGGACCTGGGCGTGCTGCGCTTCATCACTGCCGGCAGCGTGGACGACGGCAAGAGCACGCTGATCGGGCGGCTGCTGCACGATACGCGCGCCATATTCGAGGACCAGCTCGCCGCAGTCGCACGTGCCTCGAGCAAGCGCGGGCAGGACGACCTCGACCTGTCGTTGCTCACCGACGGGCTCGAGGCCGAGCGCGAGCAGGGCATCACCATCGACGTCGCGTACCGCTATTTCGCCACGCCCCGGCGCAAGTTCATCATCGCCGACACTCCCGGTCACGAGCAGTACACCCGAAATATGGTAACCGGGGCCTCTACCGCCGACGCGACGGTGATCCTCATCGACGCGCGCAAAGGCGTGCTGCCGCAGACGCGCCGCCACGCTTACATCGCTCACCTGCTCGGCGTGCGCCACATCATCGTCGCCGTGAACAAGATGGATCTCGTCGGTTTCGACGAAACGGTTTTCGATCGGATCCGGAAGGATTTCCTGGCTTTCGCCTCGGCGCTGGCCATCGCCGATCTGCGCTTCATCCCGATCTCGGCGCTGCGCGGCGACCTCATCGTGGACCGCGGCAAAAGCATGAGTTGGTATCGAGGCCCCACGCTGCTTGCCGCGCTCGAGGAAATCGACGTGGCCGACGAGGCCGACGCACTGCCGTTCCGCTTTCCGGTGCAGCTCGTGGTTCGTCCGGGCGCCGGCAAGGATTTCCGCGGCTATGCCGGCCGGGTCGAGTCCGGAACGCTGTTCCCCGGAACCGAACTGGTCGCGCTGCCTTCAGGCCAGCGCACTGTTGTCCGCGACATCGTCTCGCTGGACAGGTCCATGCCCGTCGCTGTTGCCGGGGACTCGGTGACGGTGGTTCTCGCCGATGACATAGACGTGTCGCGAGGCGACATGCTCGCCGACCCGACCCACCGTCCCCATTCGTTGAGAAGCATCCGGGCGCGCATCTGCTGGCTGTCCTCCAATCTGCTCGACGCACGAACGGTGTCCACCGCACGCTTTCTGCTGAAGCACACAACGCGCAGCGTCAAGGCAAAGCTGCTCCACCTGAACTACCGGGTGGACATCAACACGCTCGAGCAGCAAGCGGCGCCAACAGGCCTTGCGATGAACGACATTGCTAACGTCTCACTCTCGCTCGCCCAGCCGCTCTTCGTCGACTCCTATGAGTTGAACCGCGCCACCGGCTCCTTTATCCTGATAGACGAAGCCACCAACCAAACCTTGGCCGCGGGAATGATCGATGGGTAGAGTCTATCTGGTCGGCGCCGGCCCCGGCGCGCCCGACCTGCTCACTCTGCGCGCGGCGGAAATTCTCGGGCGCGCCGAGTTGGTCTTTCACGATGCGCTCGTGCATCCGCAGACGCTCGCGCTCGCCGCGCGCGCCCGGAAAATTCTCGTCGGCAAGCGCAGCGGCCGCCATTCGACCGCCCAAAGCTTCATAAACAAGCGGCTGGTGGACGCCGCCCACAAGCACGCTGTCGTTGTGCGGCTGAAGGGAGGCGACCCGATGCTTTTCGGCCGCGCGCAGGAGGAGATCGATGCCCTGCGCAAAGCCGGAATCGATTTTGAAATCGTCCCGGGAGTGACGGCCGCGACCGCCGCGAGCGCCGAGCTCGGCGTGTCGCTCACCCGCCGCGGCCTTGCCCGCCACGTCGCCTTCGTCACGCCCCGCGCAGGCAGGGGCGAGCGCGAGAACGATTGGGCGGCGAGCGTGCTCGCAGCCGACACCGCAGTCATCTACATGGGCGCGGGGCTGGCGGAGGAAATCAGCGCGGAATTGATAGCACGCGGCAAGCCTAAGGCCACGCCGCTCGTCCTGGTGGAAAGCGCGACGCTTCCGGAGCGGCGCATCCTGTGCGGAACGCTGGCAGACCTGCCCACGCTGGCGCTCCAGGCCGGCAGCGGCCCTGCGGTGCTGCTCCTCGGCGAAGTACTGAGAGACGCGCTTGCGGATCGCGGCGCCATCCCGATCCCGGAAATCCAGGCTTATCTCAAGCGGGCCTGAGCCGCCGACGCAGCCGTGAACCCGTTTCAGTTTGCGGGGTCAGATTCGAGGTAATCCTTTCCCGAGGCGCTGCTCATGAGCTCACGCACCATCCCGGAGACCGTCTGGCGCTCGCCTTCAGGCGAAGTCGTGTCCTGCATCGAAAAACTGAAAGTGCTCAGGCAGAATCTGGAGGAAATCCAGCAGATCTGCCAGGAAGCGCTCGAGGACGCGGTGCTGATGGGCTGCGACGAGAGCCAGTTCAGGCAGATTCTTGGCAGGCTGGTGCAGCAGATCGAAAATCCCTACCGCGACAAATCGGCGTGACGCCTAGTCCCGCCGCGCGAGAAAAACCGCCCAGACCGAAAGCGCGGTGAACGCGGCGAGCGTCCACTCGGGGATGCTGAATGAGAGCAGCGTCCAGTCGACCGCGCCGCATTCGCCCGAGCCGCGCAAGACGCGGCTCAGCCCCTCGACCGGACCGAAAGCCGAGAGGAGATAGTCGAGCGCGGGACCGCATGCGGGCCGCTTCTCCGGGGGCAGGTGCTGCAGCCACACGTGCCGCCCCGCGACCGCGACGCCGATCGCCGCGATGAAAGCGATGACCCCGCCGTAGACCCCTGCCCCAAGCCTGCGCGCCGGCCGATGCAGGGCAGCAGCGAGGAACGCGACGCCGACCGCGAGCAGCAGAATCCGCTGGACGATGCACAAGGGGCACGGCTCGAGCCCGATGACGAACTGCAGGTAATAGCCGAAAGCGAGCAGGCCGGCACAGACGAGAAATCCGACGAGGTTTCCGATTCGCCGGGAAAGCAAGAGTCTGATCATGGAGCTAGAGCCTAGCATTAGAATGCCCGAAGCAGCACCCCGTGCCCGCCGTTTCCAGGGAGCCGAGAGTTGAGAGCGCGTCTTGCCCGCCGAGAAGACCTGGGCCTTACCCCCGCCGAGTTCTCGGTCCTCGCTCGGCTTGCCACCCCGGCGAAAATCCAGGGGTTTCTCGACGCGCTGCCTGCCAATTTCGAAATCGGCGGCCAGACCTGCCTGTCAGTGCGCGAAGTCCTGCACCAACGCCGGGCCCATTGCATCGAAGGCGCCATGCTCGCGGCCTGCGCCCTGTGGGTGCACGGCGAGCCGCCTCTACTCATGGATCTCCAGGCAGAACGCGACTACGACCACGTGGTGGCGTTGTTCCGGCGCGGGAGCTGTTGGGGCGCAATCTCGAAAACCAATCCGCCCTTGCTGCGCTGGCGCGACCCGGTCTATCGAACACTGCGCGAGCTCGCGATGTCCTATCTGCACGAGTACGCAAACAATCGCAGCCAAAAGACGCTGCGCACCTACTCGCGTCCTTTCGATCTGCGCGGGTTCGATCCGAAGCTGTGGATCACCGGCCGAAAAAACTGCTGGGAGGTAGGCGAAGCGGTCGATGAGATACGCCACTATCGGCTCGTGACCAAAAAGCAGGCGCGGGCGCTGCGGCTGCGCGATGCCTTGGAGCGCAAGGCCGGTGCCCTGCTCGAGCACCGGCCGCCTCGAAAGCGGTAGGCAGCAGTTCAGGAGATTTCCCGTGCCCGGCGGACGCTCTCGATCAGCGAGGTGCGCATCAGGAACCGCTTGTGCAACGCCGGGTCGGCGACGGTGCGCCGCAGCTCGTCGAAATGGGCCTGCCGAAGCCGCGGGTCGCGCTCTTCGAGCCTCTGCTTGTTCGCTACGGTCTGCTGCTGCACGAACTCGATGGTGATCGGCCGCCTGCGACGCTCGTAACGGTCGAGCAATTCTTCGCCCGCCTGCCCGCTCGCGACGCGGCCCAGCGTTTCGGCGAGCTCGATCGCGTCGTGGATGCCGCAGTTCAGGCCGAGGCCCCCGACCGGGTTGTTGACGTGTGCTGCGTCCCCCGCAAGGAACACCCGGCCCTTGCGGAAAGATTTCGCCACGCGCTGGTGCACGCGATAGATGTTCCGGTGCGCGACCACTTGAAGAGGTTGGTCCACTCCTCCGGATCGGAGATGTAGCTGCGGGGGCAGCAGCCCAGCGCTGCCTGGAAGTCGAACAAGGTCGTGAGCACCAGGAAGCGCTCGGGCCAGGTGTAGCCTTCGAATTCGATATCGAGGCATTTGCGCACGGTGCTGCGACCGCCGTCGCAGCCGATCACGTAGTCAAAGACCAGCCGCTCCGCGCCTTGCGTCGTGACGCGTACGTCTTTCGCGTCCTGGGCGAGGTCGGTCACGCTGGTTCCGAGCCGAAGCTCGACGTTGGGCATCGTGGCAAGCCTGCGAAGGCCGAGCTCAGACAGTTTGTGCTGCTCGGTCTGGACGACGAACGGGTACGGAGTTTCGCCGCGCAGCACCCCGTGATCGAACTCCGCCACGAGCGTCTTCGTCGCGCCGTCCCAGAACTGAAAGTAACGCGCGACAAGGCCCAACGACTGGAACTCTTCGAGGAGCCCGAGCTCGGCGAGCATCTCGAGCGTGGACGGATGCGTGGTCGCCGCGCGCGGGCTGTGATCGATTTCGCGCTCCGCCTCGAAGAGCGCGACCTGCATGCCTTTTCTTGCACACGCGATCGCCGCGACGACGCCCACCGGGCCCGCGCCGACGATGCCGACCCGCGCCGCCATGCGACCGGGCCGGCGGTCAGTGCGTACTGGCGTGCCCGTCCGCCGCCAGCATCGTATCGCCCGCCGCCCGCTTCGAGTGGTCCTCGGCGAGCAGCAGATACATCGCCGGAACGACGAACAGCGTGAACAGCGTTCCGATGGCAACGCCGGTTGCGATCACCAGCCCCATGTTGAAGCGGCTCACTGCACCTGCCCCGCTCGCGATGAGGAGGGGAACGACGCCGAGCACCATCGCACCGGTGGTCATCAGGATCGGGCGGAGCCGGATCCCGGCCGCTTTTTCGACCGCTTCGCGCTTGGACAGGCCCTGCTTCTGCAGGTTGTTGGCGAACTCGACGATCAGGATCCCGTGCTTGCTGATGAGTCCGATGAGCGTCACAAGGCCCACTTTGGTATAGATATTGAGGCTCACCGCGCCAATGCCGAGAGTGCCGAAAAGGTTTACGAAAATGAGCGCTCCGCAGATCGACATCGGCACCGAGACCAGGATGATGACCGGGTCGCGGAAGCTCTCGAATTGCGCCGAAAGCGCGAGAAATATGACGACCAGGGCAAACAGGAAAGTGACGAGCAGAGCGCTCGACTCCTGGATGTACTGCCGCGACTGCCCGGCGTAGTCGACCGAATACCCCTGCGGCAGCGTGCGTGCCCCGAGCTTTTGCATGTACTCGATCGCGTCGCCCTGGGTCACGCCGATGAAAGGCACGCCGGAGATCGTGGCCGCGTTCTGCTGCTGGAAGCGGTTGAGCGATTGCGGGATCGTCTTGGTCGTGATGTGCACCACCGTCGAAAGCGGAACCGCTTCGCCGCTCGCGGCGCGGATGTAAGTGCCGTTCAGCTGGTCCGCATTGAGCCGGTCCACCTGCTGCACCTGCGGAATCACTTTGTAGGCGCGGTCGTAGAAGCTGAAGTAGTTGACGTAGCCGCCTCCCAGGAGCGAGGACAGGGCGCCGCCGATATCTTTCATCGTGAGACCGAGCTGCGCGCTCAACTCCCGGTCGATCACCACGGTCGACTGCGGAAGGTCGTAGCGAAGGTCATTGTCGATAAAGAAGAACATGCCGCTTTTTTGCGCTTCTTGCGCAAACGCGGAGGCTACGCCGTTCAGCTTCTCAAAGGGCTCGGTGGTCTGGATGACGTACTGCACCGGGAACCCGAAGGCCCCGGGCAGCGGCGGCGGCTGGAAGAGCGCAGGGCGCAATCCCGCGATCCGCCCAAGCTCTTGCGTGACCCCGGGTAGCAGGTGCGCGGCGGTCGCCTTGCGCTCGTTCCAAGGCTTGAGCACCATGCCGGCGAGCGTCTGTCCCGGGATATCGAGCTGGAATACGTGGTCGGTCTCCGGGTGCTTGACGAAGGTATTGTAGACCTCGCGCGAGTAGAGCTGACGTTGCTGCAGCGTCGAGTTCGGTGCGGCCTGGGCGGACATGATGAGAACGCCCTGGTCTTCCGGAGGAGCGAGCTCATCCTTCGAGGTCACCCATAGAAAGTAAATGCTGCCCAGGACGATGAACGAGAACACGGCTGTCACCGGCACCCAGTTGAGCGTGCCGTGCAACAAACGCCCGTAACGCCGGTGCAGGGCGTTGAAACTGCGATCGAGCAGCACGACGAGCTTGGCGTCCCAGCCGCCCGCGCTGGGGTCGTGCGGCTTCAGCAGCTTTGCGCACATCATGGGCGAGAGGGTCAACGCGACCACCGCCGACACGGTGACCGCACCCACCAGGGTGACGGCGAACTCGGTGAAAAGAGCTCCGGTGAGGCCGGTCAAGAATATGATCGGAACGTACACGGCGACCAGCACGATCGTCATCGCGATGATGGGATTGGCGAGCTCGCGCGCGGCGAGGATCGCCGCCTGCCCGCTCTGCATGCCCTCTTCCAGATGGCGGTTGACGTTTTCCACCACGATGATCGCGTCGTCGACGACCAGGCCGATCGCGAGGACGAGGGCGAGCAGCGTCAACAGGTTGATCGAGTAGCCGAGCGCGAACATGACCGTAAAGGTGCCGACGAGCGAAAGCGGTATCGCCACCGTGGGAATGAGCACCGAACGCACCGATCCGAGAAAAGCGAAAACGACGAGCGTGACGATGATGAGCGCCTCGGCGAGCGTCCAGATGACCTCCTCGATGGCGCTGTTTACGAACTTGGTCGAGTCGTAGACGATCTCGCCCTGCAGCCCCTGGGGCAGCTGCGAGTGGATGTCGGGCCATACCTTGCGCACGCCCGCGATCACGTCGAGCAGGTTCGCCGCGGGCGCGACGTTGATGCCGATGTAGACCGCCTTTTTGCCGTCGAAGCCGACTTCGGAATCGTAGTCCTCGGCGCCGAGTACCACGTTGGCGACGTCGCTCAGCCGAATGACCGCGCCGCCCAGCTGCTTGATGACGAGGTTCTTGAACTGCTCGACCGAGCGGATGTCGGTCGATGCCGTGAGATTCACCTGGACCATCTGGCCCTTGGTCGCCCCGACAGCCGACAAGAAATTGTTGGCGGCAAGGGCCGCGCTCACGTCGGCCGCGGTCAGGTTATAGGCGGCAAGCTTGTCCGGGTCGAGCCATGCCCGCAGCGCGAAAAGCTTCCCGCCCAGGATCTCGGCGGTCTGCACGCCCTCGACCGCCTGCAGCTTCGGCTGGACGACGCGAATCAGGTAGTCGGTGATCTTGTTGGGCGCGAGCACGTCGCTCGCGAATCCGATGTACATGGCGGCGAATGTCTGGCCGACTTTCACCGTAAGCACCGGCTGCTGCGAGCCCGGCGGCAGCTGGTTCAAGACGGCGTTGACTTTGGTGTTGATCTCGGTGAGGGCCTTGTCGACGTCGTAGTTTAGGCGCAATGCTGCCGTGATCGTGCTCACGCTCTGGCGGCTCGCCGAGCTCATGAAGTCGATGCCGTTCGCCTGGGCGATGGAGTTTTCGAGCGGCGTGGTGATGAATCCGGCGACCAGCGACGGGTCGGCCCCGAAGTACGTCGTGGTCACGGTGACGACCGCGTTCTGCGTGCGCGGATACTGCAGCACCGGCAGGAGCCCGATCGAACGCAGACCGAGCACAAGCAGCGTCAGGCTCACGACCGTCGCGAGAACAGGCCGCTCGATGAAAATGTCGGTGAATTTCCTCATCGGACCCCCTATTGGTCCTTGGGTTTGGGTGCCGACTCGTTCGTCGGCTGGATGGAGTTGTTGACGACCACCGGAAATCCCGAGCGCAGCTTGATCTGCCCCGCGGTGACGACCGTGTCGCCCTCCTTGATGCCCGAGAGGATCGCGACCTGGTCGCCGCGCGCCTCGCCGGTCGTTACGAACTTCTGTTGCGCGACGAGCCCGACTTTCTCGTCCTTGCCCTTGCTCTCTTCAACGACGAAGACGGTGTCGCCGAAGGGATTGTAGGAGACCGCTGTCTGCGGCAGCGTGAGGAAACGCTGCGGGCCGCCCGAGGCGATCACTACGGTCGCGAACATTCCGGGAAGGAGGCTCCGCTTCGGATTGCGCACGGTCGCGCGCACTTGTACGTTGCGAGTCGCAAGATCCACCTTGGGGTCGATCGAGCTCACCTCGCCGGGAAACTGCTGGTCCCGGAATGCGTCGGTTTTCAGGATGATTTTCTGCTTGAGCGCGATCCTGCCGAGCGATTTTTGCGGCGCGTAGAAATCCACGTACACGGGATCGAGGGCTTGTAGCGTCACCAGCTTCGTCCCGGCATTGACGTACTGTCCGACGTCGACTGCACGGATCCCCAGCCGCCCGGCGAAGGGCGCGCGCACCAGCTTCTTGGCGACCAGCGCCCGCTGCTCGGAAACCTGTGCTTTCGCGCTCTTCAGGGTGGCCGCGTCGGCGTCGACCACGGCCTGGCTCACTGCCTGGATCGCCAGCTGCTTCTGGTCGCGGTCGTAGTTCGCCTCCGCGAGCTCGACAGCCGCCATGAGCGACTGCAACCTCGCCACGTCCGATTCATTGTTCAGCTGAACCAGCAGCGCGCCTTCAGCGACCTCCTGTCCCGACTGGAAGTGGATTGCGGTAATCAGCCCCGACACTTCGGACGCGAGATCGGCACCGCGCACCGCGCGAAGGGTTCCGACCGCCTGGAACTCGCCCTGCCATTCCGTAAACTGCGCCTTGGCCGTCGAGACGGTCTGAGGCGGAACGCCCTGCGCGGAGATGCTCTTCTTTATCACGCCCCCCAGGAACGCCTTGAAACCGAACAGGCCGCCGAACAACACCCCAACGGCCACTAACATGATGATCATGCGCTTGGTCATAAATGCGACTCCTTGAATTCTCCCGGCCGCTCAGTTGGCGACCTTCACGGACGCGGTGTTCGCCTGATCGACGCGATTCCACCACCCGCCGCCCAGCGCCTGGAACAGCGCCGCCGTGTCCGCGTAGCGCGCGGCCTGCGCCTGCACCAGAGCGAACTTGGCGAGCGAGTATTGGCGCTGCGCGTTGAAAAGCTGGACGTAGTTGACCGCGCCGAACTTGAGCTGCTGCTGCGTGACCTCGAGGCTTTCGCGCGCAGCGGCCTCGGCCTCGGCCTGCGCCTTGAGCGTCGTTGCGTCGTACTCGAGCGCGAGCAGAACGTCGGCGACGTCCTGGAACGCGGTGAGAACGGCCAGGCGGTATTGGGCGAAGGCCTGATCGTAGGCGGCCTCGGCTCCGCGCTTTTGCGCCCGGAGCTGACCCGCGTGGAAGATCGGCTGGAGGAGGTTCGCGCCGATGTTCCACAGCTGAGTCCCGGGATCGAAGAGGTTTCCGGAGCGGGTGGCCGCGGACCCGTAGCTTCCGGTCAGAGTCAGCTGCGGAAACATGAGCGCCTCGGCGACGCCGATTCGGGCGTTGGTCTGGCGCATGATGGCCTCGGCCTGCCGGACGTCGGGCCTTTGTTTGAGCAACTCCGAGGGAACACTGAGGGGCAGCTCCTGAGGTAATTTGAACGCGCTGAAGTCGAGCTGGGGCAGTTTCGCGTCGGCGGGGAGCTTGCCGACCAGGACCGCGAGCTGGTTGCGGGTCTGAGCGAGCGCTTTCTCGAGGGGAGGCAGCGTCGCCCGGGTCTGAGCGGCTTGCGCGCGCTGGCCGAGCAGATCGGACCCGGAAATGGCGCCGAGCTTGAATTGCTTCTCGGCGAGCTGCAGCTGGGCGTCCTGCGCCTCCGAGATCTCTCGCGTGGCGCGAATCTGCTCGCGCAGCGAAGCCTCGCGAAACGCGGTGGTCGCGACGTTCGCCGTGAGCGCGAGATACGTCGCCTCGACCTGAAGGCGCTGGAAGTCCACGCCCGCCTGCAGCGCCTCGAGCTCCCGCCGCGCTCCGCCTGCAACGTCGATGGCGTAGCTGACGTTCACCGAGGCGTTGTAGAGATTGAAGGGGCTCACGGACAACGATGGATTCCCGAGCGACGCTCCGGAAATTCGCTGGCGCCTCGCCGAGAGGCTGGCGTCGACGCTGGGATAGAGCACGGCGTAATGCGCATTCACGTTCTCTTCCGCCTGGCGCAGAGCGGCCTGCGCCGCGGCCAGGGTCGGCTGGCCCGCAAGAGCGGTGCGAATCAGGGCGTCGAGCTCCGGCGAGCCGAAGAGCGTCCACCAATCGGCGGAGATTTTCGCGCCGACCTCGAAGCGCTGCGCGTCCCCGCCCTGCACCGGAGCGGATTCGGTGCGTTCGGGCTGCGGTTTTTCAGTGTAGCTGCCTGTCGCGGGAGCTTCGGGCGCCCGGTAATCGGGGCCGACCGCACAGGCGGCGAGAACAGCGGCGGTCGCGGCGATCGCAAAGCCGCGGAGCGTTGCCGGAGCGGTCATCTCTTTTCCCTCGCACGCTTTCCTTCGTTCTTCGGTCCGAGGCCGACGACCAGAGCACGGACCGCCTCGCGCAGCTGGCGGTGCGCTTTGGCCTCCCCCCCGGAACCTCCCTGGAAAAAATGGTCGCGCAAAGCCGTATTGAAGCTCACGGCGAGCATGAGGTCGGCGACCGTTTCGGGCACCGCGGCGGGCGTCACCCGGCCGAGCTGCTGCTCGGCGCGCAGATAGGCAGCGATCACCGAGGTCGTGCGCGCGGGCCCCATTGAGCGCTCGTGCATCATGCTGCGCACGCGCCCAAGCAGTTCCTGGTCCGCGAAAAGCGAGCAGACGAGCGGCGCCATGCGGTGATGAAAGGCGAACGCGCTTTCGAGCACCCGCCCGAGATTCTTCTCCACCGTGTTCTGTCCGACCTGCAGGGGGAGGCTTTGCAGCACCCCGGGGAAATCACCGAGCTGGTGCAGAACCACCGACAGAATCAGCTCGGCCTTGTCGTGGAAATGGTGGTAGAGCGCGCCTTCTGCGACTTTTGCCGCGCGCGCGATATCGCGCGTGGTCACGCAACCGAGCCCCTGCGAGCCCAGCAGCCGTTCGGTCGCGCCGATGAGCTTTTTCCTCTGGTCGGTCGCCGGGGAACGGGAGCCGACGCGGGCTGCAGCAGGCCTTGCCATGCGGGATAGCTTGGGAAATTTGGAGTTCGAATTGAGCGATCGCTCACGAATTATGAGCGAATGCTCAACACGATGTCAAGCAGGCCCGCGCTGTTCGGGCCGCGGTCTATTTCGGAGGCAGCGGGGCCTGGTTGTACGGCTGCTTGGGCTCCCGGTCCGGCGGCAGGTAGGCCTGAGCGTGCTGGCCCGCCGGGCCCAGGCTCTTGATGTACTGGTACATGGCGCGAAGGTCGGGCTCCGTCGTCTCCTTCATGCTCCACCACGGCATGGGGGGGCGCGGCCTGAACGCCTTGATGTACGCGACCCACGCATCTTCGGTCATCGCGGGCACGGTCAGCCGAAGATTGGAGGCGTACGTCGTCCCCCAGGGTCCGCGCCATCCGAGCGGCCCGCTGCCGAGGAGCCAATCCTTTTCCGGGACGTCGCCCTCCCTGGGCGCGTAGCCGGCGGTATGACAGTTATTGCAGTGGCCGGTGAGAACCATGTTAGCGCCCGCGCTCGATCTGCCCGGAGCCGGCCCCCTGCGCGTGCGCACTCACGGGTGCGAGCACCAACGCGACCGCCCCCCAAAAAGCGTGCCCGTATCGCATCGCTTCCTTCCTTCGTGGCGGCTTAGGCAGCGACGCGGCTCTTCTGCTTCTGCTGCGCCGCCTTGGCATGCATCGAAGCGTAGGCTCCGTGCGCCGCGGCCTCCGCGTCGCCGACGTGCACTGGCATCCCCATGTCGGAGAGCACCGAGCCGAGCGCCGACAGGCACAGCATCACGTTGTCCGGCCGGCACGAGTAGCCCATGATTCCGATCCGCCAGATCTTGCCGGCGAGCGGACCGAGTCCCGCGCCGATCTCGATGCTGAACTCGTTGAGCAGCGTCTTCCTCACTTCGGCCTCGTTCACGCCTTCCGGACAGCGTACCGCGTTCATCTGCGGCAGCCGGTACGGCTCCTTCACCAGGAATTCGAGGCCCATCGCCTCGAGCCCGGCCTTGAGCGCGTTGTGATGGCGCTGGTGCCGCGCCCAGGCGTTCTCCACGCCTTCCTCGCGCAGCAGGAGCAGCGCCTCGTGCAGGCCGAAAAGCGAATTGGTCGGCGCGGTATGGTGATAGGTGCGGATTCCGGCTCCCCAGTAGCCGAGCAGGAGGTTCATGTCCATGAACCAGCTGTGGATCTTGTCCTTGCGCGATTTTACGTATTCGACCACGCGCTCGGAAAAGGAAACCGGTGAAAGCCCCGGCGTGCAGGACAGGCACTTCTGGCTCGCGGAGTAGATCGCGTCGATCTCCCACTCGTCAGTGCGCACGGCCGATCCGCCCAGCGTAGTCACAGCGTCGACGATGGCAAGCGCGTCGTGCTCGTGCGCGATTTTCACGAGGGTCTTCGCATCCGACTGCACGCCGGTCGAGGTCTCACCGTGCACGAAGGCGACCACGCGCGCCTCGCGATTCTTGCTCAGCGCGTCCTCGAGCTTCTGGGGGTCGACCGGCGCGCCCCACTCGTCCTCGACGACAATGGCCTTGCCGCCGGCGCGCTCCACGTTCTCGATCATGCGCCCGCCGAACACGCCGTTCCGGCACACGATGACCTTGTCGCCGGGCGTGACGAGGTTGACGAAGCAGTATTCCATCCCGACCGAGCCGGGCCCCGAGGCCGGGAAGGTGAGCGGGTTCTTCGTCTGGTACACGTAGCGCAACAGTCCCTTGAGGTCTTCCATCATTTCGAGGAAGACCGGATCGAGGTATCCGATCGCAGGCTGGCTCATCGTCGTCAGCACCCTGGGATGGATTTCCGTCGGTCCAGGACCCATAAGCGTCCTCTGCGGCGGATGGAATGAGCTGATGCGCTTGGCGGGGGCGAAATCGTCCATGGCTTCCTTTCCCGAAAGGGGCGACCCGAAGAGAACGTCGTCGGGACGCGACTTGACCTTCACCGGCTTCTTGGCGGAAGCCTCGTTGAGCACCTCGACGGCCTGGATGCCGCCGTTGGTGACGCGCTCGACCTCGGTCGCCCAGCGCGCCGGCACATAGCCGGACTTGACCCAGTTGCTGACAACGGCGCGATCGAGCCGGAAGGCTCGCGCGACTTCCGCTTGGCTGCCGAAGATTTCTACGAGGCGGGTGGCGCAGGTCATGGTTGGTTCCGCGAAAGACTAGCATGTCAAAATGAAATTGACAAACGAAAAGAGACTCCGCCCCGACTACGACACGGCTAATCGAGCCGCATCCCGATCCTTCCGATCAGACCCCCGAAGCGCTCGTACTCCTCGCGAAGGAGCTTCTCGTATTGCTCGGGCGTCGTGCCGGCGGGCTCCATGCCGATCCCGGCCATGCGCTCGACCACCTCCGGGGACTTCACTGCGGCGTTTGCCGCACGGTTGAGCCGCGCAACGACCTCGCGCGGGGTGCGCGCAACGACGAACACGCCCAGCGGGGCCGCCATGTCGAAGCCGGGCGCCACCGTCTCCGCGACCGTCGGGACCTCGGGTGTGAGGTTTGAGCGCCGCGCCATGCTGAACGCGAGCACGCGCAGCTTTCCGCTCTTGATGGCACCAGCCGCGGCCGGGTAGCCGATGAAACCGAGCTGAACGTCGCCCGCGATCATCGCCGGAACCGACTGGCCCGCACCCTTGAAAGGCACGTGGGTGAAATTGGCTCCGGTTTCGGCCTTGAAGAGCTCCATCGTGATGTGGTGGATGGAGCCGTTGCCTGAAGAGGCGTAAGGCATCGCATCTTTTCTCGATTTGGCGAGCGCCACCAGCTCGGCGACCGAGTTGGCGGGCACCGACGGATGCACCACCAGCCACATCGGCACGACCACGGCGAGCGACACGGCTTGAAGATCGCGGAACGGGTCATACGGCAGCGACTTGAAAAGGTGCGGTGCGGTGGTGATCACGCTGCTGTCGCTGATCAAGACCGTGTAGCCGTCGGGTGCTGACTTGGCGGTAAGGTCGGCCGCAATGGTGCTGCCTGCGCCGGGGCGGTTCTCGACGACGAACTGCTGGCCGAATGCGGCGCCCCATTTTGCCGCGAGCATGCGCGCGAGCGTGTCCGGATTGCCCCCGGGGGCGAGTCCCACCAGGACGCGCACGGGTTTTTGCGGCCAGGCCTGGGCTTGCGCGAGCGCCGGCCCGTGCAACGCGCCGGCGATCATTGCGAGCAGAAATGCGAGACGGCTCATCGCGGAGAAAAGATCGGATCAGACCTCGGAGTGCGCGCGCAGCAAGTCCGGGATGGTCTGCGGCGGCCGGCGGCCGAAGCCGCACTCGGCGGCGATGCCGAAATCACTCGCGTATTTCGCCGCGACGGCGATGCGCGCTCGCGTGCCTTCGACTCCGTCCGAGTCGTGCACCAGCCCGAGGAAGAGCTTCGTCTCGCGACGCAATTTCAACCCACGAAGCGGGGCGAAATACGCCTCGTCCTTGCGACCCTTTGGCACCGGCATGTGAATGTAGGCCAGGGGCCGGTCGAGCCCCTCGATGAGCCGGTTGTGGACCTCTACCATGTTGGCGGTGCTCTCCGGCTCCTTCCAGTGCCGGCCGCCGTAGCTGCCGTAGCAAAGGTGCACGCCGAGCTCGACATCGCGCGGAACGCGGTTGCAGTGCACGGCGAGGCGCTCGATGACCCCCGCCTTGACATCGGGAAAATACGCGTGGCGCACGCCTTCCCATTGCCCCATCTCGGTCGAGACGTCCCACTGGATCGCGAGGTCCTCGTGTCGGATCGCCTCGCAGATCTCGTCCACCTCGCGGAAAAGCCGCCCGCGATAGACGGGCTCCACGGTTGCGTGGTGCCCGTAGACGAGGTGTGCGTTCAGAAACGCCGCGGTCGTCGGCAGGGAGACCTGAAAGCGCAAGTGCCCCGGCACGATGCCCTGATCGCGCAACGCGCAAAAGCTCCTGTAGGACTCAATCGCCGCTTCGGGATACCCGAGCCTGCCGACGCCGATATCTTCCGGGCGCACGCCGGCTTTGAGGCGCAGGCGCGGAGGAGGCGGCGCGCCGCGCGCGATAACGCCCGAGCCCTCCCAGGTGCGCGTGCCTTCGGTGGGATGGGTGATGCGCCCGCCCGCAGCCACCTCTTGCGGATCGTCTTCGAACGAAGGATTGCTTTCGAGCACGAAGCGCAGGCGTGACACCCACGACGTCCGCTGTCCGGTCTCGCCGTCGGGGATGCGCTTCATGCGAGCACCGAGGAGCGGCCCCACGGTGCGAAACACTTCTTCACTGTCTTTCAGACCGACGCTGCCGACGAGCAGCACTTCTCGGAGGAAGGGTGAATTGGGCTTCACGCCCCCAATTGTAAACGGGCGCGGATCGCGCCGTCAGCAACGAACCGGACTAAAGAGCGTGTTTGTGTACAGGGGCTTCGTCGGCTTTCGACGCAAGCGCGCGCGCCGGGCCGACGCGGCCTACGAGAGGCAGCTTGAGCGAAGGATCGAAAGGATTGATTCCGAAGCTCAGTCCCAGCAGGTTCACTTCGAAGCCCTCGACCGCGCTTGCGGTGAAGGCGGCGAGTCCGAACAGCGAAAACTGGAAGCCGCGTCCGCTCGGGGCTGACGTCAGGAGTTTCTTCCCGGAGTAGTCCTTGCCGATCGCGGTCGGCGGCAGGTCCGCCTCCAGCTCGGGCACCGCGCGCAGTACCCAGGCGGTGAAAGTGTTGGAGTTCGGGCCGGGCCACATGGTGTATTCGCCGGCCCAGGGATAGGAGCGCGCGGCCCTGTCGATGCGCTCGATGAGCTCTTCGACGCCCGCGCCGCGTTTTTCGGCGACGAGCTCCGGCGCCGATCCGAACCAGCGCATGTCGGGTGCGCGATGCCGCACCACGAGAGCGGTGTCCTGCGAGCGCAGCCGCCAGCCGATGATTTCGTACACGGTGTACTCCGCTGCGGCGGCCGGTTTCACGGCTATCCAGGTGTGGACGCCGAAAACGCCCCGCCATCCGATGACGCGGGCCGCGTAGACCTGGACGACCGCGTCCCGGGTGGCAGCGGGGTCGGGCGCGAGTCCCACCGGCTCCTGGCTCGCGCTGCGCCAGTCCTGCGCCGTGACCCGGCCCACCATCGCGGCGGCGAGCGCGACCGCGCCTACGACGAGGATAAAGCTGACGATGCCCACGCGACGCCTCATTGATTCTTCATTGCCCGTTTTACAGATAGAGCGTGACGGCTTCATTTCGTTCAACGGGGCCGAAAGGGGGGTTTACGGGGTCCAGGGCCCACAGCCGGTAATATTCCACGTCAGCGCGCTAGTCGAACGCCTTGTCGCCGTCGCCCGACGTTTTTCCAGTCGCGCGCACCGCGGCGAAATCGAAGAGCTTCCGGTCCATGAGGTGCGAGGGCACGAGATCCGAAAGCGCGCGGAACATGGATTCCACCCGGCCGGGATGGCGCTTTTCCCACTCGCGCAGCATCTGCTTGACCTGCTTTCGCTGCAGCGTCGGCTGCGAGCCGCAGAGATCGCACGGAACGATCGGGAATCCCTGCACCTTTGCGTAGGCCTCGAGGTCCGTTTCGGCGACGTAGGCGAGCGGCCGGATGACGACGTGCTTGCCGTCGTCGGACTGCAGCTTCGGCGACATGGCTTTCATCTTGCCGCCGAAGAAAAGGTTGAGGAAAAACGTCTCCAGGATGTCGTCGCGGTGGTGGCCGAGCGCGATCTTCGTCGCGCCTACCTCGCGCGCAACGCGGTAGAGGACGCCGCGGCGCAGCCGCGAGCACAGCCCGCACATCGTCTCGCCGTCGGGGACGACGCGCTTCACCACGGAATAGGTGTCCTGCACCTCGATGCGGTAGGGGATGCCGAGCGCGGCTAGGTAATCGGGCAGGACGCGCTCGGGATACCCGGGGTGGCGCTGATCCAGGTTCACGGCGATGAGGTCGAAGGAAACCGGCGAGCGCTCGCGCAGCTTCAAGAGCACGTCGAGCAGTCCGTAGCTGTCCTTGCCGCCGGAGAGGCATGCCATGACGCGGTCGCCCGCCTGGATCATGTCGTAGTCGCCGATCGCCTCGCCGACGAGCCGGCACAGGCGCTTTTCGAGCTTTCCCGCCTCGAAGCGCTGCTTGCGGGTGAAGTGGATTTTTTCGGGCGCGTTCATATGTTGATGCTCCTGCCTCCATCTACGGCGATGATTTGTCCGGTAACGTATGGCGCTTCTGCAATCAGGTAATAAACGGCGCGGGCGACGTCGTCCGGGTCGCCGGTGCGTCGGAGCAAGGTGTGCGAGACGATGCGCTGGCGCGTCAGATCGTCCCAGGATCCGTCCTCGGGCCAGATGATGGCGCCAGGCGCCACGCCGTTCACGCGCACGTCGGGCGCGAGCTCGCGCGCAAGGGAGCGCGTGAGACCCGCGAGGCCCGCCTTGGCGATCGAATAGATCACGTAGTTCTTGAGCGGCCGGTCCACATGGATGTCGGTGATGTTGACGATCGCCCCGCCGGCCTTCTTGAGGTGCGGCGCCGCGGCCTGCGAGAGAAAGAGCGGCGCCCGGAGATTCGCGCCCATGAGGCTGTCCCACGTCGCCAGCGTCATCTCGCCGACCGGGGTCGGAAAGAAGGCCGAAGCGTTGTTGACCAGCGCGTCGAGCCTGTCGAAGCGAGCGATCGTGTTCCTTACGATTTCCGGCAAACCCGCGACATCGAGCAGGTCGGCCTGAACCAGCGCGACGGAATCGGCGCGCGCGGCGTTCAATTCGGCGCGCAGCGCCCGCGCCTCGCGCTCCGATCCCCGGTAATGCAGCATCAGGCTCGCGCCTTCGCGATGCAGGCGGCGGGCGATCGCCGCTCCGACGCGTTTCGCGCCGCCGGTGACGAGCACAACTTTCCCTGTAAGGGGTTCGCTCATGGCCTAGAATGATACCGGAATACTCTTTCCCTTCCCGCGAGATGGCACTCCCCGAGCCTACGCCCGACGCGCGCGCGCACAGCAATCGCGTCGCCGAGCACATTCGCGGCGAAATCGCGGCAAGCGGCGGCTGGATCAGCTTCGCGCGTTACATGGAGCTCGCGCTGTACGCGCCGGGACTCGGCTACTACAGCGCGGGCGCGAGAAAACTCGGCAAAGCGGGGGATTTCGTGACGGCCCCCGAGATTTCGCCGCTCTACGGGCAGACGCTCGCGCGCCAGGTGAAGCAGGTGCTCGAGGCGGGGTTCGACGAGGTGCTCGAAGTGGGCGCGGGGAGCGGTGCGCTCGCCGCGACGCTGCTCGAGGAGCTGGAGCGCGCAGCAAACGTGCCGCGCAACTACCTCATCCTCGAGCTTTCGGCGGATCTGCGCGAGCGTAGCCGGGACACGCTCGCGGCGAGAGTGCCGCACCTGCTCGAGCGCGTAGCCTGGCTCAATCGCCTGCCTCCGGTGTTTTCCGGCGTCGTGCTCGGCAATGAAGTGCTCGATGCGATGCCCGCCCATGTGGTGCGCATCCACAGCGGAAAGGTGGAGGAAGGGGGCGTCGGTGTGCGGAACGATCGTCTCGGCTGGTCCTGGCGGCTCGCTTCCGGCGGACCGTTAGCTGCTGCACGCACGCTCGAGCTGCCCGAGGGTTATCGCACCGAGATCCAGCATGCCGCGCAGGGCTTCATGCGTTCACTCTCGGGCGTGCTTGAGAAAGGCGCGGCGTTTTTCGTCGATTACGGTTTTCCGCAGAAGGAGTACTACCATCCGCAGCGCAAGGATGGGACGCTCATGTGCCATTACCGCCACCACGCGCACGCCGATCCTTTTTTCCTCCCCGGCCTGCAGGACATCACCAGCCACGTCGATTTCAGCGCCATTGCCGGAGCCGCGCGCGAGGGCGGGCTGGAGGTCGCCGGCTACGCCAGCCAGGCGCAGTTTCTGGTCAATTGCGGCATCACCGAGGTGATGTCGCGCACCCCGGCGGAGGATGGCGCGAAGTTCCTCCCTCTCGCCAACCAAGCGAACCGCCTGATGAGCCCGGCGGAGATGGGCGAGCTCTTCAAGGTGATCGCTTTCGCTCGCGGGTTCTCCCGGCCTTTGCTCGGCTTCGGCGAAGGCGACAGGCGAAGTGCGCTGTAAGGTGTAACCTATCCCTCCGACCAAGGTAAGTCAGGCGCTAGAGGAGGCTCCGATGGAAGCTGCGCAAGCGCAATGGGTCAAGGTCCATCCGCTGATCGTGCGCGTCACCCACTGGATCAGCGCGTTCGCTATTCTCATCATGGTCGCGAGCGGCTGGCGCATCTACAACGCGTCCCCACTTTTTTCGTTCAGGATCCCGAACGAGCTCACGCTCGGTGGCTGGCTCGCCGGCGCGCTACAGTGGCATTTCGCGGCGATGTGGCTGCTGGTGATCAACGGCATCGTGTACGTCACTTACGGCATCGTCTCCGGACACTTTCGCAGAAAGCTTTTTCCGCTGACGCCGGGCGCGGTATTTCACGACGTGCTCGAAGCGCTGCGCGGCAAGCTCGCGCACGAGGATCTCTCCCTATACAACGCCGCACAGCGCGCCGCCTACCTCGCGATCATCCTGTGCGCCGTCGTGCTGGTTCTCTCGGGCCTGGCGATCTGGAAGCCGGTCCAGCTGCAGGAGATCACCGCGATTTTCGGCGGTTATGAAAGCGCGCGCGTGGTGCACTTTCTCGCGATGGCTCTGCTGGTTCTGATCGTGGTGGTGCACGTCGTGATGGTGATTCTCGTGCCGCGCACTTTCCCGACGATGATCACGGGCCGCGCAAGGAGGGCGTCATGAGGAAACGGACGATGGAAACGAGCCTTGCCGGACATTCACCCGGGCTCATCCGCTCGATCGAGCGGCGGCTGTTCCTGAAGCAGGGCCTCTCGCTCGGGGCGCTCGCGCTGCTCTCGGGCTGCGAGCTGACCGACGACGAAGGGGTGCAGAGCCTGCTCATGGGGATGTCGCGCTGGAACGACCGCGCCCAGAGCTGGCTCTTCAATCCGAACAAGCTCGCCCCGGAATTTTCCGAGAGCGCAATCACCAAACCCTTCCCTTTCAACGCCTTTTACGGCGAGGAGGAGGTGACGCTCGTGGACGGCAAGGACTACAAGCTGGAGCTCGAGGGGCTGATCCGCGAGAAGAAACCCTGGACCCTGCCCGAGCTCTACGACCTGCCGCAGACCTCCCAGATCACGCGCCATATCTGCGTCGAGGGCTGGAGCGCGATCGGCAAGTGGAGCGGCGTGCGCTTTTCGGATTTCCTCGCGCGCGTCGGCGCCGACACCTCCGCAAAATACATCGGCTTCACGTGCGCCGACGACTATTACGCCAGCATCGACATGGCGACCGCGCTCCATCCGCAGACGCTCCTCACCTTCCGGTTCGCAGACCAGGTCCTTCCGCCGAAATATGGCTTTCCGATGAAACTCCGGATCCCCACCAAGCTCGGCTTCAAGAACCCCAAGCACATCATGTCGATGTTCGTCAGCAATGAGTATCCGGGGGGCTACTGGGAGGACCAGGGCTACAACTGGTTCAGCGGCAGCTGATGAAACCGTTTGAAGTCATCGCGCTGGCGGCGATCCTTGCGGCAAGCACCGGTGCCTGGGCCGCGGACGCGCCTGGGAAGCCCATGAAGATGGACGAGCCCATGCACGGCGAGATGAAGAAAAAGAGCATGAAGAAGGGCGACGTGAGGAAAGCCGCGAAAAAGAAGGAGCGAGAGATGAAGCCGATACTGGAGCGCGAAGCGGCCGGATCGGAGAAGAAATAAGCGCGCCGCGCCGCTTCTAGCGCGGGTCGAGCGTCATAAAGAGGTTGTTCAGCGACTCGGCGAGCGTCGGGTGCGCGAAGATCGCTTCCTTGATCGTGGTGTAGGGAAGCTTACCCATCATCGCGATCTGCAGCATCGACATGATCTCCCCGCCTTCGACGCCGAGAATGGTGCAGCCGAGAATCTGCCGCGTTTTTGCGTCCACGATCGCCTTCATGAAACCGCGCGTCTCGCTCATCTCCTGCGCCCGGGCCACGCCGGTCATCGGCAGTTTCGCCACGTGGTATTCGATGCCGCGCTTCTGCGCCTCGGTTTCGTTGAGGCCGACGGTTGCGAGTTGGGGATCGATGTACATGCAGTTCGGCACCGGCCGCCCGTCGATGGTCGCGTTGCCGCCGTTGAGCCAGTTCTCGCGCAGGATGCGGAAATCGTCGTAGGAAATATGCGTGAAGGCCGGCCCGCCTTTCACGTCGCCGATCGCGTAGATTCCCGGGACATTGGTCTCGAGCTTCGGGTTCACCTTGATGAAGCCCGAATCGTCAGTCTCGACGCCGGCGGCGCCGAGGTTGAGGCGGTCGGAATTCGGAACGCGGCCGAGGGCAAGAAGCAGGTGGCTTCCCGAGATCTTCTTCGATCCCTTGCCCGTCCCGAGCACCACACGCACGCCCGCTCTGATCTTTTCGAGGCGCGTCACCTGCGTGGAGTTGAGAATCTCGATTCCGTCTTCCTCGAGGATTTTCTCGACCTCGGCCGAAACATCGGGGTCTTCACGCAGAATCAGCCGCGGATCGCGGTTCACGATGGTCACGCGGGCGCCGAAACGCCGGAACATCTGGCAAAACTCAAGACCGATATACCCCCCACCGAGCACGACGAGGTGCCTGGGCAGCTCAGTCAGCTCCATGATGCTCGTGGAATCGAGGAAGGGAACGCGCTCGAGCCCCGGGATGGGCGGTACCGCGGGCCGGCCGCCGGTGTTGATGACGATTCTCCTTCCCTCGATCTCACGTGTGCGGCCCGCCTTCAGTTCCACGACGACGTGCTTCGCGTCCTTCAGCCGCGCCTCGCCGAAGATCAGGTCGAGGTTCGGCGTTTTCTCGAGTGCCTTCTGCCCGTTGCCGCGGAAACGCCCGACCATGGCGCGCTTTCGTTCGTAGACGCGCTTCATGCGCACCGCCACCGCGCCGTCGTCGACGCCGTAATCTCTTGCGCGCCGCGCCAGATAGGCGACACGCGCGCTCGCCACCATGGTCTTGGTGGGCGTGCAGCCGACGTTGATGCAAGTGCCGCCGACGTGCTCGCGTTCGATGACTGCGGTCTTCCAGCCTGCGCGCCCGAGCGCGATGGCAAGCGGCTTGCCGGATTGGCCCGTGCCGATGATGACGGCGTCGTAGGCGGAGTTGTTCATCTTGCCCCCTCTGGAAATGGAGAGATCCACCTTACGCGGACCCCGCGGTTCGGCCAGTATAATTCGGCGATGCGCTTCGCCGCCGTGTTTCCCGTCGCCGCCTTGTTCGTGGCGACGGCCGCCGCGCAGGACGCGCAGCTCGTCGAACAGGCGAAAAGGCGCTGGGCCGAGAGTCCGCACGGTCAGATGCTCGAGCGCATTCTTCCTCCCACGTTCGAGCTGCACCAGCTTCCCGAGCGCCGATCCCGCGGCGCGCGCCTCCTCATCCGCTACTGCGTTCAGTGTCACAACCTTCCCAATCCGGCGATGCATCACCCGGCGAAGTGGCCTGCGATATTCGAGCGCATGGTGGTGCGCATGCGGGGCAGAGGCAACCTGGGCGAGCTGATGCGGGATCTGATGGCGGGCGTGGAGGCCCCCGGTGTGGGCGAGGCAGGCGCCATCCTCGCCTATCTTCAGAAGCACGGTCAGCGGCCGCTCGACCCGAAGAAGTATCCGGCGGTAGACCGGCCCGAGGGGCAGTCGTTCAAGCTCGCCTGCCAGCAGTGCCACGTGCTGCCGGATCCAAGGCGTCACACCGCGTCGGAATGGCCCGCGGTGGTGGCGCGCATGGAGAAAAACATGGAATGGATGAACCGCGTCGTCGGCAACCGGCCCGAGGCCGACGAGCCGCAGCTGAAGATCGAGGAGATCAACGCCTTTCTCATCAAGTACGCGAGAAAAGGTTGAATCAAGAAGGCACGGCCATCCCGCGCCTGACCGCCGGTCTTGCACCGATCGAGTCGAACCAGCGCTTCACGTTCGGCCAGGCGTTCAAGTCGGTCTTGTGCCACTCGTAGCGCGCGACCCAGGGATAGGTGGCGATATCGGCGATCGAGTATTCCCCGGCAAGG
>VBCH01000029.1:29957-40856 GCA_005884455.1 Betaproteobacteria bacterium
TCGGGGCCTTCGGCATCGACGATCGAGGGGATCTTGCCGTTGGGATTGATCGCGAGGTAATCGGGAGCAAACTGCTCGCCCGCCCCGATGTTGATCTTGTGGAGGTTGTAGGGAAGGCCGCATTCTTCCAGCATGACGGAGACCTTGCGCCCGTTGGGCGTGCTCCAGGTATAGAGTTCGATCATTTTCTTTCTCGGAAGGCGTGCGAGCCGCGCAGTTTATCGTGAAGCCCGCTAAAGTACAGCCATGCTGAAATGGCTGCTGGCGGTCGCGATCGCGCTTGTCGTGCTCACGGTGCTATCGCCGTGGCTGTCGAAATACGGCCTCGGCCGGCTTCCGGGCGACCTCACCGTGCGCTACAAAGGGCGGCTCTATTACCTTCCCTTCGCCAGCACGATCGTGCTTTCGCTCGCCCTGACGCTGCTGGCACGGCTCCTCTGAGTCGGCTCCGTCGCCTTTGCGGCGAGGCGCTTCTCGAGCGCGGCGAGCTTCTTGCGCATCGCGGCGCCCGCGAACATCTGCGGGTTGGAGGGGGGATAGCCCTCGGCCCGCTCGCGCTCGTCCACCGTTTCTTTCGCGTCCTCGAACGCCTCGACAAACGAGAAGGTGTCGCGCAGCGCCTCGTCGTAGAGCGCCTGGCTGAACCAGGTGTAGTCGCTCTCGTAATTGCAGCCGAAGGAGGAGTGAAATGCGTCCGCGGAGGTGATGATGAGGGTGTTGTCGTCCTTGAGCGGCTCGATGAACCCCCCGGAGAAACACGCCGAGATCACGATCACCTTCCACTTGATGCCGCTGTCCACGAGCATGCGCGCGAGGGCGCTCGGGGTGAGCGGCGCGAGCTCGAGCGGCGGGAGATCCAGCGCGAGCCTGTAATCATTGTCTCCGTGAGTGGCGATGTGCAGAAGCACGATGTCCTCGTTGGTATTGATCACGTTGCCGAGACGCGCAAGCGTGGCGCGCAGGTTGCTCGCCGTGGCGATGGGATAATTCTTCAGCGTCGCGGTATTGTTGATGAGCGCGATAGACCTGCCCGCGGCGTCGAAACGCTCCTCGAGCAGTTCCTTGACCGAAACCAGCTCCGAGTAGAACGTGTCCTGCCCGCTGTCGCCTGCGACTCCGACGAAATACAGATCCACGACGCCGGGTCGCTCGGGACTGAGCGCGGCAAGCTGCTCACCGAGGAGGAATCCCTGCCGGTGGAACACTTCCTCCTGAGTCAGCCGCGGACGCGCGGCTTCGGCTCTGTCGGCGAGGGCCGCGATCCAGAGCTCGCTGCGCGGGAAAACCGCGACAAGGATCGCGAGGAGCCCGGCAAAAAGGCCGAACGCCAGGACCGAGGGACGGCCGCGCCAGCCGGTGAGGACGTACAGGGTGCGCGGGAGCACGGCGAAGCCCCAGGCAACGAACGCCCAGTACACGGCGTCCGCGTCGAGCTCGGCCGCTCCCAGGCGCATCGCCGCCTGGACCGCGACTCCCGCGACTTCGAAAACGGGGTCCGTCGCGACGAGCAATACCGCGAACGCCAGGGCGAGCTGTTCTTCGCGAAAGACTCTCGCGGCGAGAAGACAGGTGCCGAGCACAAGCGGGATCTCCGCGAGCCCCGCGGTCAGCGCGCCGAAATCGACGGTGCCCGGAAAACCCGCGCGCAGCATGCCGCCCGCGAGCCAGAACGCCAGGCTCGCGAACACCAGAGCGACGTACTGCCCGATCGAGATGCGGAAGTCGAGCGCGCGCACCGGCAGGAAAAGCGCAAGGCGCGTGCCGGCGAGGAGATTCTGCTTGAGACCGTCCCACAGCATATCGGTTTCGGCTCGAGGTTCCATCTCAGACCAGCCCTTCGATTGCGGCGATCCGCGCGCGGCGCAGCTTTGCGGCGATATCCGATTTCGCGCTCCGGGCGGCGATTTTCGCGGCATCGACCCCCGCAGCCGCAGCGAGCGCCCGCCGCAGGACCACGCGCGGCATATAGGGTATTTCCGCCCAGCCGCGCTCTCCCCGCTCGACGCAGGCGAGGACTGCGAGCAGCTCGTCGAACCGCTCGGGCCGGCGCATGGCGTCGCAGCGCTCGAGCAGCGTAAGGAGGTCCGGCGCACCCAGCGTGGGAGCGCGCTTTATCGTCTCGCCCTGCTGCCGGGCGAGCAGGGCGAGGTCGCGGCAGTCGCCGGGCGCCTTGAGGCGCTCGCTCAGCGCGCGCGTCGCGTGGACGGTGGGTGCGCAGCAAGCGACCAGAGCGAAGCGCGGCGCAAGGCCCAGCCGCTCGGCGGCGGCGCACTCGAGCGAGCGGACGAGAACGCGGGCGGCATCGTTCACCGGGCGGCCGTGCTCGAAAGCGAGATTCAACTCGGGGAGCAGCTTCTCGAGGAATCCCGCCTCGGCGAGCACCGGGAACATGAGAGCCGCATCACCTTCCATCAAGCCCTTGGAGAACTCCTGCCACACGCGCTCCGGCACGAGCGCGTCCGCCTCGCCGTTTGCGACCATCGAGCGCATCAGCGCCATGGTCTCCGGCGCGACCGCAAAACCGAAGCGGGCAGCAAAGCGCGCAACCCGCAGGATCCGCACCGGATCCTCGACGAAAGCGGGACTCACGTGCCGGAGCAGCCCGCGTTCGAGATCGGCCGCGCCGCCGAAGGGATCGATGAGCCGCCCGGCTTCGTCGCGCGCCATCGCGTTGATGGTCAGGTCTCGCCGCGCGAGGTCTTGCTCGAGCGTGACATCGGGCGCGGCGTGGATCCGGAAGCCCTTGTAGCCGCGCGCGACCTTGCGCTCGGTGCGCGCGAGAGCGTGCTCGTCGTGGGTTCGCGGATGCAGGAACACCGGGAAATCCCTGCCCACGGGCTTGTAGCCGAGTCGCACCATTTCCTCCGGCGTGCTCCCGACCACGACGTGGTCGCGGTCTGCCACCGGCAGCCCGAGGAGCTCGTCGCGCACCGCTCCGCCGACGGCGTAGATCTTCACCGCGACCTGCCTTTCAGGGCGTCATCTCGAACTGCGGGAGCGTCTCGGCCTCGGTTCCTGCGGCTGCGCGCCATTCCTGCATCGGCGGCAAGGCGAGCATTGCGTCGCAGTAGGCGCGCGCCGCCGGCGCGAGCGGCACCGAGTAGCCGATGAAGCGCCACACGACCGGCGCGTACATGGCATCGGCTGCAGAGAAATGGCCGAAAAGAAACTGCCCGCCCGTTCCGTGGCGCTCGCGGCAGCTCTGCCAGAGCGATTGGATGCGTTCGATCTCCTCGGAAACCTCCGCGCCCCAGGCACGCGGCGCGAAAACCTTGCGCACGTTCATCGACAGGTTCTGGCGCAGCGCGGGAAAGCCCGAGTGCATTTCGGCGCACACGGACCGCGCGGTAGCCCGCGCGACCATGTCGGCCGGCCACCCCCGGGCGCCCGGATGTGTTTCCGCGAGATATTCGAGGATCGCAAGCGAATCCCAGATGCGGGTCTCCCCCTCGACCAGCACGGGAACCTTCCCGGATGGCGAGTACCTCAGCACGCGCTCCGTCGAGCTTGCCTGGTACAGGGGAATGCGAACTTCCTCGAAGGCGATTGCGTTCTGTTTCATGAACAACCACGGCCGCAGAGACCAGGAGGAGTAGTTCCTGTTGCCGATGACCAGGATCCGGGATGCCATGATCAGGGAAGCCTAGCGGCCCGCCTTGTAGCGGAACCAGCTGTAACGCGAGCGCGGAAAAACGCCGCGGAGGTACACGGGCGCGACCGCCTCGAGAGGCGTGGGCTGGATGGAAAAGGGGAGGGCAGCGCTCGAAACGCTGTCCACCTTCATCGAATTGTAGTTGTCGCGCGACATGAGCTTCTCGCCCGGCTTCCATTCCATGGCCCAGGCGCTGAGGAAAGAAAGACGGTCGGATAGGCCGATGACGGGCCGCGGGTGGCCGCTCGCGATACCGGCGTATTTCACGAGCTCTCGCAGGGTATAAACGCGCGGCCCGCACAGATCATAGCGCTTGCCGATGCTGTCGCGGTCGGCGAGGCTCGCGCTGAAACAGCGCGCCACGTCCTCGACGTAGACGGGCTGGAATCGTGCCCGCGGGCTGGGAAGGAGCACGAGCGGCAGCCAGCGCTGGAGCCTGGCGAAGGTATTGAGAAACTGATCCTCGGGCCCGAATATCACCGAAGGCCTGAACACCGTCACCGCCTGCTCGTTCTGTGCCGCGAGCACCCAGGCCTCGCCTTCGCCCTTGGAACGCAGGTATTGGCTGGGGCCGTCGGCGTGGGCATGCAGCGCACTCATGTGCAGCAGGCGCGGCACGTGTCTCTTGCTGCACGCCTCGACGATTTTTTTCGGGAGCTCGACGTGGGCGCGTGCGAACTCCGGTCCATAGGGGCGGCCCGGGCGCCCATGCAGGATGCCGACGAGATTCACGACCGCATCGCAGCCGGCGGTGAGCTTCGCGAGGGTCTCCGGCTGATGCACGTCGGCCTCGACCACATCGACCGTCGGCAGGAGAATCAGGTGCTTGGCACGCTCGCGCCGGCGCGTGGGCACGACGACGAAGTGCCCGTCTTCGACGAGCTGGCGCACGAGATGCCGGCCGACAAAGCCGCTGCCGCCGATGACAAGAATGCGACTCATGCTGCTGGCAGGGTAAAGCGCTAGTGTAACCTCGAAGCGCGCCGGGCAGGTGCGCGCGAGCGCCTCGATGGTCCCGCGAACCCTATTGAACGACGGGCGGGTTCTGAATCGCCGCCACGCCCTCGGAGGAGCGGCGAGGCAGGACCATGCCCAGGCGCGCCTTCAAAGGGGTTGGCTCGGTGCCGAGGACGGCGGCGTAGTAAACCGTGTTCGTCATCACCTTCTTCACGTAGTCGCGCGTCTCGCCGAAGGGAATGGTCTCGACGAAGATCGCGCCTTCGACCGGTGCCGTGCCGCGCCACAAACGCGCGCGCGTGGGCCCGGCGTTGTACGCTGCCGCGGCGAGAACGGGGCTGCCGTCGAACTGATTGAGGACGTGCTTGAGGTAATACGTGCCGAGCGCGGCATTGAGATCCGGTTCGTGCAGCCGCGCCGAAGAGAAGTTCTTCATGCGCATTCTCTGCGCCACCCACTTCGCGGTCGGGCGCATCACCTGCATGAGGCCGGTCGCGCCGGCGGAAGACTTTGCACCGGTGATGAAACGGCTTTCCTGGCGCACCACACCCAGCACCCAGGGCTCCTCGAGATCGCGCGAGCGCGCTTTCTCGGCGAGCACTTCGCGATAGGGCGCAAGGTAGCGGACCGAAAAGTTGTGGGCGAATACCGTTCTGTCCGCGGTGCCGATGGCCCTGTCCCAGGCTTCGTTGCGGCGTGCGAGCTCAGCCGCCGCGAGCAGCTTACGATCGTCCATGCCGCGGATGGTCCAGAGCCACTCCTTCGTCGCCTCGGTGCGCATGTCCAGGCGATAGAGGGCGAGCGCACGCGCGAGCCCGGGGATGGCTGCGACCTCGGCGATCTCGCTTTCAGTCGGCAGAGGAGCCCGGGCCGGAATCCGCAGGCTCACGCCCAACTCCTCGGCGGCAAGGCGCCCGTAGAAACTGTGCTCTCCGGCGATGCGCTCGAAATAACCTTCGGCTTCCAGCGGGCTGCCGAGCTCGCGCTCGGCCCGGCCGTACCAGTAGATCCAGACCGGATCGTTCTTCGCGAGCGGAGACATCCGGTCGATGGAGTTTCTGACCTCGCTCCACTTCTCGGTCCTCATCGCGATTCGCGCACGCCAGCCGAGCTGCTCGTCGGTGAGCGCTCCCAGATCGCCGAACCAGTCGAGCGCGTCAGGCACGTGCCGGAGCGCGCCGTTCATGGCCAGCATCAGCCAGACGTACCTGCGGTCTTCGACGGAAAAGGCATCGCTCAGGCCGCCGCTCCAGAGCGCCGCGGCAGTCCGCGCGTCCGCGTCGGCAGCCAGCGTGAGGGCGGCGATGACCAGCTCTCGATCGGTCACCTTGGCCAGGTCGACGTGCGGATTCCTGAGAAACTTGACCGGCGCGCGGATGACGGTCCCGAGTCGTTTCGCGTCGATGGCTTCGCCGCGCGGCAGAAACTCCATGGTGCGCTTGGCCGCACCCATGAGCCCGGCGCCGACCAGGACGCGAAACCGCTCCCATGCTTCGCGCGAGCCGAGTTGGCCGGCTTTGTGGATCGACCGGGCCAGAGTGAGGCAGCCTTCGGGAAGTTCACGCGGCGCGTTCCAGAAGGACCTGAAATCAGCGGGCACCGCGGCATCCTCGCGCTTCCAACGCGCGAGCAGCATGTAGCAGGTCACCTCGGGATCGTCGCCGGAGAGCGCCGGATATTCCGCTTGGAACAACTCCCATCGTCCGCTCTTGCCGAGCACCTTGAGCCAATCGACGCGCAGCTGCTCGGCGAGCGCTGTACTCGGGTATCGGGAAAGGAAGTCGCGAACGTCTGCGGACGATGCGCCGGGAAGCCTGAAGAAGAGCTGCCAGTACTCGACATAGGGCTCGAGCAGGTGGCCTTCGAGCTTCGGGGCGAGCGCTGCGAGCCTGGCCCGGTGATTCGCTTCGAACGCATCGCGAGCGGCGAGGAAGGCCGCCTCCTGCGCATCGAGCTTCGCTGCGCAGGCGGGCGCGGCCGCGGCGAGGGCGACGGCAAGGCAGACCGAACGGAGCAGCGCTCGTATCAAGATCCACTTCCTCCTTTGATACAATACTACAGGCATTTTTCGTGCCAGATAAAGGGCCTCCGTACATGACTCCTTCCGAGCTTTCCGCGTGGCGCAGCAACGAGCGCACCAGGCTTTTGCGGGAACGCGAAGCGCTTTCCCAAGGAACGCTCGCGGAGCTGCGCTCGCGGATCGACCATCACCTTGAACGTGCGTTCCCGGATCTGGTGCACGGAATACTGGCATTTTGTTGGCCATACCGGAACGAATACGACGCGCGCCATCTGGCCGCGGCCCTGCGACGGCACGGGGCGAGGACCGCGCTGCCGGCCGTCGTAGCCCCCAGGGCTCCACTCGTTTTTCGCGAATGGAAACCCGGGGTGGAATTGGCCGTCGGGCCGCTCGGCATCCCGTACCCTGTCGCTTCGCCGGAGGTCAACCCGGATCACGTATTGCTCCCCATGCTCGGGTGGGACGCGGACGGTTATCGGCTCGGCTACGGCGGCGCTTTTTTCGACCGTACCCTCGCGGGACTCGCCAGACGGCCGCGCGTCGTCGGGATCGCCTACGAGCAGGCTTTCCTGAAGACCATACATCCGCAGCCGCACGACATTCCCGTGGATTTCGTCGTCACCGAGCGCGGCGTATACCGCCGCGAACCGAAGGGGCTCAAGTTCCTCGACGACCCGCAGGCTTATTCTTCACCGCCGTGCTACGCGGGAGAGATCGCGCCCGGATACTTCGGAGAACCGAAGACCTAGTCTCAACCGAGAAACAGCCGGTACGCCGGATTGCTGCTTTCGTCCACGTACGGATAGCCGAGCTCGGCGAGGAAACGCCGGAATTCGCGCATCTCGTGGCGCGGCACCTGCATGCCGACCAGCACCCGGCCGTAGTCGCTCCCTTGATTGCGGTAGTGGAACAGGCTGATGTTCCAGTCGGTGCGCATGCCCGACAGAAAGCGCATGAGCGCCCCGGGCCGCTCGGGAAACTCGAAGCGGTAGAGCAACTCGTCGGCAGCGTGGCGTGCGTCCTTCCGGATCGCCGGCGGAGCGTGGCCCCCGACCATGTGGCGCACGTGGAGCTTGGCCATCTCGTCGTCGGAGAGGTCGAGCGTCTTCAGGCCCTGGCGCTCGAGGACTTTCACGATTTTCGCGGACTCGTCGCGGCTGTGCACCTCGACGCCGACGAATACGTGTGCGTCCTTGGGATCGGCGATGCGGTAGTTGAACTCGGTGATGTTGCGCGCGCCGAGCGTGGCGCAGAACTTCTTGAAGCTGCCCGGGCGCTCGGCGATGGTGACCGCGAGGATGGTCTCGCGCCGATCGCCCATCTCGGCGCGCTCGGCGACAAAGCGCAGCCGGTCGAAATTCGTATTCGCGCCCGAGGCGACAGCGACGAGCTTCTTTCCGCGCAACCCGGATTTTTCGACGTAGGCCTTGGCGCCGGCGATCGCCAGCGCGCCGGCGGGCTCGAGGATCGTGCGCGTGTCCTCGAACACGTCCTTGATCGCCGCGCAGATCTGGTCGGTGTCGACGAGGATCACGCCGTCGAGGAGCTCCCTGCACAGGCGAAACGTCTCTTTGCCGACCTGCTTCACCGCGACCCCGTCGGCGAAAAGACCCACGTGATCCAGCACCACTCGCCGTCCGGCCTTCAGCGAGCGCGCCATGGCGTCGGCGTCCACCGGCTCGACGCCGACGACCTTGATCGCCGGGCGCAGCCGTTTGATGTAGGAAGCGATGCCGGAGACGAGCCCGCCGCCGCCGATCGGCACGAATACGGCGTGGATCGGGTGCGCGGTCTGGCGCAGGATTTCCATTCCGATGGTGCCTTGGCCCGCAATCACGTCCGGATCCTCGTAGGGGTGAACGAAGCCGAGCCCGCGTGCCCTTCCCAAGCGCTTCGCCTCGACGTGCGCCTCGTCGTACGTATCACCGTGTAAGTGCACTTCCGCTCCGCGGGCCTTGACCGCGTCGACCTTGATCTTGGGGGTGGTGGACGGCATCACGATCACCGCCGCGCAGCCCAGCTTTTGGGCCGCAAGCGCCACACCTTGAGCGTGATTGCCGGCCGAAGAAGCGATGACTCCGCGGGCAAGCGCCGCAGCGGACAGATTCGCCATCTTGTTGTAGGCGCCGCGGCACTTGAACGAGAACACCGGCTGCATGTCCTCGCGCTTCAAGAGCACCCGGTTGCCGAGCCGCGCCGAGAGGTTGGGTGCGACTTCCAGGGGCGTCTCCACCGCCACGTCGTACACGCGCGCCCGGAGAATCCGCTCCAGATAGTCGTTTTTCATCGCGTTTTTCTTACCCCCTAAATGGGGGGTCGAGTGTAGCCCCCCTTTAAGGGGTGGGCGATACTGTACACGAACGCTCCGGCCGTGGGTAAAATGCCGGCTCGGGAGGAGCCGATGCCGAGGCCCGGGAAAAAGGCGAAACAGGCGTTCTGGGAGCGCGGCTACCTCGCGCACGGATACTGGCTCGGAAAAGAGCGGCTCGGGCAGGTCACGCTAGGCCCGAAGAAGGAATGGGACGGGATCTACCGCTGGCGGGCCGCCAACCATTCCGGCGAAGCTGCCACGCTGGACGAAGCCAAGCGCGCCGTCGAACAGGCCGTCCTCGTCGGGGCGAGCCAGCTGCGTTTGTTCGACAAGTAAAGGGAGATCTAAAGGCCGAGCGCGGCTACGCGGCGGTCAGCTTCGCGTACTCCAGCGCGAGCCATTTCATTCCCTGCTTGCCGAAATTGATCTGCAGGCGTGCGTCGGTGCCGGATCCTTCCGCGTTGACGATGACGCCCTGGCCGAACTTCGGGTGCAGCACCGACTGGCCGATGCGGAACCCATGACCCGGCGTTTTGGCTTTGCCGCCTTTCGCCGGCTGGGGAGCCCAGGCCACGTCATCGAATCGGGCGTGCCCCGGCCTGGGCGTGAGGCGCTTCACGGCCTCCTCCGGGAGTTCGTCGAGGAAGCGCGAGGCGACGTTGTAGCGGGTCTGGCCGTGCAGCATGCGGGTCTGGGCGAAGGAGAGGTAGAGCCGCGTCCGTGCGCGGGTGATCGCGACGTACATCAGTCTGCGTTCTTCTTCCAGGCCGTCTTCCTCCAGAACGCTCTGCTCGTGCGGGAAGAGGCCCTCTTCCAGCCCGGTGATGAACACCGCGTGAAACTCAAGGCCCTTTGCCGAGTGCACCGTCATCAGCTGCAGGGCGTCCGTGCCTTCGGCCGCTTGGTTCTCGCCCGACTCGAGCGCAGCGTGCGCGAGGAACCCCGGAAGATCGTGCTCTTCTCCTTCGTTCATGAACGCGGCGGCAGCATTCACGAGCTCGTTCAAGTTCTCCACCCGGTCGGCGCCGTCCCTTTCGGCCTTGTAATATGCGACGAGCCCGCTTCTTTCGAGCATCACCTCGACCGTCTCGGGCAAGGGCAGCCCCTGCGTTTCGGCCTTGAGCGATTCGATGAGGCGCAGGAACGCGGCGAGCGCCGCGCCGCTTTTCCCCGAAAGTCCCGAGGCCGCCTTGTAAAGACTCGCATTGCCGGCCTTTGCCGCATCCTGCAGGACTTCGAGTGAGCGCGCGCCGATTCCGCGCGCCGGGAAATTGGCCACCCGCAGGAAAGCCCCGTCGTCGTCCGGATTGGCCGCGAGCCGCAGATACGCGAGCGCGTGCTTGATTTCCATGCGCTCGAAGAAGCGCAGGCCCCCGTATACGCGGTATGGGATGCCGTTCGAAAAAAGCGCGTGCTCGATGATGCGCGACTGCGCGTTCGAGCGGTACAGCACCCCGATATCGGCAAGACGCAGCCCGCCGCGCTTCAGCGCCTGCACTTCCTCGGCGAGCCAGCTCGCCTCGTACCCGTCGCTTTGCGCCTCGTAGATTCGCACCGGCTCGCCGTGCCCCGCGGAAGTCCACAGGTTCTTGCCGAGCCGCTTCCTGTTGTGGGCGATGAGCGCGTTGGCCGCTGCGAGGATGTACGCGTGCGAGCGGTAGTTCTGCTCGAGGCGGATGACGTTCTCGACGCGGAAATCGCGCTCGAACTCGGCCATGTTGCCGACATGCGCCCCGCGAAATCGGTAAATGGATTGATCGTCATCACCGACTGCGAACATGAGGTTTTTCGGCCCGGCGAGCAGCTTCAGCCAGCGGTACTGGAGGCGATTGGTGTCCTGGAATTCGTCCACCAGGATGTGCCGGAAGCGGCTCCGGTAGTGCTCGCGCAGGATCTCGTTCCTGGAAAGGAGCTCGAAGGTGCGCAACAGCAGCTCCGCGAAGTCCACCACGCCCTCGC
>VBCH01000274.1 GCA_005884455.1 Betaproteobacteria bacterium
CGAGTGCGCGCCGAAGCGGCCGCCGCGGGAGCAGAAATTGCCGCTCGCCTCCGGAACGTTGAAATTCGAGATGTTGAAAGGCGTGGCCTCGACCGTCACGTCCGCGATCCACACTCTCTGGCGCGTTTCACGGCACTCGTTCACGATCTGCTCGTTGACGATCATCACGAAATCGCCCACGGCACCCTGTGCGTCTTTCGAGAACTCGGGCAGCGGGATGCGCATCAGGGGCAGCGTCGTATGCGCGCCGTTGGTCGGCTGCAGATCGAGCCTGCCCACCTGCGGATAGAGCAGGTTCTGCTCGGTCGGCTCCTTGGGTCCGTTGAGCAATTTCTCCCGGTCGACGATCTGCAGCACCCCGTCCTTGTTCGTGCTGTAGCCGAAATAGACGCGGTTGCCCTTGGGGCCGGTGGAGATAGGGCCGTGCAGATCGGCCGGAGTCGGGCCGGTCGCTCCCGGCTGCTGCCCGGGCAGGCCGAAATTGCGGATGAAGACCGGATTCAAGGGGTCGGAGAGATCGTACACCTGCGTCATGCGCCGCACGCGCCAGCCTTCGATCCCGGAGACCAGGTAGGCGATCCCGCTGTCGCACTCCCACCAGTTCTTGTGGGTCCCATTCAAGCCCTTGATGATCGTGGTGAGCAAGGCCGGCTTCGCCGGATCGGTCACGTCCCAGATTTCGTGCGCGGCGTTGCCGAGGGTGCGAAGGAGGTACACCTTGCTCTTGTCGCCTTTGGGAAGCTCGCTGCCGTCGCACACGCGCACCATCTGCGCCCCGCCAGCCTCCGCCATCCCGGGCTCGCCGGGAATGTGAGCGAGGTAGCCGGGTTTTTTCGGATCGGTCACATCGACGATGGACGTTCCGTTGTGCTCCTTGTTTCCCGTGAGCGGGTTGAAGATGTTGTCGCCGTGATGGCCGACATAGGCGATCCAGCGGTTCCCCTGCTTGTGGATGATCGGCTGATAGGCGCTGCGCCCCTGGAGATCGTTGTAGCCGACGAGCTCCATGTTGCGCTTTTCGGCCTTGTTCTGCGCCAGGGCCGGCGTGAGCAGGACAGCGAATACCGTAATCCCAACGGTACCCTTCGTGCAAAAGCTCCACATGCTTTCCTCCTGGGGTGATCTTTCTAAACTTCTTATCTGCCGCGCCTCGAGCTCGAACCGCGGCGTTTGTGACGCCGATCGGCACTTCGCGCGGGCTTTTTCGGTACATAGCCGATCGCCTCGACTTCGAGCCCGCAGTCCATCGGGGTGCGCCCGGCCTGGATGCGCGTCCTCGCGGGCAGGGTGTCGCGTCCCGAAAAATACGTGCGGTAGATCCGGTCGAACTCCTCGGCGTCGCGCTGATCGCGCAGCCACACGATGACCTTCAGCAGGCAATCCATGTTCGAGCCGGCCGCTTCGACCAGTTTCTTCATGTTGTCCATCACCAGGCGCACCTGCTCGGCGAAAGGCGGGTTCGGAAAAGGCGGAAGAGCGCGCCCCTGTTCCCGGGCCTCGCGCACCGCCTGCGAAAACGTCTCGTCGAACGGCGGCAGGCCCGAAATGAAGATCAGGTCGCCATGACGCACGCACAGGTTGAAGGGCGCATTCGTCGCGGGCAGGCCGGCGTCGTAATTGTGCTTTTCCATCGTCTTCTGCCGTGCGCCGAATGGTATGACGCCTCCGGCGCACGCGCAACGCCGGCCTGCGAAGCCGGCCATGGCGCCGCGGACTCGTTCCAGGTGCCGGAACGGCCGCGAGGCGCTCTATTTGCAAGCCCGTCCCCGATTGCCTAGGATTCGGTCCTGATGAAAACGGATTCCGCGCGGCGCAACTTCCTTCGGACCGGCGCCTGCGCGTTGGGAGCTTTGCTCATGGCTCAGAAATCACCCGCGGCGAACGGCCCGCTTGCGCGGCGCGTCCCGAAAACCGGCGAAGCCATCCCCGCGGTCGGCCTGGGCACTTGGCAGGTGTTCGACGTCGCCTCCGATGCAAACGAGAAGGCGCAGGCCCGGGAGGCCCTGAAGGTGTTCGTCGAGCTGGGCGGTCGCGTGATCGACAGCTCACCGATGTACGGCTCCTCCGAATCCGTGACCGGCGAGCTCGCCGCGGCGCTCGGCGTCACGCCTAGGCTTTTCGTCGCCACCAAGGTCTGGACGAGCGGCAAGCAGGCCGGCATCCGCCAGATGGAGGACTCGATGAGGAAGCTCCGCGTCGAGCGCCTGGACCTGATGCAAGTGCACAATCTGGTGGACGCGGGAACGCACTTGGCGACGCTGCGCGACTGGAAGAAAGCCGGACGCGTACGCTACCTCGGCGTGACGCACTATCACGCCGGCGCGCACGGCGACCTGGAAAAGTACATCAAGCCGGGAGAGATCGACTTCGTCCAGGTGAACTACTCGCTCGCGGAGCCCGAAGCCGACCGGCGATTGCTCGCCGTCGCCGCGGACAGCCGCACCGCGGTGATCGTCAACCGGCCCTTCGCGGAGGGTGCGATGTTCCGCCGCGTCAAGGACAAGCCCGTGCCGGATTGGGCGAAGGAGATCGGCTGCGCGAGCTGGGCCCAGTTCTTCCTCAAATGGATCCTCGGACATCCCTCCGTGACCTGCGCGATTCCCGGAACGCGCAACCCCAAGCACGTGGCGGACAACCTAGCCGCCGCCTCGGGGCCGCTTCCGGACGAGGCGATGCGCCGGCGAATGTCGGTATACTTCGAATCGCTCTGAACTAATCGGTCGCTGACGAAACTTCCCGGCAGTCCCCCGGCCGGGAGGGGAAACCCTGGCGTGCGCACGCTCTATTTCCTCATCTTCATCACCCTGCTCAACCACTGCGTGTTCGCGGGAATGCGTGTGTCGGTATCGCTCTATGCCATTCACCTGCACGCGACGCCGTTCACGGTCGGCGTGCTGATGGCCCTGTACGCCTTGCTGCCGATGCTCTCGGCGGTCAGCATGGGACGCCTGATCGACCGCATCGGCGCTCG
>VBCH01000271.1 GCA_005884455.1 Betaproteobacteria bacterium
CCGTCGCGCTGCCGGGCGCCTGCGCGATCACGATGCGAATCGGCTTGCTCGGCCAAGTTTGCGCCAGCGCGGAATTCGATACGGAAATGAGAGCCGAAATCAAAATGCCCCCAACGCTTCCAATCGATCGCTTCATAAGGTCTCCCGCGCAAGCCATGACCGAATCATAAACCACGCAGTCGTTCAGAGCCCGAGCGGATCCAGCGCCTGCAGCAGTTTCGTCTTCTGACCGTTGTCCGTCATGGGATAGTTGTCGAGCCAGCGCCTGGCCGAAAACGCCGGCTCGAGAGCGCGAATCTGATCGGCTTCCCATCCGGCGGATGGCGCGCCTCCGCTCGCGGCCTCGAGAGCCGCCAGATAAATATGCGTTTCCAGATACTCCGGGTTGCGCTTCGACGCCTCTTCGAGGTTGATACGGGCCTGCTCGAGATTTCCAAGAAAGAAATACGCGCGTCCCAGCACCAGGAAATAGAGATACCCCGATGCCGGATTGAGGCGCATGGCCGTCCGCATCAGCGGTATGGACGCTGCCGGCTGTCCCGCATAGGTCTTGACGCTCGCCATCAAGGCGTAGCCGTCGGCAAACGACGGATAGAGCGTCAAGGATCTCTCCAGGTGCTTCAGCGCCTGCGGGTGCTCGCGCCGTTGCGCATGAACGTACGCGAGCGTCCAGTAGGTCTCCGGAATGTCCGGGTTGATTTCGTTCGCGGTGCGCGCCAGCTCGAACGCACGCGCCAGCGCTCCGGCCGCATCGGCCGTCCATCGACTGCGGTAGTCGGCCGCGTAGGTCAGCGCAAGGCCCGAATACGCGCGCGCGAAAGTCTTGTCGAGGTCGATGGCGCGCCGGAACATCTGCCGTGCCGTTTCATTCTGCGGCTTCTGCCGCACCAGCAACGCGGCCTGTCCCCGCTGGAAGTGCTCGTAGGCTTGAAGGTTGCGCGTATGGCGCTGCGCCATCCGGCGCAGCTCGGCTTCGCTGACTTTCGCCGGCAGCATGCGGACGATCTTCGGGCCGAGCTCGTCCTGGACGGCGAAGAGGTCGGTCAAGGAACGATCGAACCTCTCCGACCAGAGCTGTCTTCCGCTGCCCCGCTCGGTGAGAAAAACGTGCAGGCGCAGGCGTTGGTCGATGCGCTGGACCGTTCCGGAAACGAGGTAGCGGCTTTCGGCACGGCCCGAAACCTCGCTCCCGGGCCGGCCCTCCATCGGCGAAAACCCTATGACTGAAAGGGCGGATGACTTCGACAGGTCGGTGAGGAGATCCGCCGTGATGCCGCGCGCGAGCAGCAATTCCTGGCTGTCCTTGCTCAGCGCCTCGAAGGGCGCGATCGCAAGGGTCGGGGGTTGCGCAACGTCGACGACAGGATCGGGACCTGGCGAAAGTCTTCCTGCCTGCTGGCCGGTGCTCCACCAAAGGCCTGTCGCGACGAGCAACGCGAGAGCGGCTGCACCCGCGATCCAGCGAACCCGGTGCGGCCGTCGCCGAATGGGGGGAATGGTCCCGCCCGGCCGCAGAACCGGCGCCACGAGGCGATAGCCTTTCTTCGTGACGGTCTGGATGTAGGTCGGACGATCCGGATCGTCTCCAAGCGTCTTGCGCAGCTTGATGACTACTTGCGTGAGC
>VBCH01000030.1 GCA_005884455.1 Betaproteobacteria bacterium
ATTTGCGTTTCTCGTCTTCGGTCATGTCTCGACTCTGATTCCTAGGCTAACGTTCGACATGAACCGCAGGTGCCGGCTTGCCGGGTACGTGTTAGTTCGATGGTCACGAGGCCGAATGTGAGGTAAGAGTACATTTGACTAGCGCTTGATGTTCTCCAATCCCTGGCCTAGCGCTTCATCTATCTGGCCTTCCACCAATGTGTTGTACGCTGCGAAAGCAGTCAGCATCTCGTTGGCCCGCTGCTTGAGATCTGGCTTCTGTGCGCCTGCCAGAGCCTTCATCCGGTCGCGAAGAACTTCTGCCGAAGCGCCAATTCGAGCGATTCGATCATCCTTAAGGTAGACCGAGCATTCGTCGAGTCGCCGACGATACTCCACAAACAGTGCCGGAACGTCCTCGAGGCACAGCTTTGTGAAAGAGGCGTCGTCGACTTTTCCCATTGTTCGTGCAAGCGTCGCGATATTGTTCGTCTTGAGATACGAACGTAAATCCCAAATCTTGCTGAATGCCAGTTCATCAGCTCGCATCGTTGCCTTCGCTGCTTCAAGCTGCTTTGCAATCTCGAGGCCAAGTTGCTGCTTGAACTTCTCAAGCTCACGTTGGCTGCGGATGCTGATGGAGGCGAGCCTTAGATTCACGAGCGAAGTGATCAGCGCAGCGAGGACTGCCGACGCAAGAAGTATTTCCATTTGCTCTCTCGCTAAAAGGTGTAACGATTAGCAAAGACGTCCCTAAAGCAAGATCGTTAAACTCGGGACGCTTCGCGTATTTCACGAAATTATGGACTTGTACAAGCCGCAGTGCCATATGCCTATTCGAGCTTGAGGTTCGTGCTCTTCACGAGGTTCCTCCACTTCTCGATGTCGGCGTGGAAGAATTTTATGAAGTTCGCCTGGTTGTCCTCGAAGAGCGCGACGCCGACTTTGGCCAGATTCGCGCGCGTCTCGGGCTGCTTGAGCACGGTCTCGACGTCGCGCGCGATACGCGCGCCCAAATCCGGAGAGATCGAAACAGGCGCGAAGAATCCCTGCCACAGCGTCGCTTCGTACTGCGGCAATCCCTGTTCGGCGATGGTCGGCACGTTCGGTGCGGCGGGGTAGCGCTGCTTGCTCGTGACGCCGAGCGCCCGCGCCCGCCCCGAATTTGCGAGCGGCAGGCCAACGGGCATGCCGGCGAAATAATAGGTGACACGCCCCGGAATCACGTCCTGCACGGCCGGCGCGCCGCCTTTGTAGGGAATGTGGATCGCGGTGATTCCCGCCATCATGTTGAACAGCTCCCCGCACAGGTGATCGGAATTGCCGACCCCGGAGGAGGCGAAGGTCAGCCTGCCCGGCTCCGCCTTCGCGCGCGCGATCAGCTCCTGCACGTTCTTCGCCGGGAAGTCGGGCCCCACGATCAGGATATGCGGCGTGGCGGCTACCGGCGCGAGCGGCACCAGGTCCCGTTCGGCGCTGTACGGCAGGTTCGGAACTGCGGCGGCGCTGATCGCGAGGCCGTTTTGTGCGAAGAGCAAAGTGTAGCCGTCGCCCGGCGATTTCGCCGCCGCTTCGGCGGCGACGTTGCCCGCCGCGCCGCCGCGGTTCTCCACGATGACGGTCTGCTTCCAATGCGCGCCCAGGCGATCGGCCATCACGCGCCCGACGATGTCGGTCGAGCTTCCCGCCGCATAGCCGATCAGCAGGCGCACGGGCCTGGCCGGGTATTGCTGCGCAACGGCCGGCAGCGCAAGCGCGAGAGCGAAAAGCGGGACGACGCTGCGAATCTTCATGGGCCACTCCTTCATCGATGCGCGAACATTTTCTTTCCCGGCACCGGCATCTCGGCGGTGACGATCTCGCCGTTCAGCGAGTCGGTGATGTGGAGCACGCTGCGCTTTGCGCCGCCGTAGGCGATGTTGGTCATAAGGCGATGCGTCTTGCCCGCGTCCACAAGGTGCGTCGGAAGGCAGTTCGAGTCGAAGCGCCAGACTCCCACTCCGAGGTGGCACACGGCGAGCCCGTCCTCCTCGTCCGCCTCGATGCCGTCGGGGCCGGCGTGGCCGCCCGAGAGCTGGATCGCGACCCCGGTCTTGGAGAGCGTGCCTCCGGCCATGAGAGGAAGCCGCCAGATCTGCTGCGAGCGCGTGATGGCGACATACACGTGCGTGTTGGTCTTGTTGAGCGTGATGCCGTTGGGCGAGGGCGCGTTGTCCACCAGGCGCTGCAGCTCGCCGTTCGCGCGCAGGCGGTACACGCGCCCGGTCGGATCGGCGATGCCGGTCTGTCCCTGGTCGGTGAAATAGAGATCGCCGTTGTCGGCGAAGTGCAGGTCGTTCAGTCCCTTGAAGCCCTCGCTGAACGCCGTGGGGAGGTAGGTCTCGATCTTCGCGGACTTCGGATCGAGCAGCATCAGGCCGCGCTTGTAGTCGGCGATGAAAATCCAGCCGCCCTTGTGGATCTTCAGCCCGTTCGGCCAGCCGTCGTACTGGACGACGAGCTCCCATTCCCCTTTCGGGTCGATCCTGAATACGCGCCCGAAGGGAATGTCCACGCACCACAGGTTTCCGTCGCGGTCGAAGGACGGTCCCTCGAGGAAGCTGTCCACCTGCGCCCCGCCCCGGTTGGGGTCGGACCATGTGGTGCGGCGCTTCTTGCGGAATTTCGCGGGCAGCGAGGTGAAGGGCCGCGCCTGGATGCGCTTGATTTTCTGGAACGGGTTGTGCATCGCGGCTCCGCAGGAAGCGCGGAGGATAACTCAAGTCTCGGGCGATCCGGCCGATTTTTCGGCGGGCGCGATCGCGCTACTTCTTCATCCGCTCCTTGACAGGGTCCTTGACGTTGTCGATCTTGTCGATCTCGACGTTGACGAGGCGCCCGCCGACCTTCTCGACGCGGCGGATATATACCGTCTGGACGATGTCGCGGGTCTCCGGATCGATGGCGATCGCGCCGCGCGGGCTTTCCCATTTCATGCCCTTGGCCGCCGCGATGAGTGACTCGGCGTCGGTCTTGCCGCCGGTCTTCTTCAGGGCCTCGTAGATGAGGTGCATCCCGTCCCAGCCGCCGACGCTGAAGAAGTCCGGGTTGCGTCCCCAAGCCGCGTTATAGGCGGACACGAATTTCGCATTCGCCGCGGACTTGTGGTTGTGGTCGTAGTGAAACGCCGTGACCAGGCCGAGCGCGGCATCGCCCATGATCTTCAGCGCGTTCTCCTCGGTGATTTCGCCCTGGCCCAGAATACGGGTCTTCTTCGAATCGATGCCGAGGTCCACGAGCGCCTTGCCGAAGGCGGCCGGCTGCGCGCCCCCGGGGATGAAAACGTACATCGCCTCCGGGTTGAGGTCTTTCGCGCGCTGCACGAACGGGAAGAAGTCGGGATTCGCCACCGGAATGCGCACCGAGCCCACGACCTCGCCGCCGGCCTCCTTGAACCCGCGCTGGAATGCGCCCTCGGCGTCGTGTCCGGGGCCGTAGTCCGACACCATCGTATACAGCTTGCGCGTGCCGTTCCTGTAGGCCCAGGCGCCGAAGGTCTCGTTCAATTGTGGCACGGTGAGCGAAGTGCGCGCCATGTAGGGCGACTTGGTCGTGATGATCGCAGTAGCCGCGTTCATGACCACCATGAATTTCTTCGCTTCGACGGATACGTCCGCGGCGGCGAGGGCGTTGGGCGTGAGCACGAACCCGGCCAGTATGTCGACTCTGTCGCGCACCACCAGCTCCTGCGCGTGGCGCTTGGCGACGTCCGGCGCGACGCCGCCCGTGTCCCTGCGGATGATCTCGAGTTTCCTGCCTGCGACCGTTTCGCCGTGCTCCTTCATGTAGAGCTTGATGGCGTTGTCCATCTGCGTCGCCGCGTCTGCGAACTGGCCGGAATAGGGCATGATCAGCCCGATCTTGACGGGCTCTTGCGCCAGCGCCGCAGACGCGGCGAAAACTGCGAGCGCCGCGAGCATCGCCGCAAAATGTCGATTCATGGTTTGTACCTCCGCAGCTACCATAGCAAGGCGGGCGCGGTGCCGCAAGTTGGGACGACCTCCTACTTTTTCCGCCCGAACTTGCCGGTGAGCTTCGCTTGGCCGATCGCGTTGGCGTTGATCATGTATCCGGCGAGGGAGGCGCTTGCGCCGCTCGCGTCGAGCCCGTCCACCTTCAGCGCGTACAGCGTGAAGTTGTAGCGGTGCGGTTTGTCGCCCGCCGGCGGGCAGGGGCCGCCCCAGCCCGGGCCGCCGAAATCGGTGTCGATGTGCACGCAGCCGAAAGGCAGCTTGGAACCGTCGGCCTTGCCCGCGTCCTTTCTGAGCTGGGTTGTGCCCGCGGGAATGTTGATGACGAGCCAGTGCCACCACCCCGCGCCGCCCGTCGGTGCGTCCGGGTCGTGCACCAGCAGCGCGAGGCTCTTCGTGGCCTCAGGTGCCCCCGACCACCCGAGCGCGGGCGATATGTTCTCGCCCGAGCAACCGAAGCCGTTGAACACCTGCTCCATGGCGATTGGGCCGTTCGGGCGGATGTCGGGGCTCGTTAGCTTGAACGGGGCGCCCGCGGCGCTTTTCTTTCTTGCTGTTCTTGCTGCCATGGAACCTCCATGCGACACAGGGAGAGCCGGGAGGGACGATTGTATCCAAGCGGCACGCCGGGCGCATTTATAATGCCGCGAAGCTGACATTTTCATGAATCCCGCACGGAGAAAGAATGTCGAATCTTTTCCCGCTCGTCGTGGCTTGCTCGCTCGCTGCATCCGGGGCCTTGCGCGCACAGCCCGCCGACGTCGCGGCGCTCGCGCTGTACGCTGGAGGCGATCGCGAGCAGCGCCTCGTCAAAGGCGCGCGCGCCCAACGCGAGATCAACCTTTACTCATCGCTGGTGCTCGAGGATCTCAATGCGCTCGCCGCGGCGTTCGGCAAGAAGTACGGGGTGAAGCTGAAGTTCTGGCGCGCCGGCTCCGAAAAGGTGGTGCAGCGTATCGTCACCGAGGCGCGGGCCGGCCGCTTCGATTTCGACGTCGTCGAGACCAACGGTCCCGAGCTGGAGTCGCTGCACCGCGAGATGCTGCTGCAGAAGGCGGGATCGCCGCACTTCCAGGACCTCATGCCCGGGGCGATCAGGCCGCACCGCGAGTGGGTCGGGACGCGCCTCAACATGTTCGTCCAGGCCTACAACACGAACCTGGTGAAGAAGGAGGAGCTGCCCAAGTCCTACGAGGACTTTCTCGCCCCGGCCTGGAAAGGGCGCCTGGGGATCGAGGCCGAGGACGTCGACTGGTTCGCGATGGTGGTCAAGGAAATCGGCGAGGACAAGGGCCTGAAGCTGTTCCGCGCCATCGTCGCGCGGAACGGGCTCTCGGTGCGCCGCGGGCATACGCTGCTCGCCGGCTTGGTCGCCTCCGGCGAGGTGCCCTTCGCGCTCAGCGTCTACAACCACAACGCGGAGAAGCTGAAGCAGAGGGGGGCGCCGGTGGACTGGTATGCGATTCAGCCGGCGATCGCGCGGGTCAACGGCGTCGCGCTCTCCAGGAAACCGGCGCACCCGCATGCCGCAGTGCTGTTCTACGACTTCATGCTCGGCGAGGGCCAGGAGATCCTGGTCCAGGGGAATTACGTGCCGACCAACCGCAAGGCGGATCCCGGTGCCGCAAGAGCCATGCGCCTGAAATTCGTCGATCCTGCGGCGATGCTGGACGAGAGCGCGAAGTGGGAAAAACTCTACGCCGAGATCATCACGCGGCAGTCGAAGTGAGCGCGAAGAGCTGACGACCGCCCGTGCTCGTCCTCGAACGCATCGTTTCGGTCATAGGGCCAGTCTTCCTGATCATCGCGATCGGATACGGCTACGGGCGCCGCAACCGGCCCGACCTGAAATCGTTCAATCACGTGTCGCTCCACGTGCTGGGCCCGCTCCTCGTTTTCACTTCGCTCGCGGGCGAGGACTTCCAGCTCGCGGGCAATGCCACGTTCGTCGCGGGCGGGGTGGCGGTGATCCTCGTCTCGGGGCTGATCGCCTGGCCGATCGCGCTCCTCGCGCGCGTGAGCCCCCGCACCTTCGTACCGCCGATGATGTTCAACAACTGCGGCAACATGGGCCTGCCCCTCGCGGTGCTCGCCTTCGGGCGTCCGGGCCTCGCGGCGATGGTGCTGCTGCTGGTGGCGAGCACCCTCTTGCAGTTCACCCTCGGGAGCCGCATCGTCAGCCGCCACGCCGAATGGAAGGCGCTCGCGACTTCGCCGATGATCATCGCGAGCGTCCTGGGCCTGTTCTTCAGCGGCTTCGCCTGGAAAGTGCCGCCTGCCATGATGACGGGCCTGAAGATGCTCGGCGACGCCACGCTGCCCATGATGCTGTTCGCTCTCGGAGTGCGCCTCACCGATTTGTCGAAGCGCGGCTGGCAGGTGGGCGTGCTGGGCGCGGTGGTGTGTCCGCTCGCCGGTTTCGCAGGGGCCTACCTCGCGCAATTCATTCTGCGCTTGCCGTCCGAGCAATTTGCTCAGCTTATGCTCTTCGCGAGCCTGCCGCCGGCGGCGCTCAACTATCTCCTCGCCGAGCGCTATCAGCAGGAGCCGGAACGCGTCGCCTCCCTTGTGCTGATCGGCAACGCCTTCGCCATCGTGTTCGTGCCGCTGGGGCTCACGCTGGGCCTGCACCCGATTTGACTCCCCGCAGGAAACCCTCGGCCTACTTCGTGCCTTGCATCGGACTCTGCGGGATGGGTGCTTGCTGGGTCCCCGAAGCCGTGGGCTGCTGCGAGATGGGCGCTTGCTGAGTCCCGGGAGCCGTGGGCTGCTGCGAGACGGGCACCTGCTGGGTCCCCGGATTGTAGAGGAACTTCCAGTCCGAATATTTCGACGCGCCTTCGAAATCCCTGTTTGCGAAACCGAAATTGGCGACTTTTTTGGGGCTGTCCTCCGAAAGGCTGTAGACGCCCATGATCCCGCCGTCAGGGGCCTTTACCGTCCCCCATTCGCTTTTCCCGGTCAGCGGGTCGAAGTAGAGTTTTCTCAGGTAGCGCTCGGTGCCGGGCTTGCGCGGGTCTTTCAGCAGGTCCTCGAGCGACCTGGGAAACTGCTTGGGCCCGCTCACGTAGTATCTCTCGATCGCGCGCCGGTACTGGTTGCCCACGTAGAGCAGCTCCGTTTCCCTGTCGCGCGTGAGCGCGGTGTGCCAGACCTCTCCGGTGAGGGCGAGGCCCAGGCCCATGAAAGCGATCGCGAACAGTACCGTCAGGTAGGTGAAGCCTGCCTGTCTGTCATGGCGCATCGCTACCAGTCTCCGTAGGTCGAGCCGTCGCTCGCCTTGCCCTGCGCGCCGCTTTTCACGTCGTACACCCCGCCTTTCTGCGGGTCCTCCGGCCCGACGATGACCCAGGTCGTCGCGCTCTCGGTGATGGGATCGACGGGCACCTTGCGCAGGTACTTTTCCGAGGCGAGCGCTTCGAGCGACTCGGGGTACTTGCCCTTGTCGCCGTAGTACTTTCCGATCGCGTCGCGCAGCTGGAACAGATCCTCCCGCAGCACGGCCTCTTTGGATCGTTCGAGGCTGCCGAAATAGCGCGGGATCGCGAGCGTGAGCAGGAGAGCGATGATCGCCATCACCACCAGCAGCTCGATCAACGTGAATCCGGAACGGGGTCGCACCGCTCTTACCAATCCCGGTAGGGCTGGCCGTTGATGCCCTTGCCGGGAGCGAGCGAGAAGACGTCGAACACGTCGTCGCCGTCCCTGGGATCGTCGGGCGGGCTCGCGTAACTGCGCTTTCCCCATGTGGCCGCGGCGGAAAGCGTCGGATCGGCGTTGAGCGGATCGCGCGGGATGCGGCGCAGGAAGTAGACCTTTTCCTTCTTCGCGCTCTTCTGGTCGTCGACGCCCTCGGCAAGATCCTCGAGTTTCTTCGGATAGCCCGAGTCGCCTACCGACTTCCGGATTCGGCCCTCGTCCGAAGCCTGCTTGTAGGCGTCGATCGCCTCGCGGATCTGGCGCAGCGTGCGGCGCAGCTCCTGCTCCTTGGTGCGCTGCACGGCAAGCTCGCTGACGGGCAGCGCGACCGATGCGAGCAGCGCCACGATCGCCACGGTGATGACGAGCTCGATAAGGGTAAAGCCCTGGCCTCGCGAAGGGCTCCCGCCGGCCATGGATGCGACGCGCCCGCGCTACTGCGGTTGCACGCCGCCGAAAGGCACGATCGTACCGCCCGGCAGTGCGGCACCGGGGAGCGCCGCGGGAGCGGGCGACAGCGCTGGCCCAGGCTGCGGCTGGATCGGGGCGAACGAGGATGGTGAGGCAGTCCCGCCGAGCGGGCCGCCACTCGATGAAGCTTCGGTTCCGGCAGCGAATTCGACCGTGCGCGCATCGGGCCGCGCGATCGTCCGCATCAGCCTCGGGGTGATGAGGAGCACGATCTCGGTCTTGGTGATAGTGTCGTTCGTGGACGAGAACAGGCGCCCCAGCACCGGCAGCTCTCCTATCCCCGGAACGCGGGTGGCGTTGCGCTGGTCCTGGTCGGTGATGAGGCCTGCGAGGATCTGGGTTTCACCGTCCCGCAGGCGCAGCACCGTGTTGGTCTTGCGCGTCCCGATCTGATAGACGAGGCCCCCACCGGGTTGCGGGATGGTATTGGTGATGCTGCTGACCTCGAGCCCGATCTTGATACCGACATCGTCCTCCAGATAGATCAGGGGCTCGACCTCCAACTGCAGACCCACGTCGAGGTAGCTCACCGATTGAGAGACGAAGCCTCCTGACACCGCGGAGGTCGTGGTGATCACCGGGACGCGGTCGCCGATGTGGATCTTCGCCTTTTCCTTGTTCCTCACGCGGATGCGGGGGTTGGCGAGCACGTTGGTCCGGCTGTCGGTCTGCCTGAGCGACAGCAGGAACAGGGGATCGGTGAAGGTGAGGCGCACGAGCTCCTCGTTGCGCGAGCGCAGCTCGGGTAGGGTGACGACCCCGGGCGTTCCGGTGCCCCCGGCAGCGGTCGCGCCGCCCACGAGACTGACCGCCGCCGAGCCCGGAAACTGAATGCCCAAGGCCATCAGCTTGTTGTAGCCGACTTCGAGCACCTCGACTTCGAGCATCACCTCGGGCTCGGCGATATCCTGCGCCGCGATCAGCTTTTCCGCGAGGCGGATGGCGTTCGGCGTGTCCTTCATCACCAGGAGGTTGAGCTTTTCGTCGATGAAGATGTCGCGCGTCTTGAGGATGGTGCGGATCAGGTTCGCCGTCTGCCTGACGTCCGCGTTGGCGACGTAAAAGCTCTTTACGACGAGATCCTGGTACTCGCGCAGCTTCTGCGGCGTGTTCGGGTAGATGAGCGCCGTGGTCTCGTTCAGGACTTTCTGCTCGAGCTGGTTGGTGGCGAGGATCAGCTTGATGACGTCCTCGACCTGCGCGTCGCGCACGACGATCGTGGTCCTCTGGTCGGCGCGCACGTCCTTGTCGAACAGGAAGTTGAGGTTCGCCGCGCGCGCGATCACGTCGAATACGGTGCGCAGGGGCACGTCTTTCAGCTCAAGGGAGATGGGCTTGGTGACCGAACTCCTCAGCTGGAGGAGGGCGATCGCGGGCTTGGTCGTCCTCTCCTCGATCAGCCGCTGCAGCTGGCGCGCCTCGCGCTGAACCGGGTTTTCAGCGAGCACCGTCGCGAGCAACTCCCGAGCGTCACGGTATTTTTCCACTTTGACGAGCTTGTCCGCTTCGGCGACCAGCCCCCGATGGCGTTTGTCGAGATCGGTTTGCGCGAGACCCTGCGTCGCCCGCGAGTTGGCCGCGTCGTACTTGAGCACCCGGCGGTAAAGCTCTTCGGCCGGCTCGAACTGCACGGCAGTCCGCAGGGCGTCTGCCTGGACGAGCCACTGCGCGACGGCGAAATCGCGCAGGCGGAAATACTCCGAGCGGTAGCCGTGGTTTTGAGGATCTTCCCGCATCGCTTTTTCGAGCGACGCGAGCGCCTCGTCGGTGCGGCCTTCGCTCATCAGCTGACGCGTGTCCCTGATGAGTACGTCGCCGGCACAGGCTGCGACGAGCGCCAGGGCAAGCGCCGCATAATGGGTTTTGGAGGGTTTCATGGGTTTTCGCCTTCGTTGGCGGGACGGAAATAGACGGTCAAACGCAGCTGGGCTTCGATTTGCTGATCGCCCGCTTTCTTGCGCTCGAAGCGCAGCGCATCGAGCGACGCGATCGGCATGCTCTTGAGCGTGGCGGCGACGAATTGCCGTATCTGCGGATAAGTGCCGCGGATGGGCAGGGTGATACGGTAGAACGCCATGCCGAAAGGAGGTTTCTCGAGGCGGTATTCGCCCTGCAGCAATTCGAGTTTGGCGGAGCGCGCGAGAGCGTACACGCGCTCGAGCTCGTCCGGAAGTTTCTCCAGCGGAGGAAACAGGCCGTAGAAGCGGCGCAGTTCCTCCGCGCGGCCCTCGCTGGCAACGGGCTGAAAAGGAGTGCGCGAGCGCAGCCGCTCGGCGACCGAGCGCTGTGCCTGCAGCTCGCGCTCGGCCGGACTGACCGCAGAAAAATAGAACGGGACGCAGAAGATGAGGACCCCTATACCAAGCACTCCGGTTGACCCCAGAGAGTGCAGCCATTCCTGGGCGCGCTTCACCGGGTGTTCCTGAAGGCCGCCTGCACGCCGAACTGGATCGGACGCGAAGGATCTTCGACCTGGACGTGATGATTGACCAGATGCACTCCGGAAAGCACCCGGGTATCGCTGAGCCGGCGCACGTACCTGAGCATGGCCTCCCGGTTTTTCGCCTCGGCCGTCAGGCGCAGGTTGCGCTGCTGGGTTTCCGGCTGCAGCTGCAGCACGGTCACCTCGCTGCTCGAGGCCGCCTCGACCGCCTCGATCATTTGCGCCCACGGAATGCTGAGCTGCCGCACCGCCGCGTCGATGATCTTCGCTTCCTCGTCGAGCCGTTCCTTGGATACCGCGCGCGGCGGTCGCCGGTTGGCGCTGAGCAGGCCCTGCGCCGCATCGACCGCGGCGAGCTCGTTCAGGGCGTTGCGATAGCGCAGAACCATGTCGCCCGAGACTACGAGCGCGAGGACGAGCACCGACACGCCTATCCACTGCGGACGGCGCGGGGCCGCGACATAATCGAGCTCGATTCGATGCGCGCTCATAGTGCGCAGAGCGCCATGGCAAATGGTTGTGACTCCGCGGGAGCCAAGCCCTCCGCCGGGGCGAGCGCGAGGCTCCTGAAGCTCCACCCCTGTCCTTCGACCGGAAGGGCATTCCCGTTTCGGGGTGCATGAACGTAGACGCCCTCGGACGCCTCGTCTCCACCGACCCGATACCGCTCGCGATCGAGCAGCCCCGCCCATTCGCGCGGCTCGTCGAAGTTTCCCCGGGTGTTGCGCACTGCCGACCACCGCCCGCCTTCGAGGCGGGCGAGGCAGGCGCGCTGCGGCTCGACGAGCAGGAACCACGCGCGCTCGCCTTTGATGTCCTTGCGCCACCGGTTGAACGCTGACATCAGATAGGGTTGGACCGACACGAGCTTCGCTCTGGCGGCCGCGGGAAACGCGGCGCGCACGGCCTGCACGAGCGACGAATCGACCGCGCTCGCGATGCGCGTCGAGCCGGCCGGGGTCGGGCTCAGGCGCAGGTCCCATTCCTTGCTTCGCTCGCCGTGGACCTTGGCGAAGCAGTACCGGACGAAAGCGGTTATTTCCTCGGCGTTCCCCAGGCCCTCGCTCCAGGGGACGACGATGAAGCGCGCGAAGTGGTTGGAGAGCACGACGGTCACCTGCGCGTTCGCGTCCCTCGTTTCCTCGGCGAGCTTCTCCAGAGCCGCCACCGCGCCCTGCCAGGGCTGCGCGCCGAAACCCGGGTCGCACGCGATCGTGCGCTTCTCGCTAACGCGGGGCCGAACCCTGCCCGAAGCCCGCAGGAGCGCAAGCGAATCCGGGGCGAGCGCGATCAGGATACGGTCGCTAGATAAACGTAACACGGTTGATCTCTTCCAGAGTGGATTCACCGTTCTTCACGGCCTCGAGCGCGGCATCGCGCAGGAAGCGGGTGCCGCTGGTCCGGGCGGCTTCCTTCAACTGGCGCACCGGGGCGCGGGCCGTGATCAGCTCGCGCAGCTCGTCGTTGAGGATCATCAGTTCCGCGATCGCCTTGCGTCCCTTGTAGCCGGAGCCACGGCACTCGCGGCAGCCGCGCCCGGCGCGAAAGCGGAACGAAGCAGCCTGCGCCTCCGTGAGGCCGGATTCCTTGAGCAGTGCCGCGTCGGGGCGGCAATCCTCGCCGCAGTGCGGGCAGACGAGCCGCACCAGGCGCTGCGCCAGGATCGCATTCAGGGCGGAAACGAAGCTGAACAGATCGACGTTCATGTGCATGAAGCGGCCGATCACGTCGAATACGTTGTTCGCGTGGACGGTGGTGAAAACGAGGTGCCCCGTGAGCGCGGACTGCACAGCGATGTTGGCCGTCTCCGGGTCGCGTATCTCGCCCACCATGATCTTGTCGGGGTCGTGCCGCAGGATGGAGCGCAGCCCGCGCGCGAAGGTGAGCCCCTTCTTCTCGTTGACCGGGATCTGCAGCACGCCGGCGAGCTGGTATTCCACCGGATCCTCGATCGTGACGATCTTGTCCTGGCCGTTGTTGATTTCCGTGATGGCGGCGTAGAGCGTGGTGGTCTTGCCGCTGCCGGTGGGCCCGGTGACGAGCAGCATTCCGTAGGGTTCGTGCGACAGGCGCCGCAGCGCCCGGATGTCGCCCGTCTCGAACCCGAGGCTGTCCAGCGAAAGCTGCTGCTGAGTGCTCTCGTAGAGCGACTGCTTGTCGAGCACCCGCAGCACTGCGTCCTCGCCGTAGATGTTGGGCATGATCGAGACGCGGAAATCGACCGCGCGCCCGCGGTCGAGTGCCTTGAAGCGCCCGTCCTGGGGGACGCGCCGCTCGGTGATGTCGAGCTCGGCGAGGACCTTCACGCGGGAGATGGCCTGCTCGGCCTGCTTGGTGTCCTGGATGAACTTGATCTGCGAGAGGATGCCGTCGATGCGGAACTTGATCACCAACCCTGCGGCGATCGTTTCCATGTGGATGTCGCTCGCGCCTATCATCAGCGAATCGCGCAGGGTAGAGCGCACCAGCCGCACGACTTCGCTGGACTCCTCGCTGATCGCCTTGAGCGAGAGATCCTCGATGCCGCGCGTCTCTTCGCTCACGACGATGGCTCCTGCGCGCACCGCGTCGAGCGCGCGCAGGGTCTCCTCGTGGCTTGCGAGAAACGCCACGAGGTCGCCGCGGTGCACCAGGCGCCAGGAGAACTCCTGAGCGATCCGTTCTTCGGCCCAGGCCTGCTGCTCTCCGGAAAAAGGGTCGTCGGTCACGAGCCACAGCGCGTCGGCTTCGCCCCGCACGAGCGCGCAGCCGCGCTGGGCACCTTCGCTGAAGGGCAGCACGTCGAACGCCGGCGCCGCGCCGCGCAGCTCCTCCATGCGCATGACCTCGATCCTGAGCGTGGCGCCGAGCCGGGCGACGAACGCGTCCGGGTCCAGGCCGAGCTTCGCCTCGAGGACTTCGACGAGGCGCCGCCGCGCGGCGGTCGCCGCGGCGCGCGCCTCCTCGATCTCGAGCGAGCTGATCTGCTTCGTGTCGGCGACACTCACTTCAGGCTCCCGGCGAGCTCGAAGATCGGCATGTACATGAGAACGACGATCGCGCCGATGACCAGGCCGATCGCCGTCATCAGGAGGGGCTCGAACAGCCGTGCGAACCACTCCACCCAGCGCGAGATCTCCTCGTCGTGAAACTCCGCGATTTTCTCCATCATTTCGCCCATGTTGCCGCTTTTCTCCCCGACGGTCAGCATTCGCAGCGCGATGATCGTGGTGAGGCCGTTGGCTTCCATCGCTTCGGAGACGGGGCGGCCTTCGTTGACTGCCCGGCTCGCCATCGCCAGCCGCGCGCGCAGCAGCGGGTGCAGCAGCTCCGCGCCCATCCGGAGCGCGGTCGGGAGCGGCGTGCCGCCCCGCAGGAGCATCCCGATGGTGCGGTAGAAGCGCGCAAGCTGGTACAGCATCAAGCGCTCGCCGATCGCCGGCAGCTTCCACAGCAGGTTCCCGATCCGGGCCTTGATTCGAGCGTTCCGCAGCGCGTATGCTCCGGCGATCACGAGCCCGGCAAGGATGCCCATCACCAGGGTCCCGTGACCCTCCACCAGCTGGCCCCATGAGAGCAGGAGCTTCGAGAAGATCGGAAGATCGACGTTGCGCTCCTCGTAGATCCGGCTGAAGCGCGGCACCACGTAGAGCAGCAGGAAAAGGCTCACCAAGCCCCCTACGCCGATGAGAAGCGCCGGATAGATGGCCGCGTTGACCAGGCGCTTGCGGATCGCTTCGAGCTGGTTCTGATAGGCGACGTAGCGCCCCAGCGCCGGAGCGAGGTCGCTCGTCCTTTCGCTCGCCTGCACGGTGGAGACGTAGAGAGGCGGAAAGGCGAGCGGAAACTGCTGGAGCGCCGAAGAGAGGGAATTTCC
>VBCH01000031.1 GCA_005884455.1 Betaproteobacteria bacterium
AGTACGAGCAGCTCCTGGCTGAACAGGACGAGGGGAAAGCGCGCCTGTCCGCCGCGCCAGGGCGCGACGAACCCCGCCCGGGCGCGCACACCGAGCACGGTATAGCCGCGGCTCTCGGCCTGCTGAATCGCGCTCGCCTGGTCGAGCCCGTGCAGATCGAGCGACTCGACCCTTCCATCCGGGCTGACCGCCTTGAGCTCGAAACGCATCGTCCGGTGCAGCCTTAGTGGTTGCTGATGTCGGCGTTTTCGCCGGTTCCCCCCGGCTGGCCGTCTTTGCCGTAGGAGAGTATGTCGTAGTCGCTGCGTTCGCCGGGTTGCTTGTACACGTAGGCCTTGCCCCAGGGGTCGAGCGGCACGTCTTTGCGCAGGTACGGGCCGTTCCACTTGGGTTCGTTC
>VBCH01000032.1 GCA_005884455.1 Betaproteobacteria bacterium
AAATGAACATGAAAGACGACCCGGTTCCCGTGCTGCGCGAGCGTCTGAACCCGAAGCTTCCGCTGACCCGGGTGAACGACGCCTTCATGAAGCGCTGGCCGGTCGGCTCCGTGGCGCAGAGCGCGGTACAAGCCGCTATTCAGGCTCGATCCCGGATCAAGGATCTTTCCACGATCAGGCAGGTGCGCGTGTTCGCCGAGGAGGGCGCCTACGATCACCTGGTCAAGATACGCCAGGACCCGTGGAATCCCATCTCGCGCGAGACCGCCGACCATTCGTTGCCCTACATCGTCGCGGCCGCGGTCCTGGACGGAACCATCCGGGTGAACAGCTTCACCCCGAAGGTGGTTCTCGACCCGGATAGGCAGGCGTTCATCAAGAAGGTCACCTGCGCGCCGGCGCTTGAGCTCGGCTCGCACGCCATGGGCAAGCACAAGCGCGTGGAGATGGGCTATTTGTCGCGCGTCGAGATCGAGCTCGACGGCGGCGCGGTCGTGCACGGCGATGCGCGGCCGTTTCCCGGGCACCACAAGAATCCCTTTACCGACGCGGACCTCAATGAGAAGCTGCTCGAGAACGTCGAGCCGGTCGCCGGCGCGCAGCGCGCAGGGAAGCTCACGGAACTCCTGTGGTCCCTCGACGAGGTGAAGAGCACGCGCGAGCTGACCCAGCTTCTCGCATTCAGCGGCAAGATCGATATCGACAGCGCCAGGGTGCGCGAACGATGAGGGGGTATCGCTGAAGCGCAACTCGGAACGGTGAACGGCCATGCTGACCCAAGAGATGAATACATTCCTGACCCGCACCGGCCCCGGCACGCCGATGGGCGAGTTGTTCCGGCGCTACTGGATACCCGCGTTGCTCGACAGCGAGTTGCCGGAGCGCGACTGCCCTCCGGTTCGCGTGAAACTGCTGGGGGAGAAGCTGGTTGCCTTCCGCGATACGGAGGGACGAATCGGCCTGATCGACGAGTTCTGCGCCCACCGCGGCGTGTCGCTGTGGTTCGGCCGCAACGAGGAGTGCGGGCTGCGCTGCCCGTACCACGGGTGGAAGTACGACGTGAACGGCCAGTGCGTGGACCTGCCCTCCGAGCCGGAAGAGAGCGGCATGCGCCGGGGCATCAAGCTCAAGTCCTACCCGGGCGTCGAGCTGGGCGGCGTCATCTGGACCTACATGGGGCCGCCTGAGGAAAAGCCGCCGCTGCCGAACTTCGAGTGGGTGCATCTGCCTCCGTCGCATCGCGTCACCACCAAACGGTGGCAGGAGAGCAACTACCTGCAGGCGATCGAGGGCGGCATCGATTCCAGCCATGTTTCGTTCCTGCACCGTGGGGATCTGGCGAGCGACCCGTTCCATCGGAACACCGCGGGCGCGAAGTTCGCGAAATCCACGAAGACCACCTTCCACATCCTCGACTCCGCCGGCGGCCTGATCATCGGCGCGCGGCGCGATGCGGATCCCGGCAGCTATTACTGGCGGATCACGCAGTGGATCATGCCGTGGTACACCCTCATTCCTCCCTACGCCGGCAACGCGCTCAACGGCCATGCGTGGGTGCCCATGGACGACGAAAATTGCATGGCGTGGTCGATGACGTTTCATCCCACCCACCCGATACCCGCGGAGCACGTCGAGCTCATCAAGGACGGCAACGGCGTTCACGCCGAGCTGGTACCCGGGACGTTCCGTCCCGTGGCCAATCGCAGCAACGATTACCTGATCGATCGCGCCAAACAGAAGAGCGGCCGCCACTACAACGGCGTCAGGGGTCTCGCCATGCAGGATGCGTCGGTGCAGGAAAGCATGGGACCCATCGCGGACCGCACCAAGGAGCACCTCCGGTCCACCGACCGCGCCATCATCATCGCGCGCCAGCGGCTGCTAAAAGCCGGGAAGGAAGTCCAGGAGGGCGGCAAGGCCCCGGGGCTGAGCCCGGAGGCCCAGCTCGTGCGCTCGGCCTCCTTCGTCATTCCCGTGGAAGCCGATTTCGAGGAGCATGCCTTGGATGCGGTGAAGTATCGAGAAGGCGCGCCCCACGTCGCGGTCTGAGGCTGTCGATCGACATTCGTTTCCCGATATATCGCGGAGGGTCCATGAAACCGGCCAAGCTGATTGCTGGAACGGCTTTGCTGTGTGCCGCCGCGTTTCCGGTGTCTAGCCGGGCGCAGGACTATCCGTCGCGTTCCGTCCTGTTCGTGGTGCCGTTCACCCCGGGCACTGCGGCGGATTCGCTGGCGCGGCTGGTGCAACCGCACCTATCGCAGCGCTGGGGCGTGCCGGTCGTGGTGGAAAACAGGCCGGGCGCGTCCGGCATCATCGGCATCGACTCCGTGGCAAAAGCCAATCCCGACGGCTACACCTACCTGTTCACTTCTACCGCTTTCGGCACGCTCGCGGCGATGAACCCGAAGCTGCCTTACGATCCGGATAAGAGCTTCGCCCCGGTGATGCTGCTGGGAACGAGCCCGTTGAGTCTGCTGGTCTCCAACAACTTTCCGGCCAACACGGTGAAAGAGTTCATCGCCGAGGCCAAAAAGCGGCCCGGCGACCTCAACTATGCGTCGGCGGGCACCGGCAGCGTGTTTCACCTGTCCATGGAACTGCTCCAGCACGAGGCCGGTACCAAGATGATTCACGTCCCCTACAAGGGCACGACGGGCGTGATCAACGACCTCATTGCGGGTCATGTGCAGGCCAGCATGATGGTGTTCCAGACGGCCGTGCCGCTCGTGCAAGGCGGGAGGGTACGCATGCTTGCCGTGATGAGCTCGCAACGGGCACAGGCGTTGCCGGATGTACCCACCATCGTCGAAGCGGGCTTTCCCAACATGATCGTGGAGGCCTGGACCGGCGTGATGGTTCCCGCCAAGACGCCGCGGGCCGTGATCGGCAAGTTCAACGGCGAGGTCAACAAAGTGCTGGCGCTCGAGGACGTGAAGGCGGCGGCGGCCAGGATCGACGTAGCGCTCGCCGGCGGCGCGCCCGAGACCCTGGATGCGCTGGTCAAGAAGGAAATCAGGCAATGGACCCAGGTGGTGCAGCAGGCGAACATCAAGCCGGAGTGACTCGATCTTTTAAGGAGAGCGCATGAATCATTCCAAGAATCATCACCACGACGGTCATGCCCATGGTCATGAGCACACGCATGACGAGCATCATGATCATTCCCATGGCGCAGGAGGCGCGGCCGTTGCGCAGGGTCATTCGCACGGCGAGCCCACCGGGAACGCCGTCGAAAAAATAGGGTTCACCCGGTCTCAATTTCTGCGCATGTGCCTGGCCGGAGTCGCAGCCGGAGCGGTTGCCCCGAGTTCGGGGACATCGGCTCAAGCGGCCACGGCCTCCAGGCCCAGGACCGATTCTTACGACGACCCGGTCGTCTTCAACGAATTGAGCCCTTACCGGCAGTTCCTCAAGAAAGAAGGCATTCCCGTCTACGAGGGCGGATTCATCGACGTCAACAAGATCGAGCTGAAGCCCTGGAAGCGGGTGGGCGCGCTGGGCGCCTACATCTTCCTGGAAGGCACCGCGGGAACGGTCGACGCATGGGTGTGCGAGATCCCGCCGGGAGGTCAGACGACGGCGGAGCGCCATATTTTCGAAGAGCAGATCCTGATCCTCTCCGGGAAGGGACGGACACAGGTCTGGCAGGGCGACCCGGGCAAAATGATCACCGTGGAATGGGAAAGAGGCGCCGTGTTTCCGTCGCCTCTGAATACCTGGCACCGGCACATCAATACCGGCAAGGATCCCGTACGCATGGTGGCCATCACCAACGCGCCGCTGCTGATCGACACGTTCCGGCACACCGATTTCATATTCGACAACGACTACGTGTTCACGGAGCGTTTCGACGGCCGGAAGGACTACTTCAGCCCGAAGCCGGCCGCTTTCTATCCCACGGTCGCGCGCGACAGAACCGGAAAGACCAACGCCCGCGGCCACCATTCCTATACCATCGTCAACTACGTTCCGAACGTGTGGAAGGCGGAATTGCATCCCGCCGGCCAGGGCGTCGAGGATTACGACACCCACTACGCCATGGCGCGCAACAGCATGGCCCTGCACGTGGAGCAGTTCCCGACGGGCACATACGAGCGCTGCCACCGCCATGGGCCGGGCTCGACGATCATCCTTCTCGACGGAAGCGGGTTCAGCATGATGTGGCCGCACGAGATCGGCACCACGCCCTTCAAGGAAGGAAAGCAGCAGCAGGTGCGGCTGTTCGAATGGAAGGAAGGAACGCTCGTGGTGCCGCCGCTCCAATGGTTCCACCAGCATTTCAACAGCGGCAAGACGCCGGCACGCTTCGTGAAGCTCGGCGGATGGAACAACGATCTGTACCCGTTCACCACCACGCTGGTGTCGGATCCCGGTCGCACTGAAATCGACTATCCGGACGAGGACCCGAGGGTCCGGCAGATTTTCGCGGAGAGACTGACTGCCGCCGGCGGGCAGTTCAAGATGCCCGAGAGCGTTTTCAAACGATAGGGGGATCGATAGCACCGCGCGCTGCACTCAGGTTGGGTGGCAAAGCGCCGAATCCGTTGGTTGAATAGAAGTAATCGAGAGCTATTCGCTTCGAGGATACCACCGACTGTCTGCTCTCGACCCAAAGCGGTCGCTCGTACAGCCAAAAACGTGGCGACGCTTACATTAAACCTTGGTAGCTACTGCGGCAGGCCACTCTTTCGCTGCACCGACGCTTGTCCCCGTGTTAGAGCTCGACGGTCTCGATACGGCGGCGCTCCGAGGCCTTCGCCAGCGCTTGCGTTCTCGTGCGCACGCCCAGCTTTCTGAACAGCGATTCGATATGAAACTTCACCGTATGGAGCGAGATATTCAGCCGCCGTGCTATTAACTTGTTGGTCAGCCCTTCGCCAATGGCGCTCAAGACCTCAATCTCGCGCGGCGTGAGAAGCACCTGGAGGTCCGTCTCCTTTATCGCCCCAAAACCAGTCTCCTCGGCGCCCGGCGAACGCACGATCAGACCCGACGCTACGGCACGCAGCGCCGCATCAATTTGGTTCGCGTCAGCATCGGCTGCAAGCAACCCTGCCTGATCGGTGTCGGTACCGCCCAGCGCGACGAAAGGTCGGCCTTCGGTCCATGGGCAATCGCCGTCGCACAAGACGACGTCTGCCGCTTCCGCAGAGTCGGCGACGTCATGACCGGCATCGACGATCAAGCTGCGCAATGCCGCGCGACGAAGAGGATCTACCGCGTAGATCGCCACGCGGAGCCGCCGCCGCACCGCGACCAGCTGCGTAGTCGCATCGCTCACGCGGAGGGCCGTGCTTCGATGACGGCTTGCACGGAAAGCACCCTTCCGCCTCGGATCACGCGTAAATCCGCCCTGCGCCCTATGCTGTCGGACGCGAGGTGCGTTGCGATCCTACGTAACCTGCGCGTCGGCGTGCCGTTGACGGTCAATACAATATCGCCAGCGACAATACCCGCCTTGGCCGCCGGGCCATCGTCGACGATGGACATCACCATCAGCCCGCTTGACTGGCCCGCTTCGTCACGCAGCGCATCAGGAACCGCAACGGGTTGGAGCGCGATGCCGAGCCACCCGCGTGCAATATATCCATCCTTGAGTAGCGCCGGTACGATCCGTTCGATGGTTGCCGCTGGAATGACGAGCACCTGCGCTCGGGGCCCAAAGGTGGTGATGCCAAGGCGCGCACCCGCTGCATTGAACACCGGGCCGCCTTCCTCGGCACGCGCCAAACGGATATCCAGCACGATGCGCTGGTCGATGCGCCCGCCGGCGCTGCTCGCCCATTCCGGCCCGGCTTGATTGATTGCGCCCACGCGCACGGTCGTCCCGCCAACTCCATCCGCGCCGAAGGCCAATGCGAGCGAGCCCGCCTCGGCCGGGCCCGAAACGACAGGAGGCAGTGACGCAGGCTGCGCAAGGCGGAGCAGAGCGATGTTCGTGCCGGGATCGCGCCCGGCGACTTTTGCGCCCACGGCTTCGCCGTGGGCGGAGCCTCCCGGCATGATGAGCTCGAACTCGTCGCGTTTTGGAAGCGACTGCTCTGAAGCGACCACCACCTCTGGCTGCCAGAGCGTGCCGGTTAGATAGCGCTCGCCTGGAAGTCGGATGGCCGCGACCGCGCCGCGCACTGCAGCCACGCGACCTGCCAGGGCGTTAGAAAGCTGTGCCAGAACGTCTGCTTGGTCAGTCATGAGATTCTCCGATCCGGTATATAAGACGGAGAATAGGAATTTCCCTCAGCTCTGCCTACTGGCCGAAGGGCCGGGCCTTCCCTGCCGCCTCGGCAGCCAAGACCTGCAGTTCGAGCCGCGCGACGATCATTCGAGTTGTCGCGCCGTCTCGCTCGACTTGAGCAGCCTTGGCAAATCGTCACGGGCGCGACTTCGCGCTGTTGAGCTCCATAGCTTTATTAGGTAGGGCCCGCACTGCCAATATCAAGCCTTTGCCGAGCTAACCCTCCGACCCCGGGTAGACCACACTATCCGAAGTGAGAGGTTAGAAGCACCTAACCTCGGAAAAACCACTTATCCGAGATTAGAAATAGGAGGTATTCGAGCACTACCCGGGAACCTAGCCCAATGTCGGCTACCGACCCAAAGCGGACATTTGCGCACGGTCAACGGATGGCAGAATCAATTCCCCGCTGAAGCCAGTGGTGGCTCGCCGGCGCGCCGCAGTCCAGTGCTTGAAGCTGTCACACGTCCCGGAAGTCGCTCGCACGGCGGCTTTGCGACCCGGGCTATGTCGCGCCCGGATGCAAGCATGCGCGGCCTCCAGCCCCCCTCGAGAGCATTGTTACAAACACAGCACTGTGCGTTTTCGCGGAAGCTTGCGGCAGCTCACATCGGGATCGTGTAGGGGATTTTGTAACAGCCGCACTCGCCCGCACGGGCGGTGCTATTCTGCTTGACACGCCACTCGACAGTCCCACTGTCTCACTTACGAGGAGAACGAGTATGCCTATCTCCTGCGCGCAATCCCCTTCAATCAGGAATCTCGGCGTGACATGCGCCCTCGCCCTGCTGCTGGCAGGTTGCAGCGGCAAGACCATGGTGAAGAGCGATCTCGGCATCCGCGGCGCTCCCGACTGGGTCAACAAGGGCACCGCCGTGCTGAACGACAAGGGCGGCAGGTTGTTCCACGGGGTGGGGTCGTCTTCCGCGATGGGCGATGAAGCCCTGCAGCGCGCGACCGCCGATGACCGTGCGCGCGCTGAAGTCGCGCGGATCCTGTCGACTTATCTCGATGTCGTCAGCAATGACTACGCGGCGGCCACGGGCACCGGCGCGAACGCGAGCGCCGACCAGACCGTGTCACACGAGATCAAGGCGGTCTCCAAGATGAATCTTGCGGGATCGAGGATCATCGGACGCTGGAAGGACGACAGGACCAGCACGGTCTATTCGATCGCGGAGCTCGACCTGGCGCAGGTCAAGACCACGCTGAACGGCGCGGGCAGCATGAACGCCGACATGCAGCGCTACTTCGAGAAAAACGCCCAGAACGTGTTCGACAAGCTCTCGAAGGAGAAGACCCCTTGAGGCATGCGCCGTCGCTGCGCACCAGCCTTGCACTGCTCGTGCTCGTTGCCCTGGCCGGCTGCGCGACCAGGGTCGAGCGCATCGATGAATCGCAGCCGGCAGACCTCAGCGGCGCATGGAACGATACTGATTCGCGTCTAGTGTCCGAGCAGATGATCCGCGACTCGCTGTCGCAGCCCTGGCTGCAGGAGTTCAATGGGCGCCCCGGCGGGAGGCGGCCCGTCGTCGTCGTCGGCGAAGTGGTCAACCAGAGCTACGACTACATCAACCTCCGTACCTTCACTCTCGACGTCGAGCGCGCGCTGCTCAACTCCGGGAAAGTGAGCCTCGTCGCGAGGTTCGAGCGGCCGCAAATCCGCAACGAGCGCAGGGATCAGGACATCAACGTGCGCGAGGATACGCGCAACGCGATGGGACGCGAGCTCGGCGCCGACTTCATTCTGACCGGCACCATCAACGCCATCGTCGATCCCTCCGGGCGCAGAGAGGTCCGCTTCTACCAGGTCAACATGGCCCTGATCAGCCTTGCCGACAACCATAAGGTCTGGATCGGGCAAAAAGACATCCGGAAGCTGGTGACGCGGAGCTGGCTGCACTTCTAGCGGCCGATCCCCCGCGAATCGAGGTCAGACATGATGCGATGGCTCTGTATCGTTGCAACGGGCGCTTCCTTGGTCAGCTGTGCGAGCACGCCGTCCGGTCCGCCGGACTGGGTTAGCGGCAGGAGCGCCGCGTACCCCGATAGCCGATATCTCGTCGGGCGTGGCGAGGCGGACACGCAGGAGGATGCGCGCAACCGCGCGCGCGCCGACCTGGCGAAGGCGTTCGAGGTGGAGGTGTCCGCGAAATCGAGCGACAGCACCCGCTTCAACTCGGGCCCGGAAGGCGCCAAGACCCAGTCCGAGATCTCGCGCAGCGTCGAGACGTACACCGACCGGATCGTACGCGGCGTCCAGATGGCCGAGGGATGGCAGGATCCGCGGACCGGGTCGCATTACGTCCTGGCGGTAGTGTCGCGCCCGCAGGCGGCGGCCGCGTTGCGCGCGGAGATCGCACGTCTCGACGCCGCGACCCGCGGCTACATCGGTCAGGCGCGCGGCGCCGGGGATCTGCTCGCGCAGATCGCCTCGGCGAGCCGCGCCGTTGATTCGCAGCGCGAGCGCGACGCGCTGCAGCGCACGCTGGAAGTGGTCGACCTCGGCGGGCACGGGGTGACGCCGGAGTTCAACAGCGGCGAGCTCGCTGCTGATCTCGCCGCCCTGCTGAAGCGCGTGCACATGAAGCCGCAGGCGTCGAGCTCGCCCCAGCTCGAGCGCATGCTGTCGGCCGCCCTCTCGGCGTCGGGCTTCGTGCCGGAAGCGGGCGACGCCGCGCCTTATGTGCTCAACAGCTCGCTGGCGCTGGACGACCTCGGCCCCATCGACGGCTGGTACTGGATGCGCGGCAGGCTGGAGGTCCAGCTCACGGAAACCGCGAGCGGCAAGGTGCGCGGCAGCAGGCGCTGGGAGATCAAGGCTTCCAGCCTGCAGATGCCGACGGCGCAGCGGCGCGCGTACGACGAAGTCGACGCGACGCTGAAGCGCGAGCTGCGGTCCGCGATCATCGGGTTCGCGACCGGGAACTAGCGCGGCGGCTCGGCGCTTTTTGCGCGAGCATCCCGCGGCAGCGGGGCCGGCCCACGCCGGCTACGCCAGCTCTTCCACTGCTTTTTATGATCGACCGAACGGCAGCTCTTGGCAGGATACCAGACGTTTAGCAGTTGCCTTCAGACCCTGGAATCGCCTCTAAGCGTAAAGACTCAACAACCCATCCAATCCGACATAGTCGAAACAGTACGTCGCGTTTTCCCTCACCACCGGCTTGGCGTGATACGCAATAGAAACGCTGGCCTCCGCCATCATCGCTAGATCGTTGGCGCCGTCGCCGAAGGCGATGATCTGTTCGCGCTTTAGCCGCAGCGCGTCGCGCAGTTCGCGCAGTTTCGCGGCTTTGATTTGCGCGTCGACGATGCGGCCGACGACTTTGCCGGTGAGCTTGCCGTTCTTGAATTCGAGTTCGCTCGACAGCGTGTAGTCGAGCGAGAGGCGGTGCTTCAGGCGCTCGGTGAAGAAGGTGAAACCGCTCGAGACGAGTAGGGTCTTGATGCCGAGGGAGCGCAGGCGCTCGAGCATGCGCTCGGCTCCGGGCGACAGCCGCAGCCGCTCTTCGTAGACGCGCAGCAGCGCCGTTTCATCCAGCCCTTCGAGGAGCGCAAGGCGCCGGCGCAGGCTTTCGTGGTACTCGATCTCGCCGCGCATGGCGCTCGCCGTGATCGCGGCGACCTGCGGCTTGATGCCCTGGATGTCGGCGATCTCGTCGATGCACTCGATGGTGATGAGGGTGGAGTCCATGTCCATCGCCACGAGGCCAAAGTCCGAGAGCTTGCGCGGTACGGGCACGAAGGCGAAGTCGAGCTCCGCTTTGGCGCAGTACTCTGGGACGCCTTGCTGCGTCTTATACTCGTGCAGGCGGAAGGCGTTGTTGCCGATGCCTTCGATGCGCGTGCTGCCCGAGAGCTTGGCGATTTCCTTGAGGTCGGGGGTTTCGACTTCGATTCCCTGGATGACGAGGTAGCTCATAGGAGGGTCGCGAGCATGGTATCAGGCCCGGCTTGATCGACGCACCGCATCACGAGTAGTCTGCGCTCACGGGGACAAACGACGGAGGCGGACCTATGGACCAGCGATACACCATGCTCGGATTTGTCGTGATCGTGATCCTCTACGCGACCATCGGGCTTCTGGCGGCGGCGGGCGCCATCTTCATCACGCGGAAGATCTTCGCCCCCAAGGCAGAGCAGTTCTTCTACGCGATGTTCCTCATTCCGATCGCCGCGTTCTACCTGGCCTTCGTGGCGTATTTCGGAAACGCGGCGGCGTGGCGCGGGGAAACGGCTGCCGTCCTCGTGTTTGCCATGATCAGCGTGTTCGGCGTGCGCCTGCCGATGGCCCTGATCGCCGGGTATGCGCTGCACGGGCTGTGGGACCTGCTGCACGAGCTTCAGGCGCACGGAGCCTACTCCGCCTTCGAGCCGGGCCAGCTGACTGCGGTGCCCTTGGCCTATGGAGTCTTCTGCGCGGCCTTCGACGTTTGCATCGCGGCGTACTCTTATGCACGACGCGCCGAGTGGAATGCCGCGTGGACTGCGCCGCCAGCGGCTACGCCGCCTGCTTGAGCGCTGCCGTCGCAAGCGCC
>VBCH01000033.1 GCA_005884455.1 Betaproteobacteria bacterium
TGCTGCGGCAGGGCCGGGTGCGGGCGATTCCTGCGGGGGTCACTCACATCGGGATCTGCGTCGACGGCGGCTGGGCGATCGAGGCGAGCGGCTTGCTGAAAGGGCGCGCGCAATCGATCCGCGATGCCCTGGATACGCTTGCCACGGCGGCCGATGAATTCGAGGGCATGTTCGCCCGACTGATCGCCGCTGCCACGGAGGCCGGCGTGCCGACGATCGTCTGCACGCTCGTACCGGCGCGATATGTCGAGCCCTCGCAGCAGCGCGTGGCCGCCACGGCGCTCGCGATCTTCAACGACCGCATTCTGCGGCGTACGATTGCCGCGCACCTCTCTATCCTGGAGCTGCGCCTGATATGCGACGAGGACGGCGACTACGCGAGCGAGACGCTGCTCTCGCACGCGGGCGTGCGCAAGGTGGCGAACGTGGCCCGCTCGGCGCTCTACGACATTTCGCGCAATCCGGGGCGAACGCGGGTGTATTTCTAGTTGATGGGATCGGGCTTGCCCGCATATGTTATTGGACGTGCACTCTGCTAAGGCCGCTGTGCCACTGAAGTCGCACAGGCCTGACGCGCCTCGCCGCTCTAAAGAGGTGTTGTTTTGGCTGATCTGCGGCATGTGCACGCCCGTTTGGGCACAAGCGCTGCTACCACAAAAGATGCCACCCCGGGTTCTCGCACCGGTTCGCATCGTCACGGACACCTATCATGGTGTGCTCTTGGAAGATCCTTACCGCTTTATGGAGAACGTGGGCGACCCCGAGGTCGCGAGCTGGATGAAGTCACAAAGTGACTATGCACGAGTCGTTCTAGACAGTCTCCCGGCCCGAACTGAATTGCTCAAGCGCATCGAGATGCTTGAGAGCTCTGTATCGTCACGCGTCACCTCAGTATCGTGGCTGCGTAACAACCGGCTTTTCTACCTCAAGCGGGAAGCGCAGGAAGCACAACCCAAACTGTTCGTTCGCGAAGGGCTGAGGGGCAAGGAACGCCTTCTCGTGGACCCGGAGACCCTCTCGATAGGCGAGGGCAGGAACTCTTCTCTTCACTTTTATTCAGCGTCGCCGAGCGGCCGGTACGTTGCGTACGGCATTGCTCAGGGAGGCTCCGAGCTCGTAGAAATGTCGGTGCTTGACACGGCAAGCGGCAAGGTACTGGGCCCTCCCATCGATAGGACCAGCGCAAACGTCATCGGCCCTACACCCAAATGGTTGCCTGACGAACGTGCCTTCTACTTCAATCGAAAGCAGGAGCTACGGCCCGGAATGCCGCTCACTGAGAAGTACGCCAATAGCAGCGTATTCATGATCCGAATCCCAAGACCAGACGCTCTACCAAAACCCGTATTTGGGAACGCGACGACGGCGGGTCCGCGCCTCGAGCCTGATGAAGTGCCGTTCCTCGCCGTACCACACACGTCAGAGCATGCGCTCGCAATGTCTCTCCTCGAAATAGGGAACCTTATTTCCCTCTACTCCGTGCATCGAAGCGAGCTACAAAAGGAGCAGATTCCATGGCAGCGTATCGTGGGCTTCGAGGACAAGATCACTGAGTTCGCACTACATGGCGATGATCTGTACATGATCAGCGGGAAAGACACGCCGCGGTTCAAGGTGCTCAAGACATCGCTCGCAAAGCCGGACATGCAGCACGCGGCCGTGGTGCTCCCGGAAGACAGTGCTGTGGTGAAAGAGATCGCTGCGGCCGCAGACGCGCTTTATGTTCGCCTTCTCGACGGTGGTCCCAGTCGCCTGCTGCGCATTCCGTACGGAACCAATCATGCGCATCAAATTGCGACGCCATTTTCAGGATCGATCCGCATCGCCTATGCGGACGACACTCGTCCCGGTCTGTTATTGGAACTGGCTGGATGGACGCAGGCGTCGGGATTTTATTCGTATGACCCAGCCAAAGAACGCCTCACGCGCCTGGCCCTGCAACCGCTGGGCCAATTTGATGCCCCGGAGGAACTCGTCACGCAAGAAGTGAAGATACCCAGCCACGATGGGGTGATGGTGCCGTTGTCCATTGTGCACAAGCGAGGCATACAGTTCGATGGCAGTAACCCGACCATTCTTACTGGGTATGGGGCGTACGGCTTCTCGCTAGAGCCAAAATTCGACCCTCGCTGGCTGGCTTGGTTCGAGCGAGGGGGAATCTACGCGGTAGCCCACGTGCGGGGCGGCGGAGAGCTTGGCGAGGCCTGGCACCGCGGCGGCTTCCAGGAAACGAAGCCCAATACCTGGAAGGACCTCATTGCCTGCGCCGAATATTTGATCGCAAAACGATTTACGCGCTCAGAGCGCCTTGGCCTGATTGGGGGTAGCGCAGGAGGCATCCTGGTGGGTCGCGCGATGACGGAGCGCCCAGAGTTGTTTGCTGCCGTTGCAGTGTACGTCGGTCTTCTAGACACTACTAGATTGGAAACGATGGCGGTTGGTCCCGGCAACACCCGTGAATTCGGATCTGTAAAGACCGAATCGGGTTTCGCTGCCCTACGCTCGATGAGTACTTACGAGCATGTGAAGGACCAAGGTCGCTACCCTGGCGTACTGCTTGTCCATGGTGTAAACGATCCGAGGGTCCCGGTGTGGACGTCGGCTAAGACGGCGGCCCGTCTCCAGGCGACCAGCGCAAGTGGCCGGCCAGTGCTCCTGCGGCTGGACTATCAGGCGGGTCACGGGATCGGAAGTTCCGCCATACAGCGTCGGCTTGAGTTCGTCGACACGTTGGCCTTCATGCTGTGGCAATTCGGCGATCCGAGCTTCCAACCTCCTCGGCGCGAGGGCAACTAGCGTCGAATCCGCCGTCCGGCCCGATGTGGGTGCGCGGCCGTTTATCTCCCGATCGCCCCGAATACCTTTCTGATGACAGCCGAGGCGGTGCCCGCCGGATCCTTACGGATCTTCTTCTCTTCCTCGGCGATCGTGAGGAAAAGGCCGTCGAGCGCTTTGCGCGTAACGTAGTCCTCCAGTTGCGCGTCCTCTTCCTTGACCAGGCCGAGCTTCGCTCCGCTCGCGGCGATCTCGTTGTACTTCTCGGCGACCTTCACGTTTCCCATCGCTTTCTTGACGATCGGCCGGAACCGTTTGGCCAGCGGCTCGGAGGCCGTGCGCTTGAAATACTGGGTCGCGGCGTCCTCACCGCCGGTGAGAATGCCTTTCGCGTCCTGTACGCTCATTCTCTTCACCGCGTCGACGAGCAGGGTCCTGGCTTCCGGCACCGCGGCCTCGGCCGCGCGGTTCATTCGCAGCACAAGCTCGTTGGCATGCGCGTCCACTCCGATCGAACGCGTCACCGCCTCGAGCCTTCGCAGGGAAGGCGGCAGAGGAATCTTGACGCGGCCGTTCCCGAAAAACCCGTTTTCGACGCCGAGGCGCGCCACGGCGGCATGGGAGCCTCGCGTAAGCGCCTCTTTGAGCCCGTTGATGGCGTCGCGGTTGGAAATGTCGTCGAGGCCGGCGGCCCACACGGCAGCGGGAACGAGAAGTGAGCCGAACCATCCGACGATTCGAATCATGAAGCGTGCCTCTAGTTCACGCCCGCCGCGTGCGCCTGCCGGTCGGCGTGGTAGGAGGAGCGCACCATGGCACCGACCGCAGCGTGGGTAAAGCCGAGGACCTGCGCCTCGCGCTCGAACATCACGAAGGTCTCCGGGTGCACGTAGCGCGCAACCGGAAGATGGTGCGGCGAGGGCTGCAGGTACTGGCCGATCGTGAGCATGTCGACGCCGTGCGCGCGCAGGTCGCGCATCACCTGGAGTATCTCGTCGTCCGTTTCGCCCAGGCCAACCATCAGGCCTGATTTGGTCGGGACGTTCGGATGGCGCGCCTTGAAGTCCTTGAGCAGCCCAAGGGAGTGCGGGTAGTTGCCGCCCGGACGCGCCTGCCGGTAGAGCCTGGGCACGGTCTCGAGGTTGTGGTTCATCACGTCCGGGAGCGCCGCATCCAGCGCTTCGAGCGCGCGCTCGAGGCGCCCTCTGAAATCCGGCACGAGGATCTCGATTTTCGTCGCGGGCGAGCTTTGGCGCACCGCGCGGATGCAATCGACGAAATGGCCTGCGCCGCCGTCTTTCAGGTCGTCGCGGTCCACGCTCGTGATGACGACGTAGGCGAGGCCGAGCGCGGCGATCGTCCGCGCGAGGTGCTCCGGCTCCTGCGGGTCGGGCGCGAGCGGGCGTCCGTGTGCGACGTCGCAGAACGGGCAGCGCCGCGTGCACAGATCCCCCAGGATCATGAAGGTCGCGGTGCCCTTTCCGAAGCACTCGCCGATATTGGGGCAGGAGGCTTCCTCGCACACGGTGTGCAGATTGTTTTCGCGCAGGATGCGCTTGATGTCGTGGAAGCGCGAACCGGGCGAGGCGGCGCGCACGCGGATCCACTCGGGCTTGGCGAGGCGCTCTGCCGGCGCGAGCGCGATCGGGATCCGCGTCTTCGCGAAGCCCTTCTTTTTTTCCACTGCCGCAGTCATGTGTCCTCGATGAGCCCGGCGATGCGGCGGGCGAGCTCGCCGCCGATTTCCTCCGCATTTGCGAGCATTCCGAACGCGCGCGTCTGCGTGACCGCGAGGCCGGGATAGCCGCAGGGGTCGATCGCCGAGAAGGGGGCGAGGTCCATGTCCACGTTGAGGGCGACGCCGTGATAGCAGCAGCCGCGCCGCACCCGAAGCCCGAGAGCCGCGATCTTCGCGCCGTCCACGTATACGCCCGGTGCGCGGTCCTTTCTCCCCGCGATCAGGTCGTGCCTGCGGAGAGTATCGATCACGGCCTGCTCGAGCAGCGTCACCATCGCCCGCACGGTGAGATCGCGCCGGGCGAGGTCGATGAGCGCATACACGATCGCCTGCCCGGGCCCGTGGTAGGTGATTTGGCCGCCGCGGTCGACCCGCTCGACGGGCACCTCACCACTTCGCGGGAGATGCTCGGCGCGGCCGGCGATCCCGACCGTATAGACCGGCGGATGCTCGAGCACCCAGAGCTCGTCGGGCGTATGCGTCCCGCGCGAATCGGTAAACCGGCGCATCGCCTGGTAAGTCGGCGCATAACCGGCGAGACCAAGATTCCTGACGATCGGCGCTCTTTCAATCGGGATTCCCGCTTTCCCCGGAATGGGGGAGTAAGCTGATGTGGCTGCGCTTTGCACGATGTCGCTCACAACACCATCGTCACCATCGGATGATCGCACAATTCCCGGTACAGCTCGTCGAGCTGCTCGCGCGAGACCGCGCGCACGTTGCAGGTGAGGGAAAGGTATTTCCCCTCGCGGCTGGGGCGCATTCCGAGCGTCGCCGGGTCGAAATCGGGGGCGTGGCGCTTGACCACCTCGATCACCGCCTGCGCAAACCCGGCTTGCGTCTTTCCCATGACCTTGATGGGGAAATCGCAGGGGAAGGCAAGAACGGGTGAGTCGTTTTCAGGCATGGGCGGGGGCGCGCATCACCTTGGCCTTGTACTCCTGGTACAGCGCGTAGACGCGGGCGCAGACGGGCCCCCGCTTTCCCGCATTTTTGCCCCTGCCGACCGGCCGCCCGTCGAGCGTCGTGATGGGGAGCACTTCCCGCGAGGAAGAGGTTACCCAGACCTCGTCCGCCGAGCGCAGCTCGCTCTCGGCGACGGGGCGAACCTCGTGAGGCAACGAGTGGGCGCGCAGGATCTCTATCACGACGTCGTAAGTGATTCCGGGCAATATCAAGTGAGACTTGGGAGGGGCGAGCACGGTTCCATTCATGACGATAAAGACATTGCTCGCCGAGGCTTCGGTGAGCAGCCCGTCGCGAACCAGGATTGCCTCCACGCAGCCCTGATCCGCCGCGAGGGTGCGCAGCATGCAGTTGCCGAGCAGCGAAGTCGACTTGATATCGCAGCGCAGCCAACGGAAATCCGGCAGCACGATCGCCTTGGCGCCGTCCCTCACGAGCTCCGGCGAGGGCGGAACGAGCTCGCTCGCCATGAGGAAAATCGTAGGCGCGATGCCCTTGGGGAAAGCGTGGTCGCGCTTGGCAGCGCCGCGGGTGACCTGGAGATAGACATTCTGGTCATCCCAGGGATTCCCCGCGATGATTTTTGCGACGAGCTCCGTCCACTTCGATAGCGGGTGCGGGTTGGCGAGTCGAATCGCGTCGAGGCTCGACTGGAGCCGGGCCAGATGCTCCTCGAGGCGGAACGGCCGCCGGGAATACACCGGGATCACCTCGTAGACACCGTCCCCGAAAATGAAGCCGCGGTCGAGCACCGAAATCTTCGCTTGCTCGATCGGCATGAACTCGCCGTTGAGATGGATCATGCGCCTGTCCTCACTTGAGCCACAGCCGAACCGAATCCCAGGCTCGGGCGAGAAATCCCGCGACCGCGACGCTCTCCAGCGCGATCACCGGATACTCCGTCAGCAGTTTCCCGTCGTGCGACACGCGCAGCATCGCGACGCGCTCGCCCGCTTCCAGGGGAGCGATGAGCGGCTGCTGGCTGACGAGCTCCGCCCGTAGCGCGTCGGCGGCGCCCCGGGGCACCGTTACGTACAGGTCCGCGGCGGCGCCCGCCTTCAGCTCGCGCTTGCTGCCTTTCCACACCTGGAGCTTGCCGATCGCATCGCCCTTCTGGTACAGACGCAGGGTGTCATAGGACTGGAACCCGAAGTTGAGCAGCTTTTGACTCTCGCGGGCGCGCAGATTTTCCGAGCTCGTGCCTATCACCACCGACACGAGCCGTCGCCCGCTGCGCCGTGCCGAGGCGATGAGGGAATAGCCGGCGCTTTCCGTATGGCCGGTTTTCACGCCGTCCACGTTCGGGTCGAGCCATAGGAGTTGGTTGCGGTTCCGTTGCGTGATGTCGTTGTAGCGGTATTCGCGTTCGGAATACAGCTTATAGTACTCGGGATATTCGCGGATCAAGGCGGAGGTGAGCAGCGCGAGATCGCTCGCCGTCGAATAGTGTCGCGGGTCGGGTAGCCCGCTCGAATTCGTGAAATTCGTGTCGGTCATGCCGAGGCGGCCCGCCTCGCGGTTCATGCGTTCCACGAACGCGGTTTCCGAGCCGGCGACGGCTTCGGCGAGAGCGATGCAGGCATCGTTGCCCGACTGGACGATCATTCCGTGTAAAAGCTCCTCCACCGTAACGGGCTTCCTCGGCTCGATAAACATGCGCGAGCCGGCCGTGCGCCATGCGCGCTCCGAGACGCGGATCGTCTGGCCGAGGGCGAGCGATCTGCCCTTGAGCGCCGCGAAAGCTAGGTACGCGGTCATGAGCTTGGTGAGCGAAGCCGGCTCGATGCGCTCTTTCGGATTGCGGCTCGCGATCGACTGTCCGCTGGTCGCGTCGAGGAGCAGCCACGCGCGCGCCTCCACGACGGGCGGCTGCGGCGCGGCGGCGAGCGCGACGCCGGAAAGCAGCAGAGGAAGGCAGGCGGCGAGACGACGTGACATGGGATCGCGAGGCACGGATTATACCGGGCCGCAGCGGGCCCTCACCGCGCCGCGGCACTCGATTCGAGCGCCGGCGGCATGCGCGCGGCCGGCGATCGTGGCAGGATGGCTTCCACTTCCACCCGAACGCTGCCGGCGTTTACGAAGCCGAGCTTGTACGCCGCCGCGTAGGACAGGTCGATGATGCGCTCGGCGTGGAACGGCCCGCGGTCGTTGATGCGCACGACGATGCTGCGGCCGTTGGAAAGATTGGTCACGCGCGCGTAGCTCGGGATGGGCAGGATCGTATGCGCCGCGGTCATCGCATACATGTCGTAGCGCTCGCCGCTGGAAGTGGGCTTTCCGTGAAACTTGCGCCCGTACCAGCTCGCGAGGCCGCGCTGCCGGTAGGGCCTGAGGGACTGGTAGGGAGAGTATTTCCTGCCCAGGGCGGTGTAAGGTGCGTTTGCGCCGGGGTTGAGCGGCTCGGATCGCGGTCTTGCGTCGGCGATTCCGTCTAGGTTGGCCGGAGGCGGTCCGCTTGGGCCGTCGTCTTCGTGCCTGTCCCCGATGTGCTTCGGCGCTAAAGTACAGCCGGCGAGGGCAGGAAGCATGAACGCCGCGAGCAGGAACGCGGGCGCAGGCCTTGTCACGTCTGGACCAGGGCGCGATGATGCTGGATGCTCATCAATATGCCTATGCCCAGAAACAGCGTCACCAGTGACGTTCCACCGTAGCTGATGAGCGGCAGCGGCACCCCGACGACGGGCAAGAGGCCGCTCACCATGCCCATGTTGACCACCGCGTAGGTGAAGAAGGTGAGGGTGATCGAGCCCGCGAGCAGCCGCGTGAAGAAAGTCGGCGCGTTGGCCGCGATCATCAGCCCGCGCATGATGAGCGCGAGGTAGAGCACGAGCAGCAGGCTCGCGCCTATCAGCCCGAACTCCTCGGAATACACGGCGAAAATGAAATCGGTGGCGCGCTCGGGAATGAATTCGAGGTGCGTCTGGGTGCCATGCGTCCAGCCCTTGCCGGTGATGCCGCCCGAGCCGAGCGCGATAGTCGACTGGATGATGTGGTAGCCCGAGCCGAGCGGGTCGGACGACGGGTCGAGCAGCGTTAGAAATCGCTTGCGCTGATAGTCGTGCAGCACCCCCCAAAGGATCGGCAGGCTCGCCAGGGCCGCGGTGATGCCGCCGGCGATCAATTTCCACGACAGGCCGGCGAGGAAGATCACGTAGAACCCGGTGGCGGCGACGAGCAATGCCGTGCCGAGATCGGGCTGGCGCGCGATCATCGCGGTGGGCACGGCGAGCACCACGAAGGCCACCGCGAATTCGCGAAAGCTCAGGGCCGCCTCGTGCTTGTGGAAATACCGCGCGAGCACGAGCGGCATCGCGAGCTTCATCAGCTCCGAAGGCTGAATGCTGGCGAATCCCAGCGGCAACCACCTGCGCGCGCCGTTCCTCACGTCGCCGAACAGGGCCACTCCGACCAGCATCAGGAGAACTACCAGGAAAACCGGAACCGCGATGCGCATGAAGACCTGAGGGTGCACCTGGGCCGCGATCCACATCAGGGCGAGCGCGAGGAGGACGTTCGCCGCCTGGGCGCCGAAGCGCGCCGGAGCCTGGAACGCCGCGCTGTAGAGCGTGGCTAGGCCGAGCGCGATCAGGCAGAGGACGATCGCGAGCAGCGGCCCGTCGATCTTCTCCGTGAAGCGCTCGGTCAGCTGCCTAATCGCTGTCGTCAGCATCGAGGTCGGCCGGAGGTTCGCCGGCGGGTAGCGGCGCGGGCGCGGCGGGTTTGGCGGGTTTGGCGGTGTCGGGCCGGGTGGCGTCTTTGCCCAGCAGGTAGAAGTCGAGCACTTTCCGGGCGACCGGCGCGGCCGCGCGCGCCCCGAACCCGGCGTTCTCGACCAGGACCGCGAGCGCGATCGTCGGCTTGTCGCTCGGGGCAAAAGCGATGAAGAGCGCGTGGTCGCGCAGGTGCTCGGCCGTGGTGGCTTCGGAGTATTTTTCGCCTTGCTTGAGCGCCACGATCTGGGCGGTGCCGGTCTTGCCGGCGCTCACGTAGGCCGCGCCCGAGAAAGCGCGCGCCCCCGTGCCTTCCTTGTTGACTCCGACCATCGCGTTCTTCACGACTTCCAGGTTCTTGGCCTTCAAGGGGATGGTCTTGGTCGGCTGCGGTTCCACGTAGCTGCGCTCGCCGGTGATGGGGTTCTCCACGTAGTCGACGAAATGCGGGCGGTACATCACGCCGTCGTTCGCAAGGGTGGCGACCGCCTGCGCGAGCTGCAGCGGCGTGTAGGAGTTGTAGCCCTGTCCGATCCCCACGCTGATGGTTTCCCCGGGGTACCACTTCTGCTGCCCCGGGACCTTGAAGCGCTTCAGTTTCCATTCCCGAGAAGGCAGTACGCCGACGAACTCGCCCTCGACGTCGATTCCGGTCTTCGCGCCGAAGCCGAACTGGCCGATGAAGCGCGCGATGATGTCGATGTCGATATCGCTGGCGAGCGTGTAGTAGTAGGTGTCGCAGGACACGACGATCGACTTGTACATGTCGACGTAGCCGTGGCCGTCCGCCTTGTCGTCGCGGAAGCGGTTGTTGCCGAACATGAAGTAGCCGGGGTCGAAGATGGTCTGGGTCGGCGTGCGCTTGCCGAGCTCGAGCGCGGCGAGCGCCATGTAAGGCTTGAAGGTCGAGCCCGGCGCATACAGCCCCGTGAGCGCGCGGTTGTTGAGCGGGTGGTCCGGAGAGTTGTTGAGCGTGTCCCAGTTCGCCGGATCGATGCCGTCGATGAAGAGATTCGGGTCGTAGCCCGGCTTGGATACGAAGGCGAGGATTCCGCCCGTCGAAGGCTCGAGGGCGACGACTGCGCCGCGGTTCTGGCCGAGAGCGCGCTCGGCGACTTGCTGCAGTCGAATGTCCAGTGTGAGCCTCAGGTTGTTTCCCGGCATGGGCGGTGTGCGCGGCGTGAGGGG
>VBCH01000034.1 GCA_005884455.1 Betaproteobacteria bacterium
TTTCTCGGGGTTGTCCCCCGCTACAGGAAATGTTCCGATGTATTGCTCACCCGTTCGCCACTCTACTCGGGGTTGCCCCCTTTCGCGTTCGACTTGCATGTGTAAGGCATGCCGCCAGCGTTCAATCTGAGCCAGGATCAAACTCTTCAATTCAAATCCTGATCAATCGCTATGCGATTGCGCGAGCCCCGCGTTTTACCGCCGAGCCCACTACTCACTCAAAGTCATTGCAAAGGTAATGAAAAAACCTTGCTAGACCTGGTGTGAGCTTGGGTTAATGCTTTGTGTGACACCAACGCGCTTGCGCGCGCCCTAAGTACCAGTGTCACTGGCTTCACCCAGCGCCCACACCTATCGGCTGTTCAATTGTTAAAGAGCGTTCCCCGGGCGGGGATTCTGCACACCCCAGGAGGGGTTGGTTGCGGGGATAGGATTTGAACCTATGACCTTCGGGTTATGAGCCCGACGAGCTGCCAGACTGCTCCACCCCGCGCCCGGTACAGAGGGGGGATTATAGCGGCCGGCGCGAGGTAGTGTCAAACCATTTTGCGTCGCAGCAATGCCGTCATCATGTTCGCTCGGTCTCGATTGATCGCGGCTGCCACACCATAAGGCGCCTTTCGGCCAAACCCACCGCCCAATCGAGAAGGAGCGCGAACGCCGTGAGCAACAGAATGCCGGCAACCACCGTATTCATATCGAAGAAGCCCTCCGCCTGATGGATGAGGTAGCCGACGCCTTTGGCCGAGCCCAAATATTCGCCGACGACTGCTCCGACGAACGCCAGCCCCACCGAGTTGTGCAAGCTGGCGAACACCCAGCTCATCGCGCTCGGCACGTAAACATGGCGCAAGAGCTGGCGTGGACTCGCACCGAGCATGCGCGCGTTGGCGAGCACCACCGGGCTGACTTCACGCACGCCTTGATAGACGTTGAAAAACACGATGAAGAAAACAAGCGTCACGCCAAGCGCCACTTTCGAGGCGATACCGAGCCCGAACCAGACGAAGAATATCGGTGCGAGAATCACGCGCGGCATCGCGTTGACGGCCTTGATGTATGGATCGAGAACCGCGGAGGCCGTCGGCGATAGCGCAAGCCACAGGCCGATCACGACGCCGGACACCGTGCCTATGAGAAACGCGAGCAGGGTTTCGACCAGCGTCACCCAGAGATGCTCGTAGATTTCTCCGGAAGCAAACCACCGCCACAAGCGCGCGAATACCTCTACCGGCTCGCCGAAGAAGAACGCCGCCTGATTGGCTTCGGCAAAGTAGATCGGCGGAAGCAGCGTCGGGCTCGTCAGCACATGCCAAATCACGAGGAGCAGGGCGAGCAGCAGCACCTGGAAGGCGCGCAGGCGCAGCCGGCCGTTGCGCGCTCTATTGCCTTTGCTGTTGGGCATAACCTTTCAGCACCTCTTCCTTCATCGCACGCCAGATTTTCGTGTGAATTTCTATGAAGTGCGGCGTCAGGCGGATTTCGGCGACATCGCGTGGGCGCGGCAGGTCGATCGTATAGTCTCCGATCGGATGCGATGCCGGGCCCGCGGAAAGCACCACGACCCTGTCGGACAGCGAAATCGCCTCCTCGAGATCGTGCGTGATGAACACCACCGACTTGCGGTCGGCGGACCACAGCTCGAGCAACTCGTTCTCCATCAGCTGCCGCGTCTGGACGTCGAGCGCCGAAAACGGCTCGTCCATGAGCAGAATTCGCGGATCCAGGATGAGCATCTGCGCGAGCGCGACGCGCTTGCGCATTCCACCGGAGAGCTGGTGGGGGTAGCGCTTGCCGAATCCGCTGAGGCCGACGCGCTTCAGCCAGGCGTCACCTCGTTCAAGAGCTTCCTCCCGCGCCACGCCGCGAAATTCCAGACCGGCAACGACATTTTGTACGGTGTTGCGCCATGGCATGAGCGCCTCGGTCTGGAACATGTAGCCCGCGTGAGTATTGATCCCGTCGAGCGAGCGTCCGAGCACGGTTACCGTGCCGGCAGAAGGCTTGAGCAACCCGGCAGCGACATTGAGCAAAGTCGTCTTGCCGCAGCCCGTGGGGCCCACCACCGAAACGAATTCGCCCTCACCCACGACGAGCGTGGTATCGCGGACGGCGGTATAGCCCTCCGACGGATCCTCTCGCGACAGGAAGGTGCAGCTGACGCGCTCGAGCGCGAGGACAGGAGCCATCCTTTATTTGTACTTCGCGTTCGCCTTCTTCACGAACTCGTTCGTATACGTGAGCTCGAGCTTGATCTCTTTTGCCTTCACCTCGGGGTTGAAGGTCGGTATGACCTTGAGTGCGGTTCTCGCACCGGCATCGGAGATGACTCCGTCCGGCGAGATGGCTTCCTTCACCTTGTTGAAGGAGAACAAGTACAAGGCCTTGTCGCTGAGCAGATAGGATTCGGGAACCGTACGGAGCACGTCTTGGGGAGAAGCGGAATGGATCCATTTGTCGGCGCGAACGATGGCGTTGGTGAGCCCCTGGACCGTACCCGGATTCTTTCGAATGAAATCGACCGGTGCGTAGAGGCAGCCCGCGGGCATGGGACCGCCCAACACCTGCTCGGTTCCGCGCAGGGTGCGGGTGTCGGCGATGATCTTGACGTCGCCGTCCTGCTCCAGTTTGGTCATGACCGGATCGGTGTTGGAAACCGCGTCGATCTGACCGCTCTTGAGCGCCGTAATGGCGGTCGCTCCGAGGCCGACCCCGATGACGGAAATATCGGAAGGCTTGAGGCCTCCTGTGGAAATGAAGTGATTGAGGATCATGTGCGTGCTCGAGCCCGGCGCGGAAACGCCGACTTTCAGGCCTTTCAGGTCCTTGGGCGATTTGTAGTCTTTCGCCTTGGCGGTTGCGATCCCGATTGCAATTTGCGGCGCCCGTCCCTGCTGCACGAAGCATTGGAGGTACTGGCCCTTGGGCTGCATATTGAGCGTGTGCTCGTAGGCCCCCGACACGACATCGGCGCTCCCGCCCACCACCGCCCTCAGCGCCTGCGAGCCTCCTGAGAAGTCGCTGATCGTCACGCTGAGGCCCTCGTCCTTGAAGTACCCGAGCTGCTCTGCGATGGTGAGCGGAAGGTAATACAGGGAAGCTTTGCCCCCGACGGCGACATGCACTTCCTTCTTCTCGATCGCGCCCTGCGCGCTGGCGAAGGCCGGCCAGGCAATCAGGATGGCAAGCGTGAGCTTTGTTAGAATATACATTAAGAATCTCCTTTAACAACCTAATTATAAATTTATAAAAGCTTCTCCTGCGCGGGGCCAGGGCGACGGAATTTCGTGGTGTCCAGACGGCTGCGTCCACCCGCGTTCAGGCCGAGCCGCTTGCAGGCGATCTCGAAGCGCTTCGCAAGCAGCTCCGCGTACTGCCCTTCCCCCCTCATGCGGCTGCCGAACTGCGGGTCGTTGTCGCGTCCTCCGCGCATGTCGCGGATCCGAGCCATGACATGTTTCGCCTTGAGCGGATAGTTGCGCTCGAGCCAGTCTTTGAAGAGGTCCTTCACCTCCCAGGGAAGCCGCAGCAGCGTGTATCCGGCCATGCACGCTCCCGCCTCGCTCACAGCCTCGAGAACCGCCTCCATGTCCTTGTCGTTCAGGAACGGGATGATCGGCGCCACCAAGGTGCCGCACGGAACGCCCGCAGCGCTCAGGCGGCGAACCGTCTCGACGCGCCGGTAGGGCGCCGCAGCGCGCGGCTCAAGGGTGCGCGCGATCTCGCCGTCGAGCGAACCGATCGAGACGAACACTTGCACCAGGTCTTCGCGCGCCATGGGTTCGAGCAAGTCGAGGTCGCGTTCGATCAGAGAGCCCTTGGTGACGATGCCCACCGGATTGCGGAACTCCCAAAGCACTTCGAGGATGTCGCGCGTGATCCTGTGTTTTCGTTCGACTGGCTGATACGGATCGGTATTGGCTCCGAGCGCAATAAGTTCGCAGCGGTAATCGGGGCGCGACAATTCCTTTCGCAGCAGCTCGGCGGCATTTTCCTTCGCGAAGATCCGCGTCTCGAAGTCCAGACCCGGGGAAAGTCCGAGGTAGGCGTGGCTCGGGCGCGCGTAGCAGTAGATGCAGCCGTGCTCGCAACCTTGATAGGGATTGATCGACTGGGTGAAAGGCAGGTCGGGCGAGTCGTTGCGCGCGATGATCGAGCGCGCCCGCTGAAGCGTCACCACCGTCTCGGGCCTGGACTGGACTTCGGCTTCCGGCTCGCGCTCGCGAGCGAGCGTCTCGAAACGCCCCGGCGGGTTGTCCGCGGCGCCGCGTCCCTTGATTTTTGCCTGCGACCTGTCCACGGCGTTCGCTCTAGATGACCCTGCGCTCTTTGAGGCCGGCTATCTCGCTCGCGCTGTAGCCCTGGGCGGCGAGCACCGCCGCGGTGTGCTCGCCGAGCTCAGGCCCGCTCCATTCGATGTCGCCGGGCGTAGCCGAGAGCTTGGGAACAATTCCTGGGACCTTGAGCGGCGTGCCGTCCTTCAGCCGGACCTGCCGGATCATGTCGCGGGCCAGGTACTGCGCATCGCGCGCGATGTCGGCCATGCTGTAGATCTTGCCGCTCGGCACCTGTGCCGCGTTCAGCGTTCCTACGACGTCGTCGGCGTCGTATTTCGCGGTCCACTCGCCGATCGCGGCATCGAGCTCCTCGCCGCGCCGTGCGCGCCCCGCGTTGTCGGCAAGCGATCGGTCGTCCGCCAGATCCTCCCGCCCGATCACCTTCATCAAGCGCTTGAAGATGCTGTCGGCGTTGGCTCCGATCACGACATGCTGAGCGTCGCGCGTCAGGTAGGTGTTCGAAGGCACGATGCCGGTCAGGTTGCCCCCGGCGCGCTCGCGCGCTTCCCCGAAAAGGTCGTACTCCGGCAGCGCTCCTTCCATCATGTTGAATACCGCCTCGTACAGCGCCACGTCGATCACCTGACCCCTGCCCGAGCTGCGGCCGCCGTTCGCGTTGCGGTGGTGCAGAGCCATCATCACGCCGATCACTCCATGCAGGGAGGCGAGCGCGTCTCCGATCGACAGGTTCGGGCGCACCGGCGGCCGATCGGGAAAACCGGTCACATAGCGCAACCCGCCCATCGATTCCCCGATCGCGCCGAATCCGGCTTGGTCACGGTACGGCCCGGTCTGCCCGAACCCGGAAAGCCGCAGCATGACGAGCCCGGGATTTTCCGCCGCGAGGCTTTCGTAGCCCAATCCCCACTTCTCCAGCGTACCGGGGCGAAAGTTCTCGATGACGACATCGGCGTCCCGCGCGATCCTGCGAACGACCTCCTGCCCGTCCGGCGTTCGCAGGTCTACGGTCACCGACTTCTTGTTCCGGTTCTGCACGTACCACCAGAGGGAGGTCCCGCGGTGCAGCTTTCTCCATTTGCGAAGAGGATCGCCCTCGGGCGGCTCGATCTTGATGACTTCGGCGCCGAACTCCGAGAAGAATTTCCCGGCGAAGGGCCCGGCAATCAGCTGTCCCAGCTCGACTACTTTCAACCCTTCCAAGGGCTTCGTCACAGCAGTCTGCGCTCGACAAAAGCCTGCGCAAGGGTCCCGGTGTCGACGTACTCCAGCTCGCCGCCCACCGGCACGCCGCGAGCGATCCGGGTGACTCGCAGATCGCGGTCCTTGAGCATTTCGCTTATGTAATGGGCGGTCGCCTCGCCTTCATTCGTGAAATTGGTCGCAACGATGACTTCCTTGACCTCCCCATCGGCCAGGCGCCGCTGCATCACGTCGAGCCCGATCTCGCGGGGCCCGATGCCGTCGAGCGGCGAGAGGCGCCCCATGAGCACGAAATAAAGGCCGTGATACGCCAGAGTCTGCTCCATCATCAGCAGGTCCCCCGGCGTTTCGACCACGCAAAGCTGAGAGGGATCGCGCCGCGGAGAGCCGCACAAGGCGCACAGCTCGAGTTCGGTGAAGCTGTTGCACTTCGCGCAGCGGCGAATGCTCTGCAGCGCCCCGTTCAGGGACAGCGCGAGCCTCGCCGCCCCCGCCTTGTCGTATTGCAGCAGATGGTAGGCGATGCGCTGAGCGGATTTGGGGCCGACTCCCGGGAGACAGCGCAACGCCTCGATCAGTTCTTCCAGAGCAGTGGGCGACTTCATCGCGTTCGTCAGAACGGCAGCTTCATCCCTGGAGGCAGACCGAGACCGCCTGTCAAAGCCGACATTTTTTCCTGGACCGCCGCCTCGACTTTGCGCGCGGCGTCGTTGACCGCCGCTGCCACGAGGTCCTCGAGCATGTCCTTGTCGTCGGCCAGCAAGGACGGATCGATGTTGACCCGCTTGACATCGTGCCTGCACGTCATCGTCACCTTGACCATGCCCGCGCCCGACTGCCCCTCCACTTCCACCGAGGCGAGCTCGTCCTGGAGCCTGCGCATGTTCTCCTGCATTTGCTGGGCTTGCCTCATCAATCCGGCAATCTCTGCCTTCATCGCTTGCCTCCGTCACCGCACGGGCTTGATCGAGGACTCGACGATGGTCGCATCGAAATTCTCGACCAGGTCGCGTACGAATGCGTCCCGGCTCACTGCCGCAGCCGCCCGGTCGCGGGCGCTGTTGCCGGTGGTTTCCCTTATCGTCACGGTCAGGCGCACGGGCTTGCCGAAGCGCTCCTGCAGCGCCGCGCGCAGCTTTTCCTGGTAGCCCTTTTCCGCCAAATGCTTGGCGGCCGGAGGCACGCAGAGCTCGAGCGCTTCCCCGTCGAAGCTTCCGAGCTCGCTTGCCTGGGCGAGCTGCTTCGCGATGCCGCCCAGATCGAGCGAATTGGCGAGCTTGGGCCAGTCCCCGTCGAACGCCGACTGGACGACCGGCTGCCGATCCCTGGCCGGCGTTGCCGCTTCACGGGGCTCGCCTCCCGCCGAGCCGCTCCGCTGCGACTCGCCAGCGTCGCGCTTTCCCGGGGAAAAGGCGAGCATGCGCAGCAGCGCCATCGTGAAGCCTGCGAACTCGTCCGGAGCAAACGGAAGATCCTGCCGTCCGTGAATCGCGATTTGATAGTAGAGCTGGACCTCCTCCGGATCGAGCGCCCGCCCGAGCGCGAGCAGTCGCTCGCGCAGCCCTCCTTCTGCGTCGATCGCCTCCGGCGCGCCCTGAGCGAGCGCGACGCGGTGGAGGAGCGCGCCGAGATCCTGGAGCGCCCCGTCGAAACCGACGCTGCGGGATCTCATGTCCTCCGCGATCGCCAGCACGGCGGCAGGATCGCCGCGCGCCAGCCCTTCGAGGATCGAATACAGGAAGCCGTCGTCGATCGTGCCGAGCATGGCGCGCACGGCCTGCTCGGTGACGTTCCCGGCGCTGTACGCGATCGCCTGATCGAGAAGCGACAAAGCGTCGCGCATGCTGCCGCGCGCGCCCTCGGCCAGGAGCCTGAGCGCCCCGCCTTCTCCGGGAAGCTTTTCCTCCCCGAGGATGGCCTCGAGGTGAGCGGCGATCGCGCGGGAGGGCATCTGCTTGAGGTTGAATTGCAGGCAGCGGGAGAGCACCGTCACCGGGATCTTCTGGGGATCTGTCGTCGCTAGAATGAACTTGACGTGCTCGGGCGGCTCCTCGAGAGTCTTGAGCATCGCGTTGAACGCCGACGTGGAGAGCATGTGGACTTCGTCGATGACGTATACCTTGAATCGCCCGCGGCTCGGCGCATACACCGAGTTCTCCAGGAGCTGGCGCATCTCGTCGACCTTGGTGTTGGTGGCGGCGTCGACTTCCATCAGGTCGACGAAGCGGCCCGCGTCGATTTCCACGCAGGCCGAGCACTTCCCGCAGGGACTGGAGCTGACACCCATCTCGCAATTGAGGCACTTCGCAAGGATCCGGGCGAGGGTCGTCTTGCCAACACCGCGGGTTCCGGAAAACAGATACGCGTGGTGCACGCGCTTCTGATCCAGCGCGTTGCGCAGCGCCTTGACCACGTGCTCTTGCCCGATCAGCGATTCGAACGTGCGCGGACGCCACTTGCGGGCGAGAACTTGGTACGACATGACGGCTTTCTCTCGATCCTCGATACCAATAGGTGGCGAGCCTTACCCCCGGCACTTGCAGCGATCAGCTGTGGCTGCTTCCTTCCGGACCTGACCAGATTCACCGGGCTGCAATGCGGGGAGGCCCGCCGTAATCGTTCCGGAATTATCCGGAATTATCCGGAATTATAAGGCGTTTATCGCCGGACTCCGCTTCGGCGCGCTCGGTTTTCCGGGGTACCCGGATCGCGCTATGATGGCGAAGAAAAACAAGGAGAGATCATGGTCCGATTCGCAAGCCGTGGCGGCGCCCGACTTCGCGCCTTGCCCGGAATCTCCGCAGGCATCCTGTCCGCCGTTCTTGCAGCCCTGCCGCTCCCTGCTGCCGCGCAATCGGCCGACTCTTTCCCGACCCGACCGATAAAGATCCTCGTTCCCTACGCCCCGGGCGGCGCGACCGACATCATCGCGCGGATCGTCGCCGCCAAGCTCACCGAATCCCTTGGCCAGAGCGTCCTCGTGGAAAACCGTCCGGGCGCCTCGGGCAACCTCGCGCTCGAAGCCGTTGCGAAGGCGCCCGCAGACGGTTACACCCTGTTCGTCGGCAACGTCTCCACCAACACCATCAACGAAAACACCTTTGCGCACCAGCTTCAGATCAAGCCGTCTCGCGATCTGGTGGGCATCGCCAAACTGGTCGAAATTCCGCACATCATCGCAACCACGGCGGGTTTTCCCGCCAACTCGGTCGCCGATCTGATCGCGCTCGCGAAAAAGGACCCCGGCAAGATCAACTATGCGTCGGCGGGCCTGGGCAGCTACCCGCACCTCGACATGGAAAAACTGATGAAAACCGCGGGCATTCAGATGACCCATATCCCGTACAAGGGCGGCGCGGGCCAGATGATCCCGGCGATCATCGCGGGCGAAGCGCCCGTCGCGTTTCTCAACCTCTCTTCGGCCCTGCCGCACATCCGCTCCGGAAGGATGAAGGCGATTGCCACCACCGCGCCGGGCCGGCTTGCCGAGCTTCCGGACGTCGCGACGATGGCTGAGCAGGGATTCCCCGGGATCGGCACCAATGCCTGGCAGGGAATGTTCGCGCCCGCCGCCACGCCGAAACCTGTCGTCGACAAGATCTACCAGTCGGTCGCCGCGGTCCTGTCGAGCCCGCAGATGAAGGAGCAATTGTCCAAGCAAATGCTCGACGTCACGCTCTCGTCTTCGCCGGCGCAGTTCCAGCAGCTGGTGGAGAGGGAAACGCACGCGTGGGGCGATTTTCTGCGCGACGCAAAGATCAAGATCGAATAACGGCTCTCCGCGCTTTGGCGAAGCAATCGAAAACCAGCGATCGCGCATCGCAGCCGAGCTTCGACCTCGTCGTCGAGAAGGACCTCGAAATTCCGATGCGCGACGGAGCGCGTCTGAAGGCCGACGTGTTCCGTCCGAAATCGACCGGACGCTTTCCGGCGATCATCAACCTCGGTTCCTACCAGAAGGACAAGCTCTGGGTGCCGCCGCCGGACCTCGAGGAGAAGCCGAACGAGTTCATGAACTGGGAGACGGTGAACCCGCTCTGGTGGGTTCCGCGCGGGTACGCCTGCGTGCGCGTCGACGGTCGGGGCTCGGGCAAGTCGCCCGGGCGCACCGATCCCTGGTCGCCTTCGGAGGCGCGCGACTTCTACGACGCGATCGAATGGACGGGAAAGCAATCGTGGTGCAACAGCCGCGTCGGCACGAACGGCATCTCGTACTACGCGATGACGCAGTGGCTGGTCGCGGGACTGAAGCCGCCGTCGCTCGCGGCGATGATCCCCTGGGAAGGCGCGGCCGATATGTACCGCGACTTCGGCTACCACGGCGGTATCTTCTCCTTCGGCTTCGCTTCCGGCTGGTGGAACAACCATATGGCGCATCACCTGCTCGGCAGACCGCAGGCCACCGCCACCGACGCCTTTTCCACGCCCTGGCTGTGGGAATACATGCGCTTCAATCTCGACGGCGCGTGGTGGGAAGGACGGCGCGCGCTCTGGGACAGGATCGACGTCCCGTTGTACAGCGCCGGAAACTGGAGCGGCATGGGGCTGCACCTGCGCGGCAACACCGAGGGCTGGCTGCGCGCGGCGTCGAAGCGGAAGAAGCTGCGCATCCACGCCGGCACGCACTACCACCCGTTCTATTCGGAGGAGGGACGGCGCGACCAGCTGCGCTTCTTCGAGCAGTGGCTGAAAGGCGAGGACACCGGGATCATGGAAGAGCCGCCGGTGAAGCTGCTCATCCGCAAGGGCGGCGCCGGGAACTACGAATGGAGAGAAGAACGGGAATGGCCGCTCGCGCGCACGAAGTGGACGAAGTTCTATCTGGCGAAGGAAGCGCTCGTGCTCGAGGCGCCGAAGAAGGCCGCGTCGGTCGAGTATTCCGCGAGCGGGATGACCAAGGCAGGCGTTGCCTCGGCCTCGTGGACCTCGACCGTGCTCGCGGGCGCGCTGCCGCAACTCGGCGCTTCCTTCGAGACCGAGCCCTTGAAGCAGGACACCGAGATCACCGGGCCGGTCGTGCTCGTGCTCTGGGCCGCGAGCACGACCGAGGACATGGACGTGTTCGCGACGATCCGCAACATCGATCCCGACGGCAAGGACGTGTTCGAGCAGGGACAGCAGAGCCAGCCGGTGCCGGTCGCGAAGGGCTGGCTGCGGGCGTCGCATCGCAAAAAGGACGACGCGCTGTCGAAACCCTGGCGTCCTTATCACGCGCACCTCGAGCG
>VBCH01000267.1 GCA_005884455.1 Betaproteobacteria bacterium
AGGTTGAAGACGTTGAGCTCGTCAACCACCGGGCCCATGGGACCGACCGAAATGCGCGCGAGCTGCAGAGCACCGAGCTGCGCCTGCTCGATCATCTCCTTCTCGCCCCCGAGCTGCATCAAGGGATACATCTGCAGCGAAATGCGGCCGCCGGTCGCGGTCTCGATCTTCTTGCCCATGCGCACGACGGCCTCGACCGTCGGATAGCCGAGCGGATGCACATCGGCCGCCTTCCACACGGTCTTCTGCTGGGCAAACGCATTGCGCAGGGGCGCAGCTGCGGCGAGCGCTGCGGCAGCACCGGCTTGGAGCACGTCACGCCGTTTCATTGGGAGTTCTCCTTTGGATGGATTTTCTCGAACCGATCCCAGCACTTGTTGCAGCGGCTGGTTGTATGTAATCATCATACAACATGCGGAAGGGGAGAACGTCAAGGATCCTCCTCACCCACACGCCGGAGATGTTCCGCAACTATTACGGTGAGCGGGCCCTGGCGAGCCTGCGCGAACTCGGCGAGGTCCGGCTGCACGAGGAAGAGCATCCGCTCGCGGGCGAAGCGCTCGTCACGGCGGCGCAAGGCTGCGAAATCGTCGTATCGGACTTCAAGACCCCCGGGGATGCGCCCGTTTTCGAAAAGAGCCCCCAGCTCGTCGCGTTCCTGCGCTGCGCGGTGGACATCCGCACGATCGACGTCGCGGCCGCGAGCCGCGCGGGCGTGCTCGTCACGCGGGCGAGCCCGGGCTTCGTTCCCGCGGTCAGCGAGCTCGTGCTCGGGCTTCTCGTCGATCTGTCGCGCGGCATCTCCCGTTCGGCATCCGAGTATCATGCAGGGCGCGTGCCCAGGCCGGAAATGGGCCGGCAGCTCTCAGGCAGCACGCTCGGCGTCATCGGCTACGGCGCCATCGGCAGGCGCCTCGCCGCGCTGGGCGCCGCGCTCGGAATGCGGGTGCTCGCGGCCGACCCCCACGTGCGTGTGCCCGCGGGGGAGGGGATCGAACAGATGGACCTGCCCGGGCTGCTCGCGGCGGCTGATTACGTTGTGTGCCTCGCGACCGCGACCCCCGAAACGGAGAACCTGATGAACGAGGGGGCGTTCGCGGGCATGAAGCGCGGCGCGTTCTTCGTCAACGTCTCGCGCGGCAACCTCGTCGACGAGGCGGCCCTGGCGCGCGCTCTGGCCTCGGGCCGGCTGGCCGGCTGCGCCATCGACGTCGGCCGCGCGGACGTGCAGATGCCCAATCCCGCCATCGCGGCCCGCCCCGAGGTCATCGCGACGCCGCACCTCGGCGGCCTCACGCCGCAGGCGATCGAGCACCAGGCGTTCGAAACAGTCGCGCAGGTCGCCGAGATCGTGCAGGGGCGCATGCCCCAAGGCGCGGTGAACGCACAGCACGCGACCCGGCTCGCAAAGGCTCGCAAAGATGTCTTCAAGGAGTGAAGCATGAAGAAGATCCTCATCACGGGCGCCGCAGGCGACGTCGGCAGCCATCTGCGCCGCGAGCTCGCGGGGCGCTACGCTTTGCGCCTGTCCGACATCCGGCCGATCAGGGACCTCGCCAAGGGCGAGGAATTCATCCGGGGCGACTGCGCGAGCCTGCGCGACATGCTGCGCGTTACGAAGGGCGTAGCCGCGGTCGTGCACCTGGGCGGCTTCTCCGTCGAAGGCTCCTGGGAGGTGATCCTGCGCGCGAACATCATCGGCACCTACAACGCGTTCGAGGCCGCGCGGCGGAACGGCGCGCGGCGCATCGTATTCGCGACCAGCAACCACGCGGTCGGCTTCTACCGCCGCGACGAAACCATCGATGATCGCGCCGCCCCGAAGCCGGACAGCCGCTACGGCGTGTCGAAGGCGTTCGGCGAGGCGCTCGGCAGCCTCTACGCCGACAAGTACGCAATGGAAGTGGTCTGCATGCGCATCGGCAACGTCAATCCGCGGCCGATGGACAAGAGGCGGCTCTCGATCTGGCTCTCGCCGCGCGATCTCGCGCAGCTCGTGTCGCTCGCGATCGATCGTCCCGGCATCCGCTTCGAGATCGTGTACGGGATCTCCGGCAACAGGCGCCGGTGGTACGACAACTCGAACGCCGAGCGGCTCGGCTATCGTCCGCAGGACGACAGCGAGCTCTACGCGGAGGAGGTCTTGAGGAACGAGAAGCCCGGCGCGGACCCGCGCACCGAGCTCTACCAGGGCGGAACCTTCGTCCTTGCCGAGGAGGGCGGCGATCCCACGCGGGCGCCGGTGAAGGCGCAGGGCCCAAAAGCGCGCGCCGCGAAAAAGAAAAGGAAAAGCCAATGAGCGCAGCAACGCATCCGCGCCTCAAGGCGCCGCCCCACTCCTGCGACACGCACATGCATATCTACGATTCGCGCTTTCCACAGGCGCGGGGCGGGCCGAAGCCGCCCGGGAACTTTCCGGTGGAGGCGTACCAGCGGATGCAGGCGCGGCTCGGCGTGTCGCGAGTGGTGGTCGTGCAGCCGAACGCCTACCAGGACGACAACCGCTGCACGCTGGACGCGATCGCGCACCTCGGGGCGGACGCGAAGGGCGTGGGCGTGGTGAAGCCGTCGGTCGCCGACGCGCAGCTCGACGCGCTCACCCGCGGCGGCATCCGCGGGATCCGCTTCATGACGCTCCCCGGCGGCGCGCTCGGCTGGGACTTGATGGACGGGCTCGCCGCGCGCGTGCAGGCCTTCGGCTGGCACGCGGTGGTGCAGCTCGACGGCCGCACGCTCCCCGAGCGCGAGGCGCAGATCCTGCGCCTCCCCGGGCGCTTCATCATCGACCACGTCGGCAAGTTCCTCGAGCCCGTGCCGCCGCAGCACCCCGCGTTCAAGTCGCTGCTCAGGCTCGTCGACTCGGGCCGCTGCTGGGTGAAGCTCTCGGCTGCGTACGAAGTGTCGAAGAGCGGACCGCCGCGATACGAGGACGTCGGTATTCTCGCGAAAGCGCTGGTCAAGGCGGCGCCG
>VBCH01000268.1 GCA_005884455.1 Betaproteobacteria bacterium
CCGGATTTGCCATCGGCGTGACGAGAAAATAATGGATGTAGGTCGCCCCGCCGTGCGGGTGATAGGCCGATTCGCAGATGGCGCCCAGCTCGTGCCCGGTCAAATTTCTCCGGTGACCCGAAGCACGTAGGCGTCCTGAAAATCCTGATAGCTGATCCCCCGCCACGACCCGGGATAGAACGCAACGACCTCCAGACCCGCCTTCGCCGCCATCGCCTCGAAGTCGGCCTTCTCATAGGCCACCGCAAGGTCCGGTTCTTCGAGCGACTCGATAAACGATCCGTCCCGCGAATAGCGGAACCGGAAAAGGGGCACCCCGGCCTCGATCTGTCTGCGTGACTCGGCATCGACTATGAAGCAGGTGAAATAGGCCGTCCCGCCTCGCTTCAGGCAGCGAGCGGTTTCCCTCAAGTAGTGCGCAACCTCGACGCGAGGCATGTGGGTAAAAACGGAGGTAGCGAACACAAAGTCGGCGCTGCGTCCCGGAACTGGAAACTGGTAGGTCTCCGCCGTTTCGGAGCCTCTCGGATTGTAGAAGCTATTAAAGATGTTGGCGTGCTGGAACCGATAGCTTGGGGCCGCGGCGAAATGCTTTTGACACCACGTGACGCCGAATCGGACGACATCGAATCCGAAGTAGCGTATGTTCGCGAAGCGCTTGCTCAGAGCGACGGCAGTCCGCCCGATTCCCGAGCCGATATCGATCACCGTCGTGCCGTCCGCCAGCCCGGCGCGCGTCACCATGAGCGCGACCAGGTGATTGCCGATGGGGATGAAACCGCCGCCGCCGAACTCGATGAAACGCGGGGGCTCGTCCTTGCCATCCAGCAAGGGAGTCCTGGATATCAGAAACTCGAGCAGGTCGGAGAGCACGGTGTACTTGAACCCGCGAGGAATCAACGCCTTTAACTTCTTCTTCCAGCCCGACGCATACTTGAGTCTTTTCAAGATCGAGGCAACTCCCGCAGAAGGCAAATCCGCGAATTCAGCGGGGCACACGTATTCATTGTCTATGATCACGTCTAAGGAGATGAGCACGCGTGCCGGCGTCGGCGCTTCAGGCTCCGCAATTAAACCCGCTGAGCTCGATTCGAAAGCGGCGGCGCGTGTGCGTTCGCTGCGGCTGTCCTACACCTGCGTCAGCATCACCTCCGCGCCACTCACTTCGTACTTCCCGGGCGCTTCGATGTTTTCGGAGCGGCTAGCATCGCGCAGTCGGGCGGCAAAGTCAAAATGCTTGCCCGCTCGTGCCTCTCACCTGACCCTGAACAAACCCCGCTCGGCGCGATGCAAGCGCTCGAAGCCGGTTTCGGTGACGAGCACGAGCTCGCCGACCTGCACTCCGGCCTTCTGGTCTGGCGTGATGACGTTCGGTTGCACGACGCAGGTCATTCCCGCCTCCAAGGTCATTTCCGGAAGCGGTCCCGCCGGCCGACTTTTCGATCCGAGCACGGGCGGAAAGTAGCCGCCGCCGAATCCGTGCATGAGGTCATCGTATACAGAGAAGCCGGCGTCCTCGATGACGCGCGCGGCGTCGATGATCTCCTGCATCCGGGTGCCGTGGCGGATGACGCGGGTCACGGCGTCGAACGCCGCTTCCGCCGTTTCGTAGAGCTTGCGGAAGAGGGGCGTCGCTTCGGCCGCCACGGTGAAGGTGCGGAGGATCTGCCCCGGATAGTCGAAGAACTGGGCGGTGATCTCGGTGGCGATCACGTCGCCCGGCCGCAGCTTGCGGCTGGAAGCGAATTGGCGCGGTACGCAGTATTCAGGCGCGGCCATCGGCGTGACGAGGAAGTAGTGGATGTAGGTGACTCCACCGTGCGGGTGATAGGCCGATTCGCAGATGGCGCCCAGCTCGTGCTCGGTCATGCCGGGCCTCGCTTCGCGCCGCAGTCCCTCGATCGCGAGGTCGGTCAGCGCCGCCGCGATCCGCATCCAGTCGATCTCCTCGCGCGACTTCACCAGCCGCAGGCGCACGTACTCGCGGTTGAGGTCCACGAGCGGGCCGAAATGGGCCTCGAGCTTCCTGCACTTCGAAAGGCCTAGGGCGCCCATCAGGCCGATGCGCTTCGCGCCGCGCGCCTTGAGATCGGCGATCGTCTTGTCAATGCCGCGGTGCTCGCCCCAGCGCACTTCAGTGTCGCGCGCGAGCTTGCGCGCAAGCGGCCAGTGGTTATACCACTCGACGTACATCACCTGCGGCTCCCCCGGGGCGACGATTGCGTAGGCTTCGACCGTGGACGGCCACGAGGTGAGCCAGGCGACGCCGGTGCCGGCGCGCTGCTCGCCGCACATGAGCAGATGGTCGACTTCCGCCTGCTCCATGACGCGCGCGAGCGCCGCGCGGCGCCGCGCCATCTCGGCGTCGGAAAAGCGCGGATACTCCGCCGCATGGATCGCGGCGAGTCTGGCGTCGAGATTCAGCGGACCGGGCATTGGAGGGAGGGCGACGGGTTTTTCTTTGGGCGGACTTTGGCGCAAGTCTAACCCCGACGGACTGCAAGCGGTTCCGGACGCGCGTTTCGACGCCCGCGCGATGCGCCTGTCGGGCAGCGGCGACAGTATAAATGGCGCTTGCGAAAATTCGATTCATTGGGGAAACTAATCGGAATCCGCCTGTGTCTGAGGTGGATATCTCAAGGAGGAACGAATCATGAAGTGGAACAGAAAAGGACACGGCGCCTATTCCGTCGTGACCGCGGCCGCGCTGGTGCTGGGCCTCGCCGCCTGCGATCAAATCCAGTCGCTGTGGAAGAGCGACGAGAAAGCCAATCCGGCCGTCGGTTCGGTGGCT
>VBCH01000269.1 GCA_005884455.1 Betaproteobacteria bacterium
CGCGGCCGACAAGCGCCCGGAGCGGGCGGTGACCGTCAGCGACGGCTACGTGGGTCTCAACATCAATCCGCGCAAGGCGGGGCGCCCGGCGGGGCTCGACCACTTCGGCGTGGAAGTGGAAGACAGCGAACGAGTCTGCGCGCGACTGCGCGAGCGCTACCCCGCCATCGAAGTCCTGAAACGCCCCGGCACGCGCCCTTTCGCCGGCATCAGCACCCACGACCCCGCGGGCAACCTCTTCGACTTGTCGCAGAAGGACATGGAGAACCGGACTTCGGTGTACGTCGAGCCGCCGCGCGAGCAGGCGCGCGTTATCAGCCATCTCGCCCTGCGCACCCTGCACGCCGACGAGGTCGCTGAGTTCTACGTCGACCTGTTCGGCTTCGAGCGACTCGCCGGGAAAGTCGGCGACACTAGCCATTATCTGAGCGACGGCCGGGTCACCTTGATCGTCATGCCCTGGAGCATCCTCGACTATGAGGGCGGCGGAATCGCGAGGCCCGGTCCGGATCACATCGGCTTCAAGGTGGAGAGCCTGCAGGCGGTGAAGGAGCGCCTGCAGACCGTGGGCGAGGACAATCCGCATCTGCGCCCCTTCCCCTTGGGCGCGGGACCGGAAGGGCGGGCGCGGCTCGCCCTCTTCGAGCGCTGTCCCTGCGGCGCTCATCACCTCGCCGACCCGGACGGCGTGCTGCTCGACATCGCCGAGAAGTTAGTCGAACGACGGTGAAGGAGAATTTCATCGAGGTGCAAGGGCTGCGCATCCGCTACTTCGAGGAAGGGAGCGGACCGGCGGTCCTGTTGCTGCACGGGGCATCGCTCGGCTCCTCGGCGGACGTCTGGACCGGCAATTTCTCCGAGCTGGCCGCGCGCGGCTTGCGCGTGATCGCCCACGATCAACCGGGATTCGGCCTGAGCGACAACCCCGCGGACCCCTCCGTCGCCTATCGCACGCGCTTTGTCCTCGCGTTCATGGATGCCCTGCGGCTGCAGAAGGCGCGTCTCATCGGCCATTCGCAGTCCGGGCGCATCGCCGTGACCCTGGCCCTCGAGCACGGCGAGCGCGTGCCCGGGGTCGTCGTGCTCGCCACGGGAAGCCTGCTGCCACCCGTGCCCGGTCACGGCAAGCCGGATGCCGCGGAGGGCGAGGAAGGCGGGGCCGCGGAACCGACTCTGGAAGATACTCGCAGGCTTCTCGAGGAGTGCCTCTTCGACCACAGCTTGATCACGCCGGCCGTGCTGCGGATGCGCCACCGCATGAGCACGGGAAAGAATTTCCAGGCCTTCCTCGAGCGCTCGCGCGCGCGCGGCGGCACGAAGGAAGGAAAACCCGACGCGAAGCCGCTGTGGAAACGCCTGGGCGAAGTGCCGGTGCCCCTGCGTCTTATCTACGGAAGAGAGGACCGCGGCGATGCCGCGGAACGCGCCGCGCTCGCGATCGGGCTCCACCCCGGGCTCGACCTGCATCTCGTCGACCGCTGCAAGCATCTCGTCCAATGGGACGCCGCGGAGGAATTCGCAGCGCTGAGCGGATCGTTCCTCGCGGAGAAGACGTGACTGAGCCGGGCGGGGGCAGCGGACAGCGACCGCGTTTCGCGCGTTCGAGCGCGAGCATACAATAGCGCGCTCAAAGGGGGCGATCATGAAGAAAATTATCGCGGTATTGCTCTGTTCCGGGTGCGCGTTCGGATGGGCCCAGACGGCGGAGGAACTGCTCAACGACGGGAAGAACACCGAAAACGTCACAACCTTCGGCATGGGCTACGACCTGAAGATGCACAGCCCGCTCAAGCAGATCAACAAATCCAACATCAGGCGCCTGGTCCCGGTCTGGAGCTTCAGCCTAGCAAACGACATGGGCGAGCACTCGCAGCCGACGATCTACAACGGCGTCATGTACGTGGTCAACGGCAACTGGACCTTTGCCATCGACGTCGCGACCGGCAGGCAGATCTGGCGCACGCCCGTGCAGTACGAGCGCGGGGCGCTGCGCGTCGCGACCAGCGGAGCGCTGATGAGAGGCCCGGCGACGATCTACGAGGGCAAGCTCTTTCGCCAGACGGTCGACGCGCACGTGCTCGCTCTCGACATGAAGACGGGCAAGGAGATCTGGAAGCAGAAGTACGCCGACTGGAAGGAAGGCTACAAGGGCGTCATCGCGCCGCTCATCGCCAACGGCGTATTGATCTCGGGGATGGGGGGCGGGGACAGCACCACGCGCGGGTTTGTCGACGGATACGACCCGCAGACCGGGAAGCAATTGTGGCGCAGGTACACGATTCCCGCGCCCGGCGAGCCCGGTTCCGAGACCTGGCCGAACCAGGCCAAACCGGACGCGTGGAAGTACGGCGGCGGGGCGACCTGGCAATACGCTTCGTACGATCCGCAGCTCGACCTGGTGTATATCGGCACCGGGAACGCCGAGCCGTACAACCCGACCTTGCGCGACGGAGCCGATTGCCTGTATACGGCCAGCACGCTCGCGCTCAGGCCCAAGACAGGGGAAATGGTCTGGTATTACCAGTCCGTGCCGAACGACAGCTTCGACTTCGACGCGACGGCCGAGAGCCTGCTCGCCGAACTCCGCGTCGACGGACAGGTGCGCAAGGTACTCATCAACGCCCACAAGAACGGGTTCCTCTACGTGCTCGACCGCACCAACGGAAAGCCGATCGCGGCGAACCCCTACGTCAAGGTCAACTGGGCCACGCACATCGATCTGAAGACCGGCCGACCGGTCCTGACCGACCTCCTCGAGCGCGCGATGAAAGGCGAAACCGTCAACGTATTCCCGTCGCGCGGCACGAACGCCACGCTGATCGCTTTCAATCCGAAGACCGGGCTCGTCTACCTCAACTCGTGGAATTTTCCGCGGCTCATGAAGTACGTGGATTTCAAGTTCGCGCTCGGCGCGGGTTCCACCGGCATCGAGTCCACCATGACCACGCCCAAGGGTGAGCCGGCCGGCTATCACATGGCGATAGAGCCGCTGACCGGCAAAGTGGCTTGGCAGGTTCCGATGATGGAGTTCGCGAGCTCGGCAGGCATGCTCGCGACCGACGGCGGTCTCTTGTTCACGGGCCTGCTGACCGGCGAGGTCATCGCGCTCGATCAGGACAGCGGCAAGACGCTCTGGCAGTTCAAGACCGGCTCGTCGGTCAACGCGCCGCCCATCACCTA
>VBCH01000035.1 GCA_005884455.1 Betaproteobacteria bacterium
CCCCGGAAATCGCGAAGGGCCTCAAGGTACTGCAGGCCAGGATCGCGAAAGCCAAGATCCCGTCCTCCAAGCTCGACGAGACGCTCAACATCGCCACCTGGAACATCCGGGAGTTCGGCAAGAAAGCGCGCAGCGAAGCGGCGATCCACTACATCGCCGAGGTCCTCGGTCAATTCGACCTTATCAGCGTTGCCGAATTGCGCGACAACCTGACGGACCTGGGCCGCGTCCTCGAGGTGCTCGGTCCGACCTGGCGGGTCATCTACTCCGACGCGCTGAGGGATTCGGGCGGAAACAACGAGCGCGTCGGATTCATTTACGACAAGAGGGCGGTCGCATTCAGCGGGTTCGCCGCCACCGCCAATCCGCCGCGCGAGAAAGTCGGGAACCTGTATCTGCCCAAATTCGACTGGTGGCGCGAGCCCTTTATGGCGTCGTTCAGCGCCGGCAGCTTCGATTTCGTCCTGCTCGCGGGGCATGCGCAGTGGGGGTCGCCCGCGGGGCGCCTGGTGGAGCTGCAGTCCCTCGCCGAGTGGATCGACCTGAAGCGAAACGAGAAGACCTGCGAGGACAAGGATCTCATCATCGTCGGGGACTTCAACATCGAAACGCCCGAGCAGCTCGCGGCCCTGACCGGGAAAGGGCTTCAGATGCCCGCCGCCCTCAAGGGCAAGTCCTTCGGCACCAACCTCGCCCAGGACAAGCGCTACGATCAGATCCTGCATTATCCCGGGTATCCGGAGAATTTCTCGAACCAGGCGGGCGTGGTCGATTTCTACGCCGGGAACTCGAAAGAGCTGTTCCCCGATCTGGACAAAACCGCTTTCACCTTTCAGATGTCCGACCACCTTCCGCTGTGGATGCAGATCAACACCGACATAGAGGGTCAGAAGCTCGACGAGATCATCCGGGCGGGGAAGTGATGCGGGGAAACCTCAGGATGCTGCTCGCCACGGTGGCGCGCGGCGCCTTCACGCTTCTGGCCGCGTTGTGGATTTTTCTGGAAGAGTGGATATGGGACGCCATGCAGGCCTGCATGGCTTGGCTCGGCAAGCTGCCCGGCGTGCGCTGGTGCGAGGCGCGCATCGCGGGCCTTCCTCCCCACGCGGCGCTCGTCGCCTTTCTAATACCCGGCGCGATCCTCGTTCCTTTCAAGCTGCTCGCCGTCTGGCTGATCGCACGCGGGCATGCTCTGCTGGGCGTCGAGGTGTTCATCCTCGCCAAGATCGTCGGCACCGCCTTTCTCGCGCGCATCTTCGCCCTCACCAAGCCGGCGCTGCTCACCATCGGCTGGTTCGCGCGCCTGCATGCCGCGTTCACCGCGTGGCGCGATCGCCTCTACGCGTACGTGAAGTCGCTGCCCGCCTGCCAGGCGGCCGGGGCATGGATCGCGGCGGCGCGGGGAACCTTGCGCGCCTGGGTCCGGTCGCGCTTCGGGAACTGAGGGCGGCGCGGTGTTTAACCCCGTTCCGCAACGCCGGCCGTTAACTCCGGGGTGGCCGCATTCGCTTCGGTCCTGCTTTTCCCGCCCTGCGCGCTCCCCGTCCGGCACCGGAGCCCTGCGGAGGCGCTACACTTGCGCAGCATGAGGGGAGAGGCGAGCGATGAGGAGCTGATGCTGCGCTACGGCAGGGGCGACGCCCGCGCCTTCGAGCTGCTTTACAGCCGCCATCGCCTTCCCTTGTACCGGTTCCTGCTGCGACAGCTCGGCAATGCGGAGTCGGCCGAAGAATTGTTCCAGGACCTCTGGATGCGCGTCGTCAATTCCCGCGGGCGCTATCAGCCCCGGGCGAAATTCACCTCCTGGGTATACGCCATCGCCCACAACCGCCTGATGGATTTCTACCGCGCGAACGGCCGGGCCTCGTTCCTGAGCCACGAGGAAAGCGAATCCGTCCTCGAAGACCTTCCGGCCGCGGAGATCGCCGCGGACCTGCGCCTGGACCGGAAGCGCGCCGTGAAGCGCCTGCTCGCCGCGCTCGGCGAGCTCCCCGATGCGCAGCGCGAGGCTTTTCTGCTGCAGCAGGAGAGCGAGATGTCGATCGACGAAATCGCCGCGGCGACCGGCGTCGGCCCCGAAACCGCGAAGAGCCGCCTGCGCTATGCTGTCGCGAAGCTGCGTGCGAGGCTTGGAAAGGAATCATGATCGAGCGGCGCGACGAGGAGCTTTCGAAAATCTATCGTGACGCGGAGGAACCGCGCCCTCCGCAGCGGGTCGACGACAATATCCTGGCGGCCTCGCAGCGCGTCGCGGGCAACTTACGCCGGCCCGCGACGTTCGGATTCTCGCGCCGCTGGGGCACGCCGGTCGCGGTCGCCGCGACCGTGCTGGTGACCTCCACCGTGGCGCTCATGGTGTACGAGCTGCAGTCCGGTTCCGACGCGGTTGCGCCCCAGGTGCCGCGGGGCGGTCGAACGGCAAAAGTTTCTCCGGTGGAACCGCGCGCCGACCAGCCAAGGACGCCACCACCCGTGGTGTTGCAGCCCATCGCGCCGGCCCCGCCTATCTCGCAGGCCCTCCAGAGCGAACGCGCCGAACAACGTCCGGGCGAGAGCGCGGCTTCGACCGCAAGCGCCGGCGCGAGGCAGCCGGCGTTCGCGCCTGAAGCTCCGCGCGCGTCGGACGTACTGAGCAAGCGCGAGGAGGTGAAGCCTGCGCCGGCCACTGCGCCTCCGGCGGCGGCGAGCGAGCGCGCGCGCGCGACCCAGCAAGCGCCCGCGCCGGATGCCCTGCCCGCCTCCGACGTTCAACAGCCGATCCGTCCGGCGCAGGCACCCGCGGCTGCCCCGGGCGCGAGCAGGCTTCGGGAAACGGGCTTGCCGCTCCAGGGCGCCGGCGCCGTGACTAGCCGTCTCGCCGCTCCCGAGGCCAATGAGCGCACGCCGGAAAAATGGCTCGCGGATATTCGCAAGCTCAAGACCGAGGGCAAGGCAACCGACGCCGAGCGCGAACTCGCCGAGTTCAAGAAACGCTATCCCGACTACATCCTGCCGGAAGATCTTCGCTGACGTTCAACCCCTTCTCCTTTCGCGCATCGTTAACGGCGAAGGGGTCTTGACCGAAAGGAGAAGAACGTGAAGAAAGCACTGGTCGCTGCAGGAGTTTTTGCGGTGCTTTGGACCGCTGTGGTCGTGGCCGGTGACGCCAGTCCGAGACGTACCGTCGATCTGAACACGCCCGACTCTCTTGAGGCGCTTCAGCAGTCGAATCCAAGGCACTACAAGAAGATTCGTAAGATCCTGGATGGGATTCTCCAGCAGCCCGATGCCGCCGTTCCCGGTTGGATACAGACGAACTTCGACGCGCGGAACGTAAGCTACGCGCCAATCTTGATGACAAGCGCGCCTCCGAAGAGGCGCTTGTCATTTGTCCTCGATGAGACGCGCTATGAGGCCGTCATAACCCTCACGAACGTACGTGCTGAGATAGTCCCACTGAGATAGCAATGCTGTCGTGCCGCTAGCGCGACTTCCCGCTGCTGCGTGCCCGGATTCGACGTCGTCCGGTTCGTTCAAGCTTTTGTCAGGTATTCTTCGTACACTGCCGCAGCGCCGCGCGGCCTCCCGACAGCAGCCATGATCGCAAAAGAGGAAAAACTCGGAGCCGTCCCCGCCGCGGCGGTAAGGCCGGCGCCCCGGCTGCCTCTGCTGAAGCAGCTGGGGCCAGGCCTCATCACCGGCGCCGCGGACGACGATCCGAGCGGCATCGCGAGCTATTCTCAGGCGGGCGCGCAGTTCGGTTACGGCATGCTGTGGTCGGTATTGTTCACCCTGCCGCTCATGATCGGCATCCAGATCGTCAGTGCGCGCATCGGCCGCGTGACCGGGCACGGCCTCGCCGCCAACATCCGGCAGCACTATCCGAAATCACTGCTTTACGCGGTCATCGCGCTCCTTCTGGTCGCCAATACGATCAACATCGCGGCCGATCTCGGCGCGATGGCCGCGGCGCTGCAACTCCTCGTCGGAGGGTCGACGCGTCTCTATATCCTTGCGTTTGCGCTGGTTTCGCTCGGACTGCAGGTCTTCATTCCCTTCCCGCGTTACGCGCCGTTCCTGAAGTGGCTGACGCTCGCGCTCTTCGCCTACGTCGCGACGGTGTTCGTGGTGCGCGTGCCGTGGCTCGAGGCCGGCTTGCACACGCTCGTCCCGGATCTCGCGCTGCGCGCGGACTATCTCCTCACGCTCGTCGCAGTGTTCGGCACGACCATCAGCCCGTATCTCTTCTTCTGGCAGGCTTCGCAGGAGGTGGAAGAGCAGCGCGCCGCCGAGGGCGAAGCGCCGCTGCGCGAGGCGCCCGAGCAGGCCAAGGCCCACCTTCACCGCATCAAGATCGACACGTACATAGGAATGACGTTCTCGAACCTGGTGGCGTTCTTCATCATGCTGACCACCGCCGTGACCCTGCATGCGCACGGCATCACCGACATCCAGACCTCGGCGCAGGCGGCCGAGGCGCTCCGCCCCATCGGCGGGGAGTTCGCGTTCCTGCTGTTCGCGGCGGGCATCGTCGGGACGGGCATGCTCGCCGTGCCGGTGCTCGCCGGGTCGGCTGCGTACGCCGTCGCCGAATCCTTCCGCTGGCCGATCGGCCTGGGCTTGAGATTGATGGAAGCGCGCGGCTTCTATGCCATCCTCATCGCCGCGACGACGATTGGTGTTGCGCTCAACTTCACCGAGATCGACCCGGTGAAGGCGCTCATCTGGAGCGCGGTGATCAACGGCGTGATCTCGGTGCCCATCATGGCGGTGATGATGCTGATGGCCGCGCGCCCGGAGATCATGGGGCCCTTCACGGCGAGGCGGCGCCTGAAGAATCTCGGCTGGCTCGCCACCGGCGTGATGGCGCTGGCAGTGGTCGCGATGCTGCTCGCGCTTCTTGCGGCGCCGGCCCGCGCGCAGGAACCGGCCGATTATCCGTCGAGACCCATCCGCATCCTGGTCGGCTTCACCCCGGGCGGCGGGCCGGACATCACTGCGCGTTACGTCGCGCAGAAGCTCGGCGAAGCGTGGAAGCAGCAGGTGATCGTCGACAACCGCCCGGGCGCGGGCGGCACGCTCGCAGCGGGCATGGTCGCGCGCCGCGCCCGACGGCGCGACGCTGCTCTCGGTTTCCTCGGCGCACGCCATCGCGCCCATCCTCTATTCGAATCTGACCTACGACACCTTCAGGGATCTTTCGGGCATCACGCTCTCCGCAGCCTCGAAGTACGTGCTCGTCGTGTCGCCTTCGCTCGGCGTCAGGTCGGTGAAGGAGCTGATCGCGCAAGCGCGCGCGAAGCCCGGGAGCCTCAACTTCTCCTCGGCGGGCGTGGGCAGCGGCACGCATTTCGCCGGGGAGATGTTCAAGGCGATGGCGGCGATCGACGTCGTGCACGTTCCCTTCAAGGGAATCCCGGAGGCGCTCACCGAGACCCTGACCGGGCGCGTGCAGTTCTTTATGGCGCCCATTGCGAATGCTGTGGGACAGGTGAGGGAAGGCAAGCTCGCGGGCCTGGGCGTCTCGTCGGCCGAGCGCGACCCGCTGCTGCCCGAAGTGCCCACGGTCGCGGAAGCCGGCGTGCCGGGCTACGAGTCGATCCTGTGGTTCGGGCTGCTCACCTCATCCGCTGTCCCGAAACCGATCGTGACTAAACTCAACCGCGAAATCGTGCGCATCCTCTCCCAGCCCGACGCGAAGGAGCGCTGGATCCCGATCGGCCTGCAGCCGCAGCCGACCACGCCGGAAGGATTCGACAAGCTGATCCGCGACGACGTGGCGACGTTCACGAAGATCGCGAGAGGGGCGAATATCAAGGCGGAGTAGCAGCCGCGCGAGAGGCACCCAGCTTTGCTTTAACCCCGGCAGTACCATCAGAGCGTTTACCGACATTGAAACGGCATGACGCCGGATGAGAGGGGTTAAACAATGCTGCTTCATCGAAGGACGAGTATTGGAGCTGGGCTGGTTGCGATGTCGCTCGGCTGCGGCCCCGCAATGGCGCAGGACGCATCCCGAATCACCTCCGTGATTCTCTACCCCGGCAGCGCGACGGTGGAGCGCACCGCGCGGGTCGTGCCGGGCATGATGCGCCTGGAAATCTCCGGGCTGCCGGCGAATTTCGATCCGCAGACGGTTCGCGTGGATTCGGACGCAGGCGTGCGCATCGGCGAAGTCTCCACGAAAGACCAGAGCCGCACGGCCGCCTCGAACGCGCGCGAGTCCGCGATCGAGGAGAAAATCCAGGCGCTCAAGGACCGGCAGGCGGTTCTCGAGGTCGATGCCAGGTCCGCTCAGATGACGGCCGAGTTCATTTCGCGCCTGGGCGCGCCGGGTGAGAAGCCGGCACCTCTTCCCAGCGCAAGGTCGCTCGCCGAAACGATCGAAGCGGTGCGGCGCGGAGGCGCGGACGCATTCGGCAGGATCCAGAAGGTCCAGGTGCAAAAGCGCGAGATCGACAAGCAGATCCGCGCGCTCGAGCGCGATCTCGCGCGGCTGAAGAGCGGCGCCAATGACGTGCGCACGATCGCGGTCGGCGTCTCCGCCGAGCGGCCGGGCGAGGTGAGGGTGTCCTACCAGGTGAACGGCGCCGGATGGCGGCCTGCGTACCGTGCCGGCCTGGATTCGGCGGGCTCGAAAGTGCTGCTCGAGCGGCAAGGCGCCATCTCCCAGACCACCGGGGAAGACTGGACGAACGTCAGGCTCAAACTTTCCACGGGCCAACCGCGGCTCTCGCCCCAAGGGACCGAGCCGCGTCCGTGGAAGTTGTCATTGCTCGAACCGCGCTCGGGAACAGTATCGGGGTATGCGACCAATCTCGCCGCAGCACCCGCCGAGCTGCGCAGCGCAAAAGTCGACGAGCTGCGCCAGGAAGCGCCGATCGAAGTGCAGACCACCTTCGCGACCGAGTTCGAGGTGCCCGGCACGGTGAGCCTGCCTTCCGACGGCCGCAAGCTGACCGTGTCGCTCGCGAAGCTCTCGCTCCCGGCGAAAATGCGCCTGCGCGTGGTTCCGCGGCTGGACGCAGCGGCGGTCGTCACCGCGGAGGCCGAGCGTCCCGAAGGCGTATGGCTCGCCGGTGACATCCAGCTCTACCGCGACGGCAACTACGTCGGCGCGACGAGCTGGAATCCGCAGGCCTCGGCGGCGCTGGTGCTCCCGTTCGGCCGCGACAGCCTGATGCGCGTGAAGGTCGATCGCGCGAAGGACAGGAACGGCTCGGGCGGACTCATAGCGCGTCGCAACGAGCGCGAGGTGAGCGATCTCTTCACGCTGACGAACCATCACAAGACGCCGGTCGAGCTCCTGGTGCTCGAATCCTCGCCCGTCTCGACCAACGATCAGATCAAGGTCGAGGCGAAGTTCGATCCGAAGCCCACCGAGGAGAACTGGGAAGAGCGCCCGGGCGTGGTCGCCTGGGCGCGCGCCATCGCACCGAACCAGACGCTGAAATTCAGCGTGGCTTACACGATCGGCTATCCGAAGGACGCGGCGGTGGCGGGGCTGCCTTAGCGCCGCACGCTAACGCTTCTCCGGCGGAACATTCCTGATCGCGGCCGAGAACCTTGCGTGAGCTGCGGGATCGACTGGCCTGTGCTTGATCTGGGTGCTCGCCGGGTCTTTTCCGAGGAAATTGTCGCCCTTCCAGTTCTTCGACGGCCTGACGGGCCTGGGAACGAACCCGCCGCCGCAGTTCGGACAGACGTTGCCCAGGACTCGGTCGACGCAGCTTGCGCAGAACGTGCACTCATAGGTGCAAATGCGCGCTTCGAGCGAGTCCGGCGGCAGGGCTTGGTTGCAGTGCTCGCACGTCGGGCGCAGTTCCAGCATGGTGTTCCCCGTCAGATGGCCAAACGCCAAGCTTAGCCGACTGCCGTGTGCGCAGCGAGTGGCAGGTCGGCTCGGAGCGCCTGGCTGGGACCCCTTTGCGCCGCCCTTGTGAGCAAAGATTCCGGTTGATACACTCAAACACTTAACAAGGTCACGCCAATCGCGCAAGGAGGACACCATGTTTCCGAGAATCCGCTGTGCGCCTCTGCTGCTGCTTCTCGTTCCCTTCTCCGCCGGCGCAGAGGTGACTTGCGCCGATGTCCTGAAGTCTCTCGGGGGCCGTCTCGCGGACCCGAGCTGCTTCCAGAGCACGGACCTCACCACCGCCAATACGCTGACGACGCCGGCCAACAACTCGCTGGGCCTGGCGCCGGGCGCTTTCACCCCCACGACCGATCGCGACGTGATCGCTCCCAGCGCCGCCAAGCGCAAACCGATCACCAAAACGGTGCCGGGACTGCAGCTCAATGCGCGCATCGCCTCGGATCCGACCGGCCAGGCGCGGTTTCTCCTGCGCCTGCCGAACGACTGGAATGGCCGGCTGGTGGTCGCCGGCGCCTCGGGCACGCGCAGCGAGTTCAATGGCGATTTTGCCTGGAGCGATTACGTGGTGCAGCAGGGCTACGCCTATGCCTCGCAGAACAAGGGCGTGCTCAACCTTTTCGTCGTTTCGTTGAACAGCGCGACGCCTCCCGCGGATCCGCTCGCCTGCCGGCTCAACCCGGCTTCCACTTTTTGGGTGCATTTCTTCGACAACGATCCCGGCCAGCCTTTCACCCGCTGGGCCGAATTCATGATCGAGGCGGCGCAGCTCGCGCGGGACGGTGTGAAGGCGGGCTACGGCCGTTCGCCGCGCTTCACCTACGCGGTCGGGACCTCGAACGGCGGTTACCAGGTGCGCCGCGCGGTCGAACTGGCGCCTGGGCTTTTCGACGGCGGCGTCGACTGGGAAGGCACCTTCGTCGACGAGCACGCGCCCAACCTGTTGACGGACCTGCCTGCGGCGATTTTCAACTTCCCCGATTATGTCGCGTCCAATTTCGATCCCGCCAGCACCGCGGCGAAGAACATCCGAGACGCTGGCTACCCGCCCGATATCATCAAAGAGCCGCTGACGATGTGGAACCGATATTCGAACCAGTTCTGGGAGGTGACGCAATGCCAGTGGCAGAAGCGGCTCGATCCTTCCTACGATACCTACGGAAGCGGCACGGGAACCTATAACTACGTGAGCCGGCTTTCTGTCTCTGATGTCGGCGCGCAATTCGCCGCCTTCGCCACGACGGGGAAGATCCGGCGCCCCCTGGTCACCGTAGCGGGCACGATGGACGCCTTGCTGCCGATCGACCACCACGCGCGCGCGTACGCGCGCAAGGTCGCGGCCGCATCAAAGCACAAGCGAGATGATGATGATGATGGCGATCGCGGCGGCAGACATGGTGACGACGACAAGCCCGCGTACCGCCTGTACGAAATCCAGAACGGCAACCATATCGAGACGTTCCAGGACTTCTTCCCGCAGCTCGAGCTGATCGAGCCGCACGCGCAGCGCGCCTTCGACCTGCTGGTAAACCATGTCGAGCGGGACGTGCCGCTGCCGCCCGACCAGTGCGTCGCGCGCGGAGGGAGCATCTCCGAGTCGCCGGCGCAGGCCGGACACTGCGCGAGCCTGTTCGTGCCCTGAAAGCGCGCTATCCGGCGCCGCCGCCGGGCAGCCGCGCGCGCAGATCGCGCAGCTCCTCTTCGAGATCGCGGACGCGCTCGAGCAGCGCGACCACGAGGGCCACCGCGTGCGGGTCCAGGTCGAAGTCCCTGCGCAGGCGGCGCGCGCTGCGCGCGACGACCAGCCGGTCCGCCCCGAAGGCCCAATGCTGCGCGTCGGGATCGATCGGCGCGAGCACTCCGAAATCCACGAGCTCGCGCAGCTCCGTTTCGGTGAGCCCCGAAAGTTCGCACACTTCCTCGAGTGCGAGCTCGAGGCGTTCGTGCAGCCACATCGCTTGCCCGGTTTTCACTTCGCAACCTCCGCCTCGAAATGTCCGCGCGGGTTGAAGGTCGAGGCCTCGGCGAGCTCCTTGAACAGCGCGCGCTCGCGCTCGCCCGCCGCGGTCGGCACCGCGATCTGGACGATCGCGAAGAGGTCGCCCTCTCCCCCGTGCGGCTTGGGGAGGCCGCGCGCGGCGATGCGCAGCTGCCGGCCGGCGCTCGTTCCCGGCGGGATCTTGAGGCGCACCGGTCCGCCCAGCGTGGGCACTTGCACGCTGGTGCCGAGCACGGCCTCCCATGGCGCGAGCGGAAGATCGAGGAAGAGATCGTGGCCGCTCGCACGAAACAGCCGATGCGGATGCAATGCGATATTGAGATAGAGGTCGCCGTCGCGTCCGCCGTTCAGGCCCTTGCCTCCCTTGCCGGGCAGGCGCAGGCGCTGGCCGTCCGTCGCGCCCTTGGGGATGCGCGCCTTGAAGGCGCGGCGCACGCGCTGCGCGAAACCGCTCTCGTCGTACTCGGGGACTGTCAGCTCGAGATCGACCTCGGTGCCGCGGTAGGCTTCCTCGAGCGTGATGTGTGCCGTGACCTCATAGTCCTCCCCCGGAATGGGAACCTTGCCGCCGCGCCCTCCGGCGCGATGCATTCCGCCCGTAATGCCGGCGAAAAGATCTCCCAGGTCGATATCGTCGAACGAGAACGAACCGCCGCCGAATTGCCGCTCCCACCCCGGGGGCGGCCGGAACTCCTGCCCGGGACGATGGCTGCCCAGCTGGTCGTAGGCGGCGCGTTTTTCCGGATCCCTCAGGGTTTCATAGGCCTCGCCGAGCTCCTTGAACTTCTCCTCGGCGTCCTTTTCCT
>VBCH01000270.1 GCA_005884455.1 Betaproteobacteria bacterium
TGATGCCGTTGAGAAACCTGTCGATAAACAGCGCAAACACGAGCGCAGGCATTGTGAGTCCGACCAGACTCACCGGTATCTCGGCGATCTTGAAGTCCTTGGCGATCGGCGCGAGCTGTGCGGTGGCCATCAGCCCGCCGGCACCCACCAGCACGAACATGACGTACATCACCCAGAAAACGGGCTGCTTCAGGACTTCGATCGGCCGGAACTGGCGGCGCGTCTGCAGAAGTTTCTTCGAGGTCCCGAGAACATCGCCTTTCTTCGGCGAAGCCAATATCAGGGACAGCACCACCACCACGATGCCCTGGCCGATTCCAAAATACAGAAAGGTCGACTCGTAGCCGCTCGACTTGATCATCGCCGCTATCGGGATGATGGTGAGTGCCGATCCGGCGCCGAATCCCGCCGCCGTCAACCCGGCGGCAAGTCCGCGCCGGTCCGGGAACCATTTCAAGGCGTTGCCGACGCATGTCCCGTACACCGCCCCTGCACCGAGGCCGCCCACCGCTGCGGCGACGTAAAGGAACATGAGCGAATCCGCGTAGGCGTTCATCGCCCACGCGATGCCGCAGAGAATTCCTCCGGCCAGAACCACGAGCCGCGGGCCGAAGCGGTCGACCAGATACCCTTCGACAGGCACCAGCCAGGTTTCGAGCAAGACGAATATGGAAAACGCCACCTGGATTGAAGCCCGCCCCCAGTGAAACTTGGCGTCGATCGGGCTCACAAACAGCGTCCAGCCGTACTGCAAGTTGGCGATCATTGCCATGCAGATGATGCCGACCGCCAGCTGCACCCACCGGTATGCCGTCGGTTTTTCGCCCAGCCCATCCTGGACTATCGCACTCATACGCGCCTCCCATGCGCCACTGAACCACTGCCGCCGCGATGGACGCGGCGCAAGCGGCCTTCACGCAGCGCGAATTCTCGCCACGTTGCAAGCCGCGAGACCTTGACCTCTATCAAGACCGGCGCGTCAGGACTGTGTCAGGAATGCGAGAAAAGTGCGTGTCAGTGGGATGGGAGATTCAGTGGCGGAGTCGCTGTCAGCGGGCTGTCAGAATTTTAATGCGATCTCCACCGGCACTCCGAAGAAAGATCGGAGTGGGAGCGCGACGGCGGGAAGGATCGAATCCCAGCAGGACTTCACTGCGATCGAGATCCCGCCATCGGCGCATGCCGTCAGCCCGGAGGCGGCGGCGTGAACTTCCTCACCTCTTTGGCCAGCAGCGAGCCGTCGGCCTGCTTCATGACTTCGGCGAAGGCGAAGTCGCCAACCTTGAGATCCGCGAGGCTGTGGAAGCCACTTCCTTCGAACTCGGTGCTGGCGTCGGTCGCGATCTTGGTATCGCCGATCGTGAAGGTGGTGGCATCCACCGCCGTAACCTGGCCGGCCACGTGCATCTCCTCGGGCTCGTCCTCGCGCTGCAGCACGCGGATGCGGGTGGCGTTGATGCTCATGTCGGCCTGGACGGTGCCGCGGACGAGCAGCCGATCGCCGACCTTGAGGTCGGCCAGCGTCACGGTGGCGTCGCCCTTCACGATCACGGTGCTGGAGCCGACATTGACGGTCCGACCGCCCACGGTCAGCGTGTTCCCGGCTATCTGAGTGAGCGTGCCGACGAAGGCGATGCGCTCGGCCTCCTCTTTTTCCTCGATGCTGATTTCACTGGCGGTGACGCTGCCGTCGGCGTTCAGGGTCCCCTCCACCTCCACCGGCGTACCGAGCACGAGGTCGGCGAACGTTGCGGCGGCATCGTCCTTCCTGATTCTCGTTGCGTCGGTCACGGCCACCTTGCGGCCCGCGACCGTGAGCACCATCCCGTCGATGGCATCGACGGTGCCTTCGAATTCGGTCTCGGTTTGCTCGCTGTGCTCGGTGACGCTCGCGCCCGAAATGCTGACGGTCAGGCGTCGGAACTCTCCCGCGACCATTGGCGCCGTCGCCAGGGTTGCGTTCTGGCCTCCGCCGCTGAATTGCAGGGCGGCCGCACCTTTCGGCACGTCGGTTAGAACAAAGCCGCCGGCTGCGTCCGTGGTTGTGGCGGCGCTGCTGGCCGGCACCGCGACGCGCATATTCTGCGATCCGCCGCCCATCACGGTGCCCTGGACGACTGCGCCGCCGCTCGCGGCCGGCATACTGCTTGAATCGCCGGTTGAGCCGCACGCCGCCGCGAGCAGTACCAGTACCAGCGCACTGAACGATCTCGTGGGAATCTGCATGGTTACCTCCATGGGTGATCAGGCCTTAGGTATACGCATTCAAGCACCAAACTATTTCACCGGCCTGACAAGATTCACTCCTCGATGCCGTCGCGATCCGCCATGTGTCGCCTCCAGGCGACAGTTCGCCGCGATCGCGCATAAGATTTGAGCAATGCGTTCGGACGCGGCATTTCTCGCAGAAGGCTTGCGGAAACCTGTCAAGCCATCCACAAGCTATGCACAGATTTTGTGAACAAAACGCGGGGGCAACTAAAGCGGGGGGGCACTCGGCAGCGGAACCCAGTCCTTCTCGCCTTCTATGCGCGGCGTCTGGTGCGCGCTCCATTCGGAGGCCGCTTCCGTGATCCGCTCGCGCCTCGAGGACACGAAGTTCCACCACATGAAGCGCGGCCCGTCCAGCGGCTCTCCGCCGATGAGCACGACGCGCGCGGGCGTTTCCGCTTCCACGCGGACGGTGTCGCCCGCCGGCAGCACGGCTATCACGTAAGGCTCCATCCGCGTGCCCTCGAGCCGGTAAGCGCCGGTTACCGCGTACAGCGCCCGCTCCGAGGCGAGCGGCGGAATGTCGAGTCCGCCGCCCGCGGGAAGCAATAGGTCGACATACAGGGTTTCCGAAACAGGCGTGACCGGAGATTCCATGCCCCACGCCCTCCCGACCAGGACGCGAACCTGCGCACGCTCGCGCTCGTCCTCGGGAATGGCCGGATTGTCCGTGTGCGTGAAACTCGGCTCTCCGTCTTCCAGAGCCT
>VBCH01000275.1 GCA_005884455.1 Betaproteobacteria bacterium
GAGGCGCGCGCGCCGTCAGTCATTGCGGTATCCGCGCCTTGCCTCGGCGGCAAACGCGGCAAAACCGGCGGGATCGTCGCGCGCCATCTGCTCGAGGCGCCGCAGATGATCGCGCAGCGTATCCGGATACATCGTCGCAAGCCGGGAAAAGACCCTCGCCGCTGCTTCGCGCTCGCCCTTCAAGCTCAGCAGAACAGCCTGCCGGAACACGGCGTCGGGAATCGGAGCGAAGCGCAGCGCATAGGCGTTGAGCGCGAGCTTTGCATCGAGGTCTTCCCGGTCGAGGACGAGCAGCTCGGAGCCGAGCAGATCGTAGTAGCCTGCGAACAGCGAGGTCGCGCGCTGGTCCGCGAAGTCTTTCAGCTGGGCTCCGGAGAGCGGTTCGTTTCTCCGCTGCGAGCCCTCCGCCTGCCGGGTCCAGCGCTCGAAGTTCCGGTAGTCGGAAAACACCATGACCAGCGCCGCAATGCCCGCCGCGAGCACCAGCCCGAGCGCGGCTCGCCGAAAGCGGCTGAAGCGCAAGGCGAGCAGCGGCTGGGGAGCCGCGCCCAGCAGGAGGGCGGTGAGCCCGAGAAAATTGGCGTGCCAGAGCGGGTATTCCACCATGCTGTGCGCCGCCTGAATCGCGATGAGCGCCAGCATCCAGCCGGTGTCCAGGTCCGGCTTGGACCACGAAACCGACTTCAACCAGAGCGCGAGCGGCACGGCCACGCAGAGCGCCCCGAGCAGCCCGGTTTCCGCGAGCAGATCCAGCAAGGCGTTATGTGCATGGTTCGTCATCGCCGATTGGCTTGCATCGAAGCCCGAGCCGTGCTCGAGGAGGTTCCATGCGAATTCGCCGAACCCGACCCCGAACAGGGGATGTCCCGCGAACATCGCCCACGCTTCCTTGAGCAGGTAGATCCGGACCTGCACGCCGAGCTGGCTCGAATCGGACGCGAGAGTCTGCATCCAGCGTTCGCCGAGGGTCGAGGTCTGCGCGCTTGCCCCCGCCAGCGACGGGAAGTGGAGGAGGACGACGTTCAGGCCGGCGAACAGAACCAACACGCCCAAGGAGAAGACCACGAGCGGCTTGAGTCTTCGGCGGTCGCCGAGCCAGAACGTCCAGCACGCCGAGATCGACACGAGCAACACGTAGATCCAGGCGCTGCGCGATATCGAAAGCACCAGGCCCAGCACGAGCGGAGCGGCTAGAAGCGTCGCGAGCGGCAGGCTCAGCCGGCGCCGTCCGAAAAGAAAACCCACCGACGCAAGCGCGCAGCCCAGATAGTTGGCGAAGTGGTTGCGTTGCGCGAGGGATCCGACCATCCCATCCGACCCGTCTCCGGAAACCCGCCGGACGCCGAGCCAATCGATCTGGTAGTGCTGGACGAATCCGGTGACCGCCACCAGCAATCCGCCGAAAGCGACCGATAGCTGCAGGACGACTCCGACGCGCTCGAGCCCGCACTGCTCGCGCAGATGCGCTCCGAGCCAGACGAGCAGAGCCGCCCACAGAACGTAAAGCGCGCCGAGGAGGCTGCGCTCGGCGTAGGCGACCATGCCGAACGCGGCTTGAATCAGCAGGATGACCATCAGGCCGATCAATCCGAGCGAAAGAAGCGGGAGCCCGGTCTGTTTTCCCCGAGCGAGCGCGAGCGGCAGCAGCGCGGCGGTCCCGAGGGCAAAAGCCATCCACTCGGTGTAGAACGTGGGCAGCGGAAGGCTGTGGTGGAAATTCAGGAACGGGAGCGAAACCATCAGCCCCGACAGCGCCAGGCTGATTCGCGGGACAAGCGTCATCTGCGACGGAGGTAGGCCCGCTGTCGTCGTGACGGCGTGGGGCGGCTGCACGGGCGCGAGTATACTCGGGTCGTTTCCCCGGCTCTCTGGAGGAATCCTTGCCGCCGCTGCGTGCGATCGTGTTCGACGCCTACGGCACCCTCTTTGACGTGCATTCGGTGATCGCGCTTTGCGAGCAGTTGTGGCCGGGGAAGGGCGCGGCTTTGAGCCAGCTCTGGCGCTCCAAGCAGCTCGAATACACCTGGCAGCGCAGTCTTATGCGGCGCTACGAGGATTTCGCCCGGGTAACCGAAGCCGCCTTGCGCTACGCCTGTGCCGCGCTCGGGCTCCCGGTCGACGAAGAGCGCCGCCGCAGCCTCATGGGAGCCTACCTGAAGCTCGCGATTTTCCCCGAGGTCCGCGATGTCCTCGCCGCGCTCAGGGAATCGAAGCTGAAACTTGCCATTCTCTCGAACGGCTCGCCGGCGATGCTGCGCCCGCTGGTGGCGAACGCCGGACTGGGCAGCCAGATCAGGACCATCATCAGCGTCGATGCGCGCAAAATCTACAAACCGGCACCTGCTGTATACCGACTCGCGGTGGAACGACTGGGAGCGCCGAAGACGGCGATAGGTTTTGTTTCGAGCAACTGCTGGGACGCGTGCGGGGCGAAGTCCTTCGGCTTTCGAACATTCTGGATCAACCGCACCGGCGCGCCGGTGGACGAGCTGGGCGCGATGCCCGATCATGTCATCGGCAGTCTTGGCGAGCTGCCGGCCCTGATCCGGCGTCCGCTATCATAGCCAGCGTGCCTTTCCCTCCGCTGAATTTTTGCTCCAAGTGCGGCGCCAAGCTGGCGCTGCGCGTGCCGCCCGGCGATTCGCTCCCTCGCCACATATGCGACAACTGCGGGACCATCCACTATCGAAATCCGCTTGTCGTGGTCGGC